>DAOPKR010000055.1:0-23091 GCA_035391305.1 Draconibacterium sp.
AATAAAATCCATAATTAAGATATTAGATTTTTAGATTCGAGTTTCAAGATTCTGTTTAATCAAATAATAAATTCAACTAAAACAAAAATAGCCAAAATGGTTAATGAGTAAATCGTATAAATTTTTAATGGAATATATTCATTAATGCTTACATTCATTTTTCTTTTAACTTCAATCGAAAGATATATTTTTTCAAAAAAGTAAGCGATAAAAGTGGCATAGGCAATGCCGTTAATTCCCAAAAATTGCACCAATATTAAACTCATTGAAACATTCACAATTAATTCAAGAAGTGCTGCGGTCATTATTGGTTTCATAATTTTCAATCCGTTTAACAAAGTCTGGGGTAACATTAGTCTGCTGATTATTATTAGAAGATAAATGTTGAAAATAGTGGCGCTTTCAGAAAATTTTGAGTTAAAAATGATGGGGAAGGCCGAATGGGTTATTAATAATAATACTGCTGTAAAAGGGAAAAGGAAGTGGGAAAGCCGCGTTACACTTTGTTTTAGTTTTTGCAGGTTTAACCTGAGTTGATTTTCGAGGGCAAAATCAGGAAGCATCGCGGTGCTTAAAGCATTTGCCAACAGCATTGCAAGCGGTAATTCGCGGGCACCGTAACGAAATACAGCAAACGTACCTTCATCGAAATACGACGTAACAATAAATCCATCAACAAATTGTGCCGACCCGCTTAAAAATGTTGCCAGAATAAGTGGTCCGCCCAGTTTCAAATGTTCTTTTACAAACGAATTGGAATAGTGTATCTCCCGGTTTGTAATAAGAATAATTAGTAGCCATATATAACGCAAAACAGCCGACAAAACCAGTCCTTTTAAAGCTGCCGAAATTCCATAATCCAAAATTGCCGGGAGAGTGACCAATATTAGTTGTACCGAAAATGAAACAACACTGTAAACTACAATTGCTACATTTCGCTTTTTTATGATATAATAATATTCTATCAGGTTTGCCGGAACTCCAAAAACTATAAAAACCACGAGCAGCCCGATTTCGGGAATATTTTTACCGTTTAACAGAAACTCTGAAAAAACAGGCTGCATTAAAAACAAAAAGACTGCCGCTAAAATGCTAAATAATTGAAGTATTACAAATGCACTGAAAATGTGTGATTTGGTGTCTTTGTTTGTTGCCGAAACGGGCAGCAGCGCTTTCTGTAATCCGTTGAGCCAAAAATAACTTACAGCACTGGCAATAAAAACAAAGGTTTCATATTCACCAATTTCGGTTTGTGTAATTGCAGTTTTTGTAAAAACAACACCAATTAAAATTAATGTTGCATACCTCACCAACTGGTAAAACTGAAAAGCCGAGATTGAGTTTAATTTATTTTTCACGTTTGTTTTTGAGTGGCGATAAAATTAGAAAAAAATGCTTCCTTTTCAGTGCTTTTTTAGTTTCCTGAAAAAATACCTCTCTTATGAATTTTTAGCACTACGAAAATCAATCTTTACCAATGCTCCTCATTACTTTTTGTTTTTTATTCTTCTTTTTTCTTAAAATCAAATCGTTACTTAAATTCAATTTCAATAATCATATAAACATTTGTTGGTAATTTTTCTTATATATTTTTAAATGAAAGCATTACAAATCAGAGCTGTCAATATTTTATGGTTTTTTTTACCTAAATTGAGAAACCTTTTACTTGTAACGTTTGTTAAAAGAGTGATTTTATAAAAAACCATTGTGTTTATTACTAAACTGAGCAGTATGAGAGAATTTTTTCAGAGGAAAGTGAATCTTAAAAGCAAGTCAAACTTTATTTTCCTGTTTTTTTTTATTTCCTGTTTTGCATTTACCTCTAATTTATTGGCGCAGGATACAATTCCTGCCGATACGTTGAAAAGTACTACGGAAGAATTGACAGATACTAATAAAGTAGTGCCCGGTGACAGTGGTTTGTCGGAAAAATCTGAAGAACATTCTGTTGTATCCAATGGTCATTCGCATGACGAAATAAATCGGGGTGAGCGTATTTTTATGGGTTTACTACCCTTCGATATAAAATATCAATCGTGTGTTTCGTGCCACACCTTGAAACAAACCGATACACTAAACTGGAATCCAAGTGCGCGTGATATTGCTTTAAAATATGCCGACAAAGATTTCGCAGCATTTAAACAAGTAATTATGCAGCCTTCAGGAATAAAAATGGAGGCCTCTCATAAAAATTTTAATATTGATGATGAAAACCTGAAAGAAGTAAAAGCATATCTTGATAATTTGGCGCAAAAAGGACAAGCCCACGTAAAACCAAGTATCGACAATCTGTTATTATTTCTGTTTTTAGGGTTACTTCTAACATGGGCAATTATTGAACTCATTTTCCTGCGAAAATTAAAATGGAAATTTATTCCGGTTTTAGTTCTTTTAGGCGCATTCGGCTGGCAGGTTAAAATTATTTCTACCGATGCAATGCGACTTGGGCGTCAGCAGGATTATGCTCCCGATCAACCTGTTAAGTTCTCACATAAAGTACACGCAGGCGATAATGGAATTGACTGTAAATATTGCCATACAACAGTTGAACATGGAAAATCGGCCGGTATTCCGGCAACAAACCTGTGCATGAATTGCCATGTAATTATCCGCGAAGGAACAAACAGCGGTAAATTTGAAATTGCCAAAATTGTGGATGCAGTTGAAAAAAAGCAACCAATTGAATGGGTTCGGATACATAATTTGCCGGAGCATGTTTTCTTTAGTCATGCGGTTCATGTTGGCTCGGGGAAACTTGATTGTACCCAATGTCATGGACAGGTGCAGGAAATGGATATAATGAAACAGCAAAATGACCTTTCAATGGGTTGGTGTGTTAATTGTCATCGCGAAACAAAAGTACAGTTTGCAGAAAACCCTTATTACGATCAGTATATAAAACTACATGAAGATTTGAGGACAGGTAAAATTGACTCAATTACTGCCGAGCAAATTGGAGCAAACGATTGTATGAAATGTCATTATTAGTATAGTGTTTTAAAGTTCAAAATTTCAAGTTCAAGGTTCAAGGATTGAAAATCAGATTATGACAAAATATTGGAGAAGTATTGAAGAATTAAATGATCCTGTTAGTTTCAGGAAAGCCGAGATGCGATTGGAAGTCGATGCAAAACGTGCCGGAATTCATAATCAACCGGCATCGCGGCGCGATTTCCTTAAAACATTTGGTTTTAGTGTGGCTGCCGCCAGTTTGGTTGCAAGTTGCACAAAACCTGTGCACAAAGCAATTCCGTTTCTTATAAAACCCGAAGAAGTTACGCCTGGAATGGCCAATTATTATGCTTCTTCTTATTTCGAAGGAAATGAATATTGCAGCGTTTTGGTTAAAGTTCGTGACGGAAGGCCAATAAAAATTGAAGGGAACAGTCTTTCTCCGGTTTCACAACAAGGAACCTCCGCTCGTGTTCAGGCTTCAGTTTTAAATCTGTATGACGATTTTCGGTTTAAAACACCCATTAAACGTGGCGAACCAACAACCTGGGAAGAAGTTGACGGATATATCGAAAATAAAATTGGCCAGCTGAAAAGGGATAGCAGAAAGTTGGTTTTACTTACTTCTACCATCATTTCGCCATCAACAAAAGCGGTGATAAACAAGTTTTTGGCTGAAAACCCAAATGCCCAGTGGTTGCAATATGATGCTGTTTCGGCAACAGGGATTTTAAAAGCGAACGAATTGAGTTTCGGAAAAGCTTTTGTGCCCGATTACCATTTTGAAAAAGCAAAAGTAATTGTGAGTTTTGGTGCCGATTTTTTGGGAACCTGGCTATCAAATATTGAATATACAAAAGGATATTCTGCCGGAAGGAAACTGTTGGAAGCAGGCGATGAAATGAGCCGGCACTACCATTTTGAAAGTGGAATGTCGATTACAGGCTCAAATGCCGATGTACGTGTTCCCATTAAACCATCAGAAGAAGCTGTGCTGGTTGCCAGTTTGTATAATGCAATTTTAAAAGCCAAAGGTTTTTCATCAGTTACAACACCTGCATCAACTTATGATTTAAGTGGTTTGGTTGCAGATCTTCTTGAAAATGAAGGAAAATCGCTGGTTGTTTCGGGCAGTAACAATGTCGATGTTCAGATCATTATTAATGCAGTAAATAATTTGCTGGGCAATTACGGAAAAACTGTATTAACGGGCAAAACATTAAATACCCATCAGGGAATCGATTCAGAATTTGAAACCTTTATTTCAGAATTAAAAGATAAAACCATAGCCGGTGTAATTTGCTGGGGAGTTAACCCTGTTTACAACCATCCGGCAGGTTCCGAAATAAAACAGGCATTTGAAGGTTTGGAGCTTTCTGTTTCATTTGCTGAAAAAGACGATGAAACAACGGCAACCTGCCACTGGGTTTGTCCAGCACCAAATTATTTGGAAGCCTGGAACGATGCCGAACCAAAAACCGGGAGTTTCAGTTTGGCACAGCCCACAATTTCAAAACTTTTCGATAGTCGCCAGGTGCAGGAGTCGCTTTTAAAATGGAGTGGTTTGGAAAACGCAGACTTTTATGCGTTCCTTAAAAACTACTGGATCGAAAATTTCATGAATAAACAATCAGAATTTGCTGACAGCAGAATGTTTTGGAACAGCACTTTGCAAATCGGGGTCTTTGAACCTGGAAACTTTACTGCTTCAGAATTAATTTATTCTGAAAATGGTTTGTCGGAATCAATCTCGGGAATAAAACCAGCAAATAGTGGATGGGAAATAGCATTTTATGAAAGTGTTGCTTTAAGCAACGGAAACAATGCAAATAATCCGTGGTTACAGGAATTACCCGATCCAATTGCAAAAGTTAGCTGGGACAATTTTGCTGCTGTTCCGGTAAATTGGGCTGTTGAAAATGATATTCAAAACGAATCGGTGATTTCTGTAAACGGAATTGAGCTTCCGGTTGTAGTGCAGCCAGGACAGGCAGCAGATACAATTTCGGTTGCACTTGGCTACGGAAGAGTGATTGCCGGAAAAGTTGGAGACAGAGTTGGGAAAAATATGTTCCCGCTGACAATTATTGAGAACGGAGCTAAAAAATTATGGTTGGCTGGGGCAACAATAGAAAAAACCGGGAAAACATACGAACTTGCTATCTCGCAAACGCACCATTCAATGGAAGGCCGCCCGATTGTTCGCGAAACAAATTTCGATAAATGGCAATCAAACCCATCATCGGGAAATGAATTAAAGGCGAAACACGAGGAACATGCAGTTACCTTGTATCCGAAAGCTGAGTTTAAAGGACACCACTGGGGAATGGCTGTTGACCTTTCATCTTGTACAGGTTGTGGTAATTGTTCAGTTTCTTGTCAGGCTGAAAATAATATTCAGGTAATTGGTAAGGAACAGGTCAGGAACCGACGGATTATGCACTGGATTCGCATTGACCGTTACTTCTCAAGCGATGCCGAAAATCCTGAAGTTTTTCATCAACCTGTAATGTGCCAGCACTGCGACAACGCACCCTGCGAGAATGTTTGCCCGGTTTCAGCAACTCCGCACAGCGAAGAAGGTTTGAACCAAATGGCATACAACCGTTGTGTGGGGACGAAGTATTGCGTAAATAACTGTCCCTACAAAGTCCGGCGGTTTAACTGGTTCCAATATGTGCAAAATGATGAATTTGATTTTGCTTCGAACAGCGATTTGGGCCGAATGGTTTTAAATCCCGATGTTACTGTCCGTTCAAGAGGGGTTGTTGAAAAATGTTCGTTTTGTGTACAGCGCATTCAGGAGAAAAAAATTAAAGCAAAAGTTGAGGGTCGATTGCTCGAAGACCAGGAAATACAAACTGCCTGCGTACAATCGTGTCCGGCAAACGCATTGGTTTTTGGCGATATGAACAACCCTGAAAGTAAAATTTCGAAATACATGAAAAACGAACGAAATTATCATCTTTTAGAGGAATTACACACTTTACCATCGGTCGGATATTTAACTAAAGTAAGAAATAAAAAAGTATAAAAGCCTATGTATAATTCAGAGGTACGCGGAAGATTAATAACCGGAGATAAAAGTCTTGGGCAGATTTCGGAAGAAATTATTGCACCAATACATGCAAAAACACCAGTTTGGTGGTATTTTGCTATTCTTGTAGGATTGATAATGTTTGGGATTGGTGGCTATTCCATTTTCCTGACCTTGACAAAAGGAATTGGAATGTGGGGTGTTAATAATTCCGTTGCCTGGGGTTGGGCAATTATCAACTTTGTGTGGTGGATCGGTATTGGCCACGCAGGAACTGCATTTTCTATTTTCCTTTTAATATTGCGTCAAAAATGGAGAACTGCAATTAACCGCGCAGCAGAAGCAATGACTGTAGTTGCTGTGATTTGTGCCAGTTTGTTCCCATTAATGCACATGGGGCGGCCCTGGTTGTTTTTCTATATTTTCCCATATCCCAATACACGCGGACCACTTTGGGTAAATTTCAACTCGCCGCTTTTTTGGGATTTTGTGGCTATTTCAGCCTATTTCCTGATTTCAGCAAGTTTTTGGTATTTTGGTATGTTACCCGATTTTGCAACCATTCGCGATACGGCAAAATCGAAAATTAAAAAAGCTGTTTATGGTGTTTTTGCATTTGGCTGGACAGGGTCAAGCAGAGAATGGCTCCGCTTCGAGGGTTTGAGTTTTATATTGGGCGGTATTGCTGCTGTACTTGTGGTTTCAGTCCATTCAATTGTTTCTACCGACTTTGCCGTTTCTGTTGAAGTGGGCTGGCATACAACCATTTTCCCTCCCTATTTTGTTGTTGGTGCAATTTTCTCGGGTTTTGCAATGGTTCTCACTTTGGTTGTAACCATGCGCGGTTTGTATAAAATGAATGATTTTATTACCGATTCACATATCGATGCGGTTTGCAGGGTTTTGATTTTTATATCGCTAATAATGGGAACTGCTTATTTAACCGAGATTTTTATAGCCTGGTATTCAGGATCAGAATATGAAATGTACATGTTTTTCCACAATCGGCTTTTTGGTGAATATTCATTTCAGTTTTGGGCAATGTTTGTGTCAAACGCAGTTATACCTCAACTTTTCTGGTTTAAAGGAATGCGTCGCAGAATGTGGGTTGTTTTCGTGATTTCTATAATTATTAATATCGGAATGTGGTTCGAACGGTTTAATATCGTTGTTACTTCATTAAGCCGCGATTATCTGCCTTCAAGCTGGGTCTCATATTCACCCTCTTTGGTTGAAATCGGGTTCTTTGTTGGTACGCTCGGGATATTTGTTACCGGTGTTCTCTTGTTCTTCCGGTTTGTTCCGATGATTGCAATTTCTGAATTGAAAAGTGTGGCCAAATTTGATAAACCACGCAATGAAAATTTAAAACACAACGATCATGAATAAAGATTATATTCTTGGTGTTTTTAAGGATGAGGAAAGTTTGGTTTCAGCTTTCGATAAAGTGAAGGAAAAGGGAGTTCTTCCGCTTGAAGTTTACACACCTTATCCCGTTCACGAAATACTGGAAGGAATGGGAAATAAAACGCGGATAACTCACGCGGCGTTTTTCTACGGATTGTTTGCCGCAATCGGGATACTTTCGTTTTTAACTTATGCTGCTTCAATTAGCTGGCCGTTAAATTATGGAGGAAAACCATTTAACTCATTCCCGTCGTTTATTGTTGTTACCATTGTGGCAACTATACTTTCTATAACCATACTTACTCTTCTTACCTTTTCAATTCGGTCAAAAGTATTTCCCGGAAAAGTTCCTGATATTTATCACGAACGCGCAACCGATGACAGATTTGTTATGGTGATCGATAAAAAAAGTATGGGATTAAATACTGAGGCAATCAATTCAATAATAACTGAATACGGCGAAATTGAATAAAACTGACTTTTTTAGATTGAACAATATGAAGTTGAAAATACAAAATAAAGGCGTCTGTTTTTCCAACGCAAAAAGAACTTTAAAATCAATTACACTGATCGGGTTAATGCTGGTTTTGCTTTCGTCATGCGATTATAACCGTCGGACAACCGGGTGGGATTATGCCGGAGACCTGATTGAGTCCCGCGCTTACGAAAGTTATACTGAAAATCCGGTATTTAAAAACGGAAGAACAATGCAGCCTCCGGTTGAGGGAACCATCCCGAGGGGTTTTATGCCTTACCAGTTTCAAAAAACAGACGAAGACAGAGCTTTGGCAGCAATAACTCTGGTAAACAATGTTGAAAATACACCCGAAAACATAGAACGGGGAAAAGTTGCATATGGAATTTATTGTATGCAGTGCCATGGTGAAAAAGCTGATGGACAAGGTTCTTTGTATGTGAATAAGAAATTTAACTATCCACCGGGAAACTTGTTAAGCGATAAAATGCGAGCAAACCCCGAAGCTGATATTTACCACGTTATTACTGTGGGATGGGGAATTATGGGCGAACATGGATCAATGATTGAACCTGCCGACAGGTGGAAAATAGCAATGTATATTAAACAGGAATTACAGAAATAGTTAATTGTAAGGACTTCAAAAATAAATTAACGGTTATGAAAGACCAGATTACAATATCAAAAAACTTTAAACTACTTACATTCATTCTAATTGGAATTGGTGTTGTTTCCTTTGCTTTGGGTTTTGTTTTCGATGCAAAGCGTACATGGGCAAATTATTTGTTGAATAACTATTACTTTTTATCGATTGCAATTGGTGCGGCATTTTTTGGCGCGATACAATACATAACAAATTCGGGTTGGTCGGCAGCTTTTAAAAGAATTCCCGAAGCTATGGCAGCTTATATACCATTTGCAGGGATTTTCTTTTTAATCATGTTTTTTGGTATGCACTCAATTTTTGAATGGACACATGAAGAAGTACTTCAACATGATGAACTGATTCAACATAAATCTCCTTATTTGAATGTTCCTTTCTTTTTTATTCGGGTGATTGTGTTTTTCGCCGCCTGGACAATCCTCTCAAAAGTACTCCGTAAATTTTCTTTAAAAGAAGATGAAGTGGGTGGATTGTACTATTTTGAAAAGTCAGAGTTATATTCAAAGATTTTCATTTTTGTCATCGCAATTACATTTACACTTTTTGCTGTTGATATGCTTCTGTCACTAGATCCACACTGGTTCAGCACTTTGTTTGCCGCTAAAAGTTTTATTGCAGCATTTTTGCACGGCTCCACAATTATTGCTTTAATAGTAATTATTTTAAACCGCACCGGGAATTTTGATATTTTAAACCGTAGTCATTTACACGATTTTACCCGCTATATTTTTATGACAAGCATTGTTTGGGGCTATTTTAATTTTGCTGAATTCATGCTGATCTGGTATGGAAATATCCCCGAGGAAACTGTTTGGTTTGTTGAACGCTGGCAGGGAACCTACAAAATTTTGTTTTTCGTAAACATAATTTTAAATTGGTTTATCCCATTTATAGTTTTAATGCCCCGGAAAACTTCGAGAAGTAAAATGATTATATTTCCGGTTATTATTTTGTTGATGGTTGGCCAATACACAGAACTATACTACATAATCTGGCCAAACGTGGTGCATGAATCCAAATTCGGCCTGCTCGAAATCGGTGCATTTCTTGGTTATGCCGGCATATTTTCATTGGTTGTTTCAACATGGCTGGCAAAAGCAAGTCTGGTTCCCAAAAATCATCCATATCTGCAGGAGAGTTTACACCATCATTTTTAGCATAAAAGAATACAGACAGTTTGCATTTCATTTTAAAATGGATTCAAACTGCAATTTTTAAGTTGAAGTGTTATTGTAAAGATGCTGTTCAACATAATTTGTAAAAAAAGCACAGTTTTGGTGGATTCGAAGTTTTGATAGTTCTGTTTAATGCTTTACATTTATAGCATTAACTTTTATACCAATCCTATGTTTATCAATTCAATTCTTCCTAACTGGTCCGAAGTGGGGATATTCGAACAGGTTTTCTGGATAATTACTATCCCTGCTACAGTAGTCTTCCTGATTTTGCTGGCATTAACAATTTTTGGCAGCGACGCCGATGTGGATGTTGATACAGATGTTGACGGAGATATTTCAGATGGCGATTCAATCCCATTTCAGTTTTTATCGCTAAAAAATATTGTTGCTTTTTTTGCTGTTTTTGGCTGGTCAGGAATAGGCTTTATTAATGCCGGCCTTTCTTCGTGGCTTGTTATTCTTCTTGCATTTATTTGCGGAATATTAATGATGTTTTTAATGGCTTCCCTTTTTTATTTTATGTCGAAACTTGCCGAAAGCGGTACTTTGAATATGAAAAATGCAGTAGGCAAACTGGGTGAGGTTTACCTTGTAGTTCCCGGAAATCGTGCCGGAATGGGAAAGGTTCAATTAAATGTTCAGGGTTCACTGCGCACGCTTGACGCAATTACCGATGATGCTGAAAACATATCAACTACTTCAATAATTGAAGTTCTTGCTGTTATCGATGATCAAATTCTTCTTGTAAAAAAGCAGGGAAAATAATCGTAAACTAATGTGTTTTTTCTCTTGATACTTAAATCAATTAATCTTAAATCTTAATAAAAATGAACAACTATTTTGTAATCCTTATCAGTATTGCCGCACTTTTTGTGTTTATTATTATTGTAGCCATGATGCGGCGCTACAAACGCTGTCCCTCAGACCGAATTCTTGTTGTTTACGGTAAAATTGGAAAGGGAGCCGATCGTGAATCACGTTCTGCCAAATGTATCCATGGTGGAGCGGCTTTTATCTGGCCAATTATCCATTCATACGCATTTCTTGATTTGACACCCATTTCAATCGAAATTAATTTAAGAAGTGCCTTGAGTAAACAAAATATCCGGGTTGACGTTCCATCCCGTTTTACTGTTGGTATTTCAACTGAACCCAATATTATGAACAATGCGGCAGAACGACTTTTGGGCCTGTCGCAGGAATCCATTAGCAACCTCGCAAAGGACATTATTTTTGGGCAGTTACGTTTGGTTGTTGCAACTATGGACATTGAAGAAATAAACAGTAACCGTGATAAGTTTTTAGCTGCAGTTTCTTCGAATGTTGAAGCCGAATTGAAAAAAATAGGCTTAAAACTTATAAACGTGAATGTTACGGATATCAACGATGAATCAGGTTATATTGATGCACTTGGTAAAGAAGCCGCTGCAAAAGCAATTAATGACGCCAAAAAAAGTGTGGCTGAAAAAAATCGTGACGGTGAAATCGGTCAGGCGAACGCACACCGCGAACAGCGTGTTCAGGTTGCCGGTGCCGATGCAACAGCTGTAGAAGGTGAAAACATTGCAAAAGTTACTATTGCAAATTCTGATGCCGACCGCCGCGAGCGTGAAGCAGAGGCAAATCGTCGCGCAGTTGCTGCTGAAAAGGTAACCGAAGCTCAGGCACTCCAGGAAGCTTATGCTGCCGAAAAACTTGCCGAGCAGGTTAGGGCTGAAAGAGATAAGGCAACACAAACTGCAAATATTGTTGTGCCGGCAGAAATAGACAAACAAAAGGTGGAGATTGATGCCGAAGCAATTGCCGAACAAACCCGAAGGATTGCAAAAGGTGAAGCTGACGCTATTTTTATGAAAATGGCAGCCGAAGGAAAAGGTATTTATGAAATACTCAGCAAACAAGCCGATGGTTTCGATCAACTGGTAAAAGCCGCCGGAAACGATGCACAAAAGGCTGTGCTGATGATGATTGCCGATAAATTGCCCGAGTTGGTTAAGACTCAGGTTGAGGCTATTAAGAATATAAAAATCGACAAAGTTACTGTTTGGGAAACCGGAAACGGCAAGGATGGAAAAACTTCAACTGCCAATTTTTTGCAGGGAATGTTGGGTTCAATTCCTCCTCTGGATGATATTTTTAAATCGGCTGGAATGGAATTACCTAATTATTTAAAGGGAAAGCAAGCAGATGAAGTGAAAATTGAAGGAGAAGATAAAAATCTGTAAGAACCTGTTGAACAGAAAAATAAAGATTTGTATTCAGAATGTTTGACAATAATTTTAATTTAACAATTACCGGTTTTCGAAAAAGGGCCGGTAATTTTGTTTTATATTTCGGAGCAGGTTTTAGATAATTAGTTTATTTGAAGAATTATTTTTAATCCGGTTTAAAAAAATTAAAGATATGGAAATATTCAGCGCACGTAATGTGAATAAGGTTTTTGCCGATACAAAGGCATTAACAAATGTCAGCATTTCGGTAAACGAACAAAGTATTTTTGGTTTGCTCGGTCCGAACGGTGCCGGTAAAACGACATTAATCCGAATCATTAATCAGATTACCGCACCTGATAGTGGCGAGGTTTTTCTTTCAGGCCGAAAAATGACACGTGCTGATATTGGCCAAATTGGTTATCTGCCTGAAGAGCGGGGCCTTTATAAAAAAATGAAAATCGGAGATCAGGCGATTTATCTTGCGCAGTTAAAAGGAATGAGCCGTCATGACGCCATAAAAAACCTTAAAGTTTGGTTCGAAAAATTCGAAATAATGGCGTGGTGGAATAAAAACATAGAAGAACTTTCAAAAGGGATGCAGCAAAAGGTACAGTTTATTACAACGATTGTGCACAAACCCAGGTTACTTATTTTTGATGAACCTTTCAGCGGCTTCGATCCAATAAATGCAAATCTTTTAAAACAGGAAATCCTGCAATTGCGTGACAACGGTGCAACTATTATTTTCTCTACCCACAATATGGGTTCAGTAGAAGAGTTGTGCGACCATATTGCGCTCATCAATAAATCAGTAAAAATTGAAGACGGGCCAACTGATGAAATCCGTGAAAAATACAAATCGAATATTTTTGAGGTAAAATATAAAGGTGATTTTGCAATGGTAAACAATGCTTTAAGTCAACAAATCAAGGTTTTAAGTCATATTGAAAATAGTCGCGAAAATCAGATTACTGTTCAACATGTTAATGGGAAATCAAACAACGATTTAATAAAATCACTAATTCCTGTTGCCGAAATTTTGTCGTTTGAAGAGAAAATACCAAGTATGAACGATGTGTTTATTAAGGCGGTTGGTGAGTCTAATAAAAGGTGAACAGATCCGGTCTGATGCCAAAAAAATCAGGGTATAAAATCAATATAAGAAATTGGAAAAATGAATAAAACGCTGATCATATTAAAAAATGAATACCTGAAAAGGGTAAAAAAGAAATCCTTTATTATTCTCACATTGCTCGTACCTTTTTTATTTGCGGGAATGTTTGCGCTTATCATTTTTTTATCAATAAATAATGATAATAAGGAGCGGACGATAGCAGTTTTCGATGAATCAGCATTGTTTAACAACGAATTCAAAGAAGAAGGATTTACAAAATATGAATTTATTGCAAAAGATAAATACGACAAACTGCGCAACAATTTAAAAGGCAGCGAATTTTATGCTTTGCTTTATATTCCGCAGGATATTTATTCAAATAACACTGCACAACTGGTTTCTGAAAATCAGGTTCCAATGGAGCTTAACGATCAAATACAAAGGAAATTAAGCCGGTTTATTGAAAACGATAAGCGCCAGAAAATTATAAATGAAACACAGATCCCGGATTTGGAAAAGCGGCTGGCTGATACAAAAACATGGGTTACACTAAAAACTTTGAAAATATCAGAATCAGGCGAAGCTCAAAAAAGTTCTTCTGCCATTGCGTTTATTGCAAGTTATGCCATGGGATTTATCATCTACTTTTTTGTATTCATGTATGGTGCGATGGTAATGCGCGGCGTTATGGAAGAGAAAAAAAGCCGGATAATCGAAGTTATCATCTCATCAGTTAAGCCATATGAATTGATGGCAGGCAAAATAATCGGGACAGCATTGGTGGGATTAACCCAGGTTGCCATTTGGATTGTACTTGGATTTGTTGTTTTGGTTGGAGTACAAGGTTTTTTCTCGCCTGAATCGGCACAGCAAATGGGACAAAGTATTATGGAAAGCCAGCAGCAAATGAATCCGGCAATGGCTCAGGCCACAGAACCAAATAAAGTTTTGGAGGTGATGGAAATGATCGGAAATTTGAACATTCCACTTATCCTGTTTTGTTTTGTTTTCTATTTTTTGGTTGGATACCTATTGTACAGTTCACTTTTGGGTGCAGTTGGCGCTGCAGTTGACAATGATGAAGATTCACAACAAATGGTTTTCCCGGTTACTTTCCCACTCATTCTTTCAATAATGGTACTTTTCCCGATTTCAAGAAACCCTGAAGGTCCGGTTGCATTTTGGTTTTCAATCATTCCACTTACTTCTCCTGTGGCAATGATGGCGCGGATTCCATACGGTATTCCAACCTGGGAATTGTTGCTTTCAATGTTTTTGCTTGTTTTGATGACAGTTGGTGCAATTGCTGCTGCTGCAAAAATATATCGTATCGGGCTGCTTATGTATGGCAAAAAAGTAAATCTCAAAGAATTAATTAAATGGCTCAGGTATAAAAATTAATTTTTTGAAAACAATTTAAATTTAGTGTTGTTTATGTTTTTGATTTTTAAACAGGAAACCACAATAAATAATATGAAAAGCACAATATTGAATAACTGCATGTGTTGCTGTTTCAGAAGGAAACAGGAAAGTGTTTTTCAAATTGTTTAGATGAGAATATTCAATAACAAAATAAATGAAAGGCTTTCCTAAATTGGGGAGCCTTTTTATTTTAACCGATTTTAAAATTAAATTATGAGAGCAAAAAACATTTTGGAGACCATTGGCAATACGCCACATGTGCGGCTTAACCGTTTATACCCTGCTGATTATGAAGTGTGGGTGAAAGTCGAAAAATCAAATCCGGGAGGAAGTATTAAAGACAGGATTGCACTTTCGATGGTGGAAGATGCCGAGAAAAAGGGAATTATAAAGGAAGGTTCGGTAATTATTGAGCCTACCTCAGGAAATACTGGCATTGGGTTGGCGCTTGTTGCGGCAGTAAAAGGGTATCGTTTAATTTTAACAATGCCTGAATCAATGAGTATTGAACGCAGAAAAGTATTATCGGCACTTGGCGCAGAGCTGGTACTCACCCCGAGAGAAAAAGGAATGAAAGGTTCCATTGCAAAAGCTGAAGAATTGGCGGCAGAAATTGAAAACTCATGGATTCCACTGCAGTTTGATAATCCGGCAAATGTTGAAGTCCATCGTAATTTTACTGCTCAGGAAATTCTAAATGATTTTCCGGAAGGTTTTGATTACCTGATTACCGGAGTTGGAACAGGAGGACATATTTCGGGTGTTGCTGAGGTTTTGAAACAAAATTTTCCGAATATAAAAGTGTTTGCAGTTGAACCCGAGGCCAGTCCGGTTATTGGAGGTGGGCAACCCGGACCGCACCCGATTCAGGGAATTGGGGCAGGTTTTATCCCAAAAAATTTAAATACAGAATTACTTGACGGTACAATTGAAGTTGGCAAAGATGAAGCATTTGAGTATGCTCAAAAAGCTGCCAGATTGGAGGGATTGTTTGTTGGAATTTCTTCAGGAGCTTCACTGGCTGCAGTGGCCAAAAAAATCAAGGAACTGCCGGCAGGTTCACGAATTTTGACTTTTTCTTACGATCATGGCGAAAGATATTTGTCGGTTGATGGATTGTATTAATGAACTACAGTTTTAGCGAGGGTTTCACTCCAGGTGAAACCCTCGCTTTTTATAAAAAGAAATCCCTGTTTTTTCCTATTTGAATTCAACCGGTAACAAATATTTTACCGAGACAGCTTTTCCGCGTTGTTTCCCCGGAGTCCAGTCTTCCATTCCCGAAACAATTGACACAGCTCCTTTTCCAACTCCGTCATTTTCTTGTTCTACAATATTAATATTGCTTATTTTTCCTTTTCCGGTAACAGTGAAATCTACTTTTGCCTTGCCTTTTAACCCTTTTTCCTTTGCAAGTTTTTGTTGCATTTTAGAAACATATTCCTGTAACGCTTCATGTCCACCAGGATATTGTGGCATATCTTCAACAACATAAAATACTTCTTTTTCACCATCCACAGAAGGTGGTGGCGGAGGTGGAGGCACCGATTTGTCGTTCTTTAATTCAGTTTTTGGCGGCGGCGGCGGTGGAATTGCTCCAATATAAGTGTTGTTATCAATCAGGATTACATTGTCTTCCATCGAAAAAGTAAACGAAGCATTATCAGTTGCAGTTCCTGATGCAGAAATTTCATTTTCAATTGTTTTGAGACCAACAAACGAAATAACAACTTTTGAACTAAGAGCACCTGTTGATTGGTCAACTTTTGGATTTGGATCGACAAGTGTAAAAGTTCCGTCAATATCCGAAACGGTGCCAATTGAGGTGCCTTTAATAACTATTGAAGCACCAGGTAGTGGTTCTTTGTTTTTTTCATCCAATACTTTTCCATGAATTGTAAATTGTTTTTCACCCTTTTGAATGGTTGAAACCTGATTTTCAGTTTGAGCATCTTTTGCCCTGTAATTGGGTTCGGCAAAAGCAAAAAGCAGCAGCGCAATTGCGGGCAATGCCAGCGCAAATTTAACCCCGATCCATCGGGAAGTTTTCTTTTTCGTCATCATTTTTAATCGATTTGTGTTAAGGGCAAAATTCAGGTTGTTGGTTATTCCAATAATCTGCATGCCCATTAACTGGTTAATTAATAAAGCCTGATACCGGCCTGCGCTGTGTCCCTGCGCAAGGACACCTTTGTCGGCCAGGTATTCATGATTTTGTTTAATAGAATGTTCAAAGAACCAAATAAATGGGTTGAACCAAAAGATGACTGTTAACAGTTCTATAAAAAGCAGGTCGAACCAGTGCCGCTCACGAATGTGCACTTTTTCGTGAGCCAGAATTTCGGGCAGATCGTCCTGTGTATGAAACTTCGGGTTGAAAAATACAATGTTGAAAAATGAAAATGGCAAACCATATTTTTCGTTTTCCACAACACGGATCCCATTCAATGATTTTATCCGGTGTTTTATCATTAATTGAACCAGAATGAATGTTTGCGACAACAGGCGCAACAGAAACAGTGCTGCTCCTGTTAGATAAACAAATAAAATTGCCTGCTGCCAGTTAAAACTTTCTGATGGTAACTCAGATTGAGGCACAACCGGAATGTTTTTAAAAGTATCTGAAATCGATTTTAATACTGTTTCACTATTTTCGGGATCTGCTAAAACTGAGTACTGAACGGGAAACAGAGGAAGAAAAATTGCAGCAAGCAGGGCGGTTAACAAAAACCAGCGGTTTGCTGTGTAAAAAGTTTCTTTTCGCAGGAAAAACCAGTAAACCAGGTAAAACAATACAATTCCAGACGATGCTTTTAGCAGAAATGCAAAAATTGTTTCCATGGCTTTTATTTGTTATCGTCTTTGTTTAATTCACTTTCAGTTATTTTTAGCATCTCTTCAAGTTCGGTAATGCTCAGATTGTTTTCTTTTGCAAAAAATGTTGCCAGTTTTGGGAATGACCCGTTAAAATAATCGCTCAATAATGTCTTAAACTGAAATCCGGTGTATTCCTTTTTGCTGATTTCGGGTAAAAAAAGGTTTACATTTCCTATTTTCTTTCTCGTAACAAAACCTTTTTTTTCCAATACACTGAGCACGGTTGCTACTGTTGTATAAGCAGGCCGTGGTTCATCAAAACCTTCAACAACATCTTTCACAACCCCTTCCCTTAAATTCCAGAGAATTTGCATGATTTGTTCTTCAGCCTTTGTAAGCGATATTATTGTTTTCATTTGATATTTTTTTTTGTAAGAATTTTAATAATAAGAACTAGTTAAATAAAAATCTACTACAAACATAGTAATTGGATTTGAATACTGCAACTATTTTTATAATAAAAATACTATGAATATAGTAGTTGTATTTTTGTGAAAAAGAAAGCCACCGGAAAATGGTAGCTCAAATTTAAATTGGAAGATTTAGTTTAATTCAACTTCCAAACTATAGAGTAGTCTTTTTGGCTAATTTCCTGAATACTATACGCATAATCTTCTTCTGTTGCATCCGAATCATAAATGTTGCATTGTATCCTCAGTGTATATGTATTATCATATACCGGATATCTTGTCCAGCTACCAACGTCATAAAGTGTGGATATATAACATTCAGGAGAATCGGCTTTTATTGCGTAACCACTAAAAACAGTTACACCAGTAGTATCGATTAGACTTACCTTATAACTATCGGCGCCGGTAACTTCGCCCCAGGTTAAATGTAACCAATCTTCAGTTGTGTCGAATGTTCTTTCATCAAGTTGGGCAAATCCTAAATCAGAAAACGATTGTTCATCACTAACTTCTATACTTTCGTTATCAGAGCTCTTTGCGTTAAAAAAATAAATTCCTTCATTTGGTGAATCTGAAGAAAAATCACCGTTTGATGGTTCGTAAGCAAAAAGAAATGTATTTGTTTGATATGCAGCCAGATCAATATTTTCATCGGCACCGGGAGGGCTTACTGTACATGAAGACAAGATTTTATTAGAATAGGCATAATATGCAGTGCCAACAACAGGTTCACCATCAACTAATATTTTTACAAACATAACATCTCCATGAACTTCAAACTCAGTAATGTCTTCATTTGAGCAGGCTCCAAGAATAAGAAATAAAAACACAAAAAGTAAATGCTTCCTTAAGAATTTCGTTTTTTCCATAATTCATAATTTTGATTAATATATTATTACAGACTGGCAGTGTTTTTCCCTAATTTATTTTTATGTAAGGGGCAACATTATTTTTAAATTCCAACGAATATGAATGATTACTTCTTGTCTATTTTTTCGAAATTAATTGAAAAGCACAAAAAAAGCTGCCTGAAAATCCGGCAGCTTTATCTGTAGTTTAATAGTAATTAATTGTTGGTTCCCCATGTAATTTGAGATTCTCCAACCGAAATTTCCTGAATATTGTATGCCGCATTTGTGCTGTTCGCTTCTGCATCATTTGTAAATGCATTTATTTGGAGCAGATAAGTTTGTCCTTCAACGGCAGCTTCACTCCAGTATCCTGAACTGGTTGAAGTGGTTACTGTATATTTAAGTACGTTTGATGCAACGCTATATCCTGAAAAAATGAGCTTACCACTTGTATTATACATTTTTATAAAATAGCCATCAGTTTCCGGAACCGCATTCCATTCTGTTTCAAGTGTAATTGGAGAACCGGTGAAATTTATTTTGGAAAACTGAGGTACAGCCAGCCCGTCATAACTTAAGGCATCGGTTACAACCTGCGTTTCACCATCCATATCTTTTACTGTAAAAGCATAACTTCCTTCGACTGGTGCAGTGCTTGTGAAATCGGAATTTTCAGGTTCTTTTCCAAAATTGAAGTTTGAACCTGCCTGGGCTTCAAGTTCTATATTTCCTCCATCATTTGGGATTGCCACAGTTGCGCTCATTAAACTTTTGTTTGCGTATGCATAATACGCAGTTGCCGATTTAACTTCCCCGTCAAAATCCTTGTTAATCACATAAACATCGGTTAAAACTTCAAGTTTTTCTTCAACATCATTACACGAAACTGCTGCAATTCCTGCAAACACAAGGAAAATAGAATTTTTTAATAATCTTTTTGTTTTCATTCTTTTGTTATTAATCATTTTAAAAATACCGGCTTGATGAAATAAAAACGTAAAATCCACCAAAACCAATACTGATAAGATTAAGAAAAAATGAAATGGTTGCGTGTTCAAACAAAAAATGAATTGAAAACTGAAGTTCAACCCAATGCTACGAATGATTATTTCAATTGTTTTTAACGTACTGATTTATCTCTTTAAGCATGTAATCAGCTGTTTCAACGTTAAATATATTCTGAAATGTGAGTGTGAGTTTGTGGTTTACTTCCTTGAGTTTACCATTTCCGGTTTTTTGAATGTATTGAACTATTTTCAGGAAATCAGTTGATTGGTAAAATTTTGATTGCTGGTCGGAAACAAAATAGCAAATCATGTTTTTATTTTTCAGAATGATTTTTTCCATGCTCAAATCGATTGCTTTCCAGCGCAACCTAACCACTTCGAGTAATTCGTTACTTTCCTGCGGCAATTTTCCAAACCTGTCGATCAACCCTGTTTTAAAAAGTTCTAATTGTTGTTCATTTTCAATATTGTCGAGTTCGCGATAAAGCAGCATTCGTTCCGAAGTGCCTTTAATATAATCATCAGGAAAAAGTAATTCGAGGTCGGTATCAATCTGGCAGTCATTTACAAAATTAAGTTTCAAAAAGGCCTGAGTTTGCTGTCGGCTATCTTCATCGTCAAATAATCCGGCAAATTCTTCCTGTTTCAATTCCTGAACAGCTTCGTTTAAAATGCGGTGGTAAGTATCAAATCCAATATCGGCAATAAAACCACTTTGTTCGGCACCGAGCATATTTCCGGCGCCGCGAATATCGAGATCCTGCATGGCAATATTGAAACCACTTCCCAAATCCGAAAATTCCTCAATTGCTTTTAAACGGCGGCGTGCGTCAGCATTTACCGTTGCAAGTGGGGGAGTAATCAGGTAACAAAATGCCTTTTTGTTTGAGCGGCCAACCCTTCCGCGAAGTTGATGCAAATCGCTCAACCCGAAGTTTTCGGCATGGTTTATAATGATTGTATTTGCGTTCGGGATATCCAATCCCGATTCGATAATTGTTGTAGCAATCAATACGTCAAAATTCCCGTTAATGAAATCGAGCATTACTTTTTCGAGTTTTGGCCCGTCCATTTGTCCGTGCCCGACTCCGGTTTTTATTCCGGGAACAATTTTTTTCAATGTCGCTTCAACTTCATAAATATTTGAAACCCGGTTGTGGATAAAGAAAACCTGCCCGCCTCGCTCTATTTCGTATGTAATTGCATCACGGATCATCTGTTCGTTAAAACCGTGAACTTCAGTATTAATTGGATAGCGGTTTGGTGGTGCTGTCTGTATAATCGATAAATCCCGTGCACCCATCAGCGAAAACTGCAAAGTACGCGGAATAGGAGTCGCCGTTAATGTCAACGTGTCAACATTTACCTTAAACTGTTTCAGCTTTTCTTTTACAGCAACACCAAACTTTTGTTCTTCATCGATTATAAGTAACCCAAGATTTTTAAACTTAACATCTTTACTTACAACCCGGTGTGTGCCAATAATAATATCAATTTTTCCGTCCGATAAATCTTTTAAAGTTTCTTTTATTTCTAATACAGTCTTTAATCTGCTGACGTATTCAATCCGCACCGGAAAATCTTTTAACCGCTCTGAGAAAGTTTTGTAATGTTGAAGCGCCAAAATAGTTGTAGGTACCAAAACTGCAACCTGCTTGCTGTCGGCAACGGCTTTGAAAGCCGCACGAATAGCAACTTCTGTTTTTCCAAAGCCCACATCTCCGCACACCAACCGGTCCATCGGAATTAGTTTTTCCATATCCTGTTTTACCGCAATCGTTGCTTTTTCCTGGTCGGGTGTGTCTTCGTAAATAAACGAGGCTTCCAGTTCGGTTTGCATGTACGTGTCGGGTGAAAAGGCAAAACCTTCTTCGCTCTTTCGTTTTGCGTAGAGCGCAATTAATTCTTTGGCAATATCTTTAACCTTGGCTTTTGTACGGCTTTTCATTTTTTGCCATGCACCGGTTCCAAGTTTATTAATATTGGGTTCGGTTCCTTCTTTTCCTTTGAATTTTGAAATTCTGTGCAGCGAATGAATACTTACAAGCAGCGAATCATTGTCTTTGTAAACCAGCCTGATTGCCTCCTGCATTTTCCCGTTTACTTCGGTTTTTACAAGTCCTGCAAATTTCCCGATCCCATGATCAATATGAACCACATAATCGCCCTGATGCAGTAAATTCAGCTCTTTTAATGAAATTGCCTCCCGTTCGGCTTTACGGTTTTTAAGTTTGAAACGGTGGTAACGTTCGAAAATCTGGTGGTCGGTATAACAACAAAATTTAAGGTCGTGGTCTATAAATCCTTCATGCAGAATAAAGTTTACGGGATTAAATTTCACATTTGATTTTGTATCCTGAAAAATCGATTGCAAGCGTTCGATCTGTTTTTCCTGGTTCGAAAGAATAAAAATTTCGTAACCGTTTTTGCTGAAATCAGCAAGATTTTCACCCAGCAATTCAAAGTTTTTGTTGAAAACGGGTTGTTTTGAATTTGAAAATTCAAAACGGGTAGCTGGTTCAAAAGCCAAATCAGAATCAAATTCAAAAACAGTATTTTTCGACATTTCTGATTTTAAAACCTGCCCCGATACTATTTCATTTTGAATGTTTTTCTCGTTTGCCTTGTCAAGAATGGTTTGTTTGTGAATATCGGTAACATGAGAAAAAAACTGATTCAGGTTATTTCCAAACCAAATAATTTCAGTTTGAAAAAAGCTTACAAACGAAATGCGGGAACCTTCAATTTCTTTATCCTGAATATTTGGGACGATTGTAATATTCTCAAATGTTTCTTTCGAAATCTGGTTATCTATATTAAAACTCCGGATCGATTCAACTTCATCGCCAAAAAAGTCGAGCCGATAGGGATCTTCATTCGAAAATGAAAAAACATCAACAATACTACCGCGAACTGAGAACTGACCGGGTTCATAAACAAATTCAACCCTTTCGAAACCATATTCATACAAAAATTCATTTAGGAAATCAGTTGAAATTTTGTCGCCTTTTTTAACCCAAAGTGTATTTGATTTCAAACCGGATTGCGAAATAACGGTTTCTACCAGCGCTTCGGGATAAGAAACAATAATATATGGTTTTTCGTTAAGCCGGATCTTATTCAGCACTTCCGTACGTTGAACAATATTTTCCTGCTCGGTTTGTCCGTAATGGATTGATCTTTTAAAAGATGAAGGAAAAAAAAGAGTGTTTTCCGAAATTCCAAGATTATTTAAATCATCATAAAAATAGGCTGCTTCCTCCCTGTCGTTCAGTAGGATAGCAAATGTTTTTGAAGTTTTTCGGAAGAGGTTGGCGAGTAAAATGGTTTTGGAAGAGCCAATAAGTCCTTTCAGATGAATTTTTTCACCCGGGGGGGTATTCAGTTTTTCAATTATCTTTTTGAAATTTTTCTGCCCCTGAAAATATTTTAGAAACTGCCCCGTCTGCAAGTTTTAAATTTTGGGCAAAGATAAAGAAATATT
>DAOPKR010000055.1:23191-26866 GCA_035391305.1 Draconibacterium sp.
GTTGGCACGCCAAATTTTCCGGCAATTTCGCCCGATTCGTCTGAAAGGAGAGCGAAGTTCAAATTTTCAGCCTGTTTAAAAATTTTCAATCCTTCAACATTGTCGCCGCTAATTCCAACCACAACTGCATTTGCCGATTCAATGGCAGGTTGCGCATCACGGTAAGCGCAGGCTTGTTTTGTGCAACCACCTGTCATTGCTGCCGGATAAAAATAAACCACAATATATTTTTTGCCTTTGTAGTCGTTTAAATTCCAGGTGCTGCCATCGTCAGCTGTAGCATTAAAAACGGGAGCTTTATCACCAACCGAAATAACTTTGGAGTTTTGTCCAAAAGTAATTACTGAACTAATCAGAACAGCAAAAAGAGAAAATAATACTCGTTTCATTTCTGTATATTTTGTTTCATCACTAAAACATTTTGTTTTATAAAAAGTTTCGCTTTTTTCTGCAAAAGAAATAATTGTCTTTATACAAAGTATAGGTTTTAATTCTTTTTAACTAACTTTAAGCCAACTTGTTAAATTATGGGGCACGCTTACAAATATCGTTGTGAATACTGTGGTTATGAAGAGCAGTTTAACCAGGGGCATGGTTTTATGGTGCACTCGCAACCGCTAACTGAGTATTTGAAACAGAGCAAAAAATTATTCCATTACAAAACACAAAATGTACTTGAAAATCTTGCAAAGGAAGATGGCAATTTATATTTGAAAGCCGGGTTTCAGATTTATAAATGCCCCAAATGCAGAATTTTACAGGACAAGACAGAAGTAACTGTTTTTAAGGATGAAGAAGTAATTCATAAAAGCGAATTTCGTTGCAGTGCTTGCCGAACAAGATTAAAACTTACAAATATCCACCGCTTGAAAAAAGCAATTTGTCCGAACTGTCATAAACGCACTTTTAAAATGGATCATCAAAATTCTGATTTGTGGAATTAAAAATTAGTATTTAATCCGCTTGCCAGCTCTTTAAACAAGCTGTTTTCAGGAAATCTCTGCGAAAGTACCCTAAAGTGTAATTGTCCTTTTTCCGGTTGTTTTTCCACTTTCATATAAATTCTTCCCAAAAAATAGTGTGCCATTGTTGACAAAATCAAATCTTTGTCGAGGCTGTATATTTCAAGTGTGGATAGTGATTTCAGGTATTTTTCTGATTTACTGCCAAACAAAAACGGATTCATATTTTCATCGAAATAATCAAAAAGGGTAAGGTAAAAATCAAATAATTTTCTTTTGTCACCCAAAAAAGTCAGATCTTCTTTCCGGAGGATTTCAATTTGTTTGCGAACATCAGAGCGAATAATTAAAGCACCCACGAAATTATATCTCTTTATTTCATAACGCATTTCGTATGATGATTTTATGAGGTTATTGATTTTGGCTTCACGAGTTTTTTGTTCTGAACCGCCCAATTCGTCCAAAACCTGCTTCAACACTTTTGCGTCTTGTTTTGATTTCGTCAAGCTGTATTTCCACCAAAATAAATCAAGTTTGAGAATGTTGTGATAAAAAGGGTCAACATTTGAGTTTTTCTGTTCAAGTGCTTTTTCGGCTTTGATGAATTGCTGATTGTAAATTAAAGTGAAAATACTTTGAACGGTTGTATCCCTTTCAGCTGAAAATCCGGCTGGCAAAAGTGAAAACATAAAAACTACAATTACCGAAAAACGCAGGTTCATTGGGGTTTCATTTAATTTTGGATTGGAAAATCATTCCAAAATGAGGAATTCCATCCTCAAGATATTCATCTGTAACTACTTCAAACCCCAAATCTTCGTAAAACTTTCGCAGGTATTTCTGTGCACTGATTTTTATTTTGGCAGCTTTCCATTCATTTAAAATGTAGTCTTTTGCATAGTTCATTAATTCAATTCCAAGCCCGGTTCCACGTTCTGATTGTTTTACAACCACCCGGCCAATTGAATATTCAGAAAAACGGGATCCGGGTTTTAACAAACGGGAATAAGCAACAATTTCGCCATTCTTTTTTAAAAACTGATGAACAGCCAATTTGTCCAACTCATCCAAATCGTTGTAAACACAATTTTGTTCAACCACAAATATTTCGGCCCGAAGTTGAAGTATTTCGTACAATTCGTCATTACTGAGTCCGGCAAAAGGTTTAAATTCAAATTTCATATATTATCGTATTAATATCAAATACTGAATGTTCAATATCCAAATTTCAATTTATTTGTTTAAGCGAAAATATGGATATTGAGTATTGAATATTCTTTATTGGATATTTCTTCATTTTAAAAAAAGAAGCTTGCCAGCATTGTGAAAGCCAATCCGCAAACTGCTATTATCGATTCCATTACTGTCCACGATTGCAGGGTTTGTTTTTCTGACATTCCGAAGTATTTTCCCACGAGCCAGAAACCGCTGTCATTTACATGAGAAAGCAAAGTAGCACCCGAAGCAATTGCCAAAACAACAAGGGCTCTTTGCGGCTCATTCAATCCAAATTCTCCCAAAACCGGCGCAATTATTCCTGCAGCCGTAATCATTGCAACAGTGGCTGAACCTTGAGTAACACGCACAACAGCAGCCAGTAGCCATGCCAGTAAAATTGGTGGTAAAGAAGAATTTGCCATCGATTCGGCCATAATTTTCCCGATGCCGCTGTCAACCAGAACTTGTTTTAAAACACCACCGGCGCCTGTTATTAATATAATAATTCCGGCCGGGCCAAGCGCTTTTGTACTCAATTCAAGTACCTTTTGTTTGCCCATCCCGCGTTTGATACACAAAAAATATGTAGCAATTAAAGTAGCGATAATCAATGCCGAAAATGGGTGGCCAACAAACAACAGAATATCGGTGATAATTGATCTTGGAAGGACCTCTTTCTCAACTGCAAGCCCGGTAAATGTATTTATCAAAATCAAAACAAGCGGTATTGAAATTATAAGTGCAATGATTGAAAATGAAGGTAAATTGTTTTCATCGTAGTCTTTTGCCTCGGGTTTGAATAATTCGCCTGGCGCTTCAATATATATTTTCTTTGAAATGTAACTGCCCCAAACCGGACCGGCAATTATTGCAATCGGAAAGCCTATAATCACACCCAAAAAAATTACCCAGCCTAGCTGAACATTAATAATATCAGCAACAGCAACGGGCCCGGGAGTTGGCGGGACAAAACTGTGGGTAACCGCCAATCCTGCCAACAATGGAATTCCATAATAAAGCAGCGATTTTTTCGAGTCGCGGGCAAGCGCATAAATAATTGGCACCAAAATTATGAATCCAACATCAAGAAAAACCGGAATAGCAACTACAAAACCAGTAACCACCATTGCCCAGGGTGCACGTTTTGTTCCAAATTTTTTGAGTAACGAACGTGCAAGTGATTCAGCTCCACCCGAACTTTCGAGCATCTGACCGAAAATTGCGCCCAACCCAACTACAGTAGCAACAAAACCAAGTGTTCCGGCCATTCCATCCTGAATTGCTTTTGTGACATTATTCAACGGCATTCCGGCAATAATACCCACGTAAATGGCAGTAATCAACAGTGAGATAAAAGCACTGACTTTCATTTTCAGTACCATAAAAAGCAAAAGTGCAACTGCTGAAATTACGATGAATATGAGAAATGGTGTGGACATATTATTTGATTTAGTATGAACGGTTAAAGTTAAAATAAAATCATTGGAACACAGAT
>DAOPKR010000056.1:0-12064 GCA_035391305.1 Draconibacterium sp.
TTCCTTTCCGCTGTGTAGTTTGCAATAAGTCAAGAGTGTTATTCCATTCCGATATAACGGTTCTCAAAAATAGCAATCGATTAAATAATAAGGTTAATAAGGTTGGTTGGTTTGTTGCGACTATTTGGCTACTAAGGTTGAGTAAATGTAAATAAGGTTTTCAAAACACAATTCTTTAATGCTTTTTTTTCAGGCATTTAACCTTGGCAGAATAATATATTTAATATTTTGATACTTGTTTGATTTTCTACCTTTGATATATTAAATAAGGTCTCTTTTATTTCCTGATTTCTATTCTACTAAGGTTTTTTTGAAAAACAAGGTTTGAAAATATTCATTAGTGTATTATCTGTTCGATAACTCTTTTCATTTTAAAATTCCTTATTCTTGTTTTTAACCTTAGTAGTAAATTTGTTTTCCCTCAAATCTGAACCTTATTATTCTGACAAGAATATTGTTCCTTTCCGGTGTGTGGTTTGCATGCCTGCAAATGCTATCTGCCAAATTAGTGAGGTTTTTTTGGGTAGAACGAAGTTCATTTATTAAAAAAAATAAGAGACTGTTTTGATTTTTGTTTATTTGTTCCGTAAGGAACAAAATATGGGTAGAAACAAAGCAAATTGGTTAGTGTTTTGTCCCGGACGGGACAAAATTTATCATGTGTTTCAATTTTTCTACCCATCTGTATTCCCTACGGGAAAAATCAAAACAGTCTCTAAGTAGTTTTCTATTCAAGCATCCATTTATTCCTGCAATCTGTCATTTGTTTCCCCGTCAACAGGAGTTTCATTCAAACCATATATATCATCTCGCCGGAGTTTTCTCATACTTCAAAAATTTGACGGCCCAGGGAATAAAAAACTCAAAATTGGGTGCATCTGTATGTCCGCCATCGTGTTGGCGCCAGGCAAGTTCGCCATCCAGCAAACCTGTTAAAACGGGAGGCATTTCTTCTATAAAATAATCGTTTGAAACACCCAAATCTTTTACACCAAGCAGTTTAAAAGCGCTTCCGGCGGCAACGGTAGCCATATAACTTCCCTTTTGATCGAGCCATTTTGCATCTCCTTTTTCAGGAATACCATAACTGACAAACGTTAACCTCGGGGCACAAAGCGCAATCAGCTGGTGCGAATCGACGGGGAGGTCGCAACCGGTTTTCCGGCCAAAAGCTGACTCTTCGGCACCATATTTTATATAATTTCCGGCCATCCAGTAATATTCGCCACCGGCGAGGCTTTCAACAGCTTCGCCAAAAACACGGCGGTGAAGTGTTGCACCGCCTTTTCCCGATGAACCAATTAATCCGACGGCAAAACGTTGTTCAAAAGCCAGCGTTACCAAAGCGGCTTTCCCGTAACGCGAAACGCCTTCGATACCTACTTTTTTTGCGTCAACCAGGGTGTCGGTTTCGAGGTAATCCAATCCGCGGGCAGCACCCCACGCCCAGGCACGAAGCGCGCCCCAGTCGTCGGGTTTACGTGGTTGTCCCTGGTTTACCAGGCCAATTATTCCGCGTGTAATCCCTGCACCGTTATCAGCCTGAATGCTGCCGGGATCAATTGTTGCATATCCCCAGCCAGCAGCCAGTAATTGTTCGGTGGGCGAAGGTTCCTGTCCGCGGCGCGCCATCATGGCCGTAAACGGGTTTTCCCATTTTAACGGGTCATAAGCCGGATACTTCTCGAATAATTCCCGTAGTTGCGGATCTTCATTAATAAGTGCCTTTTTAAAAGTTTTATTAATGAGCTTCAACTCTTCCTCCGAAGGTTGTGCGGGCGCGGGAAATGACGGGCGCCCGAACATCATCAGCACCGGAACCGGGCCTTTTACATTGCGTGGCACAACAAGCATCATATTAATATTCACATTAATCAGCGGGTATTTGCTGTTGTCAACGTGCCCGACAAGTTTTTTGGCGATAACCGGTGTCCAGCCCACATATTCGTAATCGGTAATTTCAACTTCCCAGTTAACCGCGGGAATATCTTTTGGAAGCCGGCCATAAACTTCTCTTTCGATATCTTCCACAATTTCCGGACGCCGAATATTCCACCACATTTCGGGGGTAGTAACCTTTTTGCCGTTTTTTGTAGTAAGAATTTCAGGCAACTGCGGACAGGGATTGGCAAGCGCTTCGTTATAATTTGCAGCATTTGGCGCCGATTCGTTTCCACTTGGTCCGGGACGCAAAACTTTTATTCCCAGTTGCTGATTCATGTTTTCATGGTCCTGTTCAGCTGTGAAAGTTACTAAAGGCAGGTATTTGCTGCTGTCGATTTTTTGTTCCTGGGCAATTAAATTCAGTGTAAAACTTAAGGCAAGTGAGAAAGCTATTAATTTTTTCATGTTTTTATTTTTTTCACGCAAAGGCGCAAAGACGCAAAGGAAAAGTTGAAAGTATTCATTCTCCTTCGTGGCAAAGTTCTTTGGCATGGTTGTTTCATATTTTATAGTTAATCTTTTGTTTCGAAAGGTGAAGCGGGTAATCCTTCGGCATTATACAAATTTGCATCGCGCGGATTATCAGCCCAGGCGTAACGCACTTTTACCGGGTGTTCGATTTCATCACTCCACACTTCAATAGTATTACCGGCAATTTTTGCGTTTGCCCACACAAATTTTCCATCATTCCCGGCAATTTCAAAACGGCGCAATTCTTCGCCATCATTTGAAATTAAGCCACTTCCAACTTCGTTAAATGTAACAATGATTTTATTTCCATCCTTTTTATACGAATCATAAATAGGGCCCGAATAAACCAGGTTTTCACGGTAGGCCAGTTTAAAAGCACCAAGCGCCAGTCTTTCTCCCACGTCTTTTTTATTGAGCGGATGAATATCATTCCACTCTCCCAAATCGATGGCAACTGTCATTGCTGTGTTTGGAACGGACAAGGCCTGAAGTTGTGCAAATCTTAATTCAGCCCAGTTGCTTTCGGTGGGCAAATAATCCACATCCTGAAAATTGGCCAGCTGGACGTAAAGAAATGGCAGGTTTTCATTGTTCCATTTGTTTCGCCAATCGTTAATTAAAGCTGAAAGATAATCAGAATAAGGCTCGGGGTTTCCGGCATTTGATTCACCCTGATACCACAAAAATCCTTTTATTTTTTGCTTAATTAGTGGTGCAACCATCGCATTATAAAGTGCAGTTGGCTGGTTTTGGGCTGAAAATGCAGGATTTACATCTGCCTGAACCGGTTTATAAACTTCACCAACTTTGTATTGCCACGTACCTTTTAAGTCGGTTTCCTGGTTACCGGCAGTCAGAAAATAAGGTTTGTCAGGTACAAATCCGCCTTTTCCGCTGTTGTTTTGCACACGGATAACAATTGTGTTTTTCCCCGGTTTTAAAACTCCAGCCGGTATTTCATATCTCCGTGGCGGATACTGGTAAGTTATGTTTCCCACCTGTTTCCCGTTGATATACACAAAATCGGCATCCACAATCCTTCCCATCATCAGCTTTGCCGGAACGCCGGTCATCGAAACAGGAACATCAATTTCCTTTCGGAACCAAACCACGCCGTTTAAATCTTTTACCCCCTGATCTTCCCAGTAACCCGGAATGTTTATGTTATTCCAACCTTTCGGAATATAAGATTCATCAAACCATTTTGGGCTTTCAAGCATTCCTTTGTCCTGCAGTGGTTTTGGTTTGAATATTTCTGAAGCACTTTTCAATGTGGAAAGATAAACTGAGTCTTTGTTTTGCCCGATGGTTTTTAAAATCTCAGGGAAATTCTGAAATCCCTGTTCACTTATCCACGCTTCAATGGGAGTTCCGCCAACACTTGCATTGATGAGGCCAATGGGGATTTTATATTTTTCATAAACTTTTTTTGCAAAGAAATATGCCACTGCACCAAAAGTCAACACGTCCTTCGGATTGGCTTCTTTCCAGTTTCCCGGCTGCAAATCCTCCTGTGCTCCGTTTAGGTTTGTTGAGGTTGGGATAAAGAAGTTTCGAATTTCAGGATAATTTGCTGTTGCAATTTCACCGGGGTACTTTTCTTTTACTCTTTCCATGGGCAAAACCATGTTCGACTGGCCTGCACAAATCCAAACATCGCCAAAAAGAATGTTGTTCAGTTTAATTTCATTTGTGCCTTTGAAAGCCATTTCATGCGGGCCACCGGCTTTTTGAGCAGGAATTTCAATGTTCCACTTCCCATCTTTTCCGGTTTTGGTATTGTATTTTTTCCCGTTAAAAGTCAGCACAACTTTTTCGCCGGGAGTTGCCCAGCCTGAAATATTCAGTTTTGTGTCGCGCTGTAAAACTATTCCATCACTAAAAATGACGGGTAATTTTATTTCAGCACTTAAAAAAGTTGATGCAAACAGAAGTAAAATGAATATTGAAAATTTGGTAAGATCCTTCATTGTTTATCAAGTTCGGTTTAATGAATGCTGCAAGTTATAATTCTTTTGTTTCGGTTGTTGATACGTGATAAACTCAAAACAGTACTTTTTTAACAACTAATTGATTTTGCCGCTCTAAAATTGATTGCCCCAAAAAATATCTGGCCTGAATTAAACTTCAGCCAAAACAAATAAAAAATTACTATTTTAAACGAATAAAATTTTGAACCAATCTCATCATGGAACGACGTAACTTTATCAAAACCACCGGACTTTCGGCTGCCGGAATCAGTTTGGCAGGAACCGGATTTGCAGCTAAGGCTTTATCATCAAAACCGGTAAAACGCCCGATATGTGCATTTACAAAATGCCTTCAGTTTTTAAACTTCGACCAAATTGCAGAAGTGCTCGCCCGGCTTGAATTTGATGGAGCAGATATTACTCTGAGGCCCGGCGGACAAATTGAACCCGAAAATGCAAAAACCGAACTGCCAAAAGCTGTAAAATCCATGCAAAAAGCCGGAGTTGGAATCCCAATGATGGTTACTGCTATTGTTGATGCTGACGATAAAATATCTGTTGAAACGCTTAAAATTGCTGCTGATTCGGGAATAAAATATTACCGGATGGGATGGCTTGGTTATGATTTTTCGAAATCTATTCAGCAAAATCTCGATATTTATAAAAAGCAACTTGAAAAACTGGCAAAACTGAATGAAAGACTTGGAATTCACGGCGGTTATCAAAATCACTCGGGACTACACGTTGGAGCGCCGGTTTGGGATTTGTATGATTTGCTGAAAGACGTTGATCCGGAATATTTGGGTATCCAGTACGATATCAGGCATGCCACCACCGAAGCTGGATATTCATGGATACTTGGGATGAAACGCGTTGAACCCTGGATTCGCACAATTTGTATAAAAGATTTTGTGTGGGGTAAAAATGAAAAAGGTGAATGGAAACATGAAAATGTAATGCTGGGTGAAGGAATGGTAAAGTTTGATGAATTTCTGCCGGAGTATGCTGCGCTTAATGTTGAAGCGCCAATAAGTATGCATTTTGAATATGATTTGGGTGGCGCTGAAAATGGCAAAAAGGAAATTACAATGGACCCTGAAAAAATTTACAGCATGATGAAAACTGACCTCGGCTGGTTTCGGCAAAGTTTGATAAGAAATAAGATAGAATTTTAGCGGTCAACTCATTTACAATAAATGAATTTATAAAAAAACAGAGGCTGCCGGAAAATTACCGGACAGCCTCTTTGAAAACTAAACAGCTTGACATTCAAGAAACCCTGAACTGTTTAAAATCCATACCACTGTATTCTTTGGTTTTACATGTTTTTCAATTCTTGTTACAAAGCTTATTTTGTTTCAACAATAACATACTTTGTGAGTTTCCAGAACTCAGCCGGATTTTCAATTTCGAGATAGGCAATTTTATCATTTTCTTCAACCAGGGTGTAAGAATTTGCCGGGTGTTCCGAAATCAGTTTTACTTTTTTTGAGTTAATTGGAAATTGGTTTGTGTTCCGAATATCGAGCTGAGTAAAATATTTTTGATTCAGATCATCGCGAATTGACAGGTTTTTCCCAATTCCCAAAAATCCGCCTTTTTGCGACAAAACTCCGTTTTTAATCAGTTGATCATGTGTTCCAACAGCAACATAAGCCTTGTTGATTTCATTTTCCCTTTCGGTAATTATTTGCGATTTATCAGCAATTACCTGCGATTTCGATAAAAGACTGTCTTCTTTTTCAGCAATATTAGTCTGAAGATTTGCAATTTGAGAATCCATTTCGCTGATTTTGTAGTCACGTTTTTCAATCTCAGCCCTCAACTGTTGCATATTATTGTCCTGTTCTTCAATGCTTTTGTTAAGCTGTGCAATTTTGTTTCTGAATGATTTAATTTCGAAACCTGAATTTTTTAGCTTTTTATCAAGTTCTTCAATTTTTTTGCTGCTTTCCTCAAGCATTTCGTTCATCATTTTAATGTCGGCAACCAGCAATTCTTTTTGGTTTTGTTGCCCTTCCTGTGGTTTTAACACCATCTGATCCCTCTTGTTACGCACAAAAGTTAAGTTGTCTTCAATTTGCGCAAAGGTATTTGTCATTTCATTAACCAAAGAATCCCTGTATTCAATGGTTTGGTTCAGGGTAGCATTTTGCTGTTGTAATACTTCAATTTCCGATTTCTTGCTCAGGATTACAATTCCTGCAATTACTAAAATAAGTATCAGCAACATTGCTGCAATACTGCTAAAAATTGTTTTCTTATTCGTTTCCATAACTTTTTACTTAAATTAATTTTTAAATTTTTGTTTAATCATTATTACAAATCCAAATAAAAGGCCAATCAGGTTGTTAAACTCAAGGGGTTGAAATTCAGTAGTTTGAAAATTGGTGGAATTGAAAAATATTATCAGTTTGATTGAATATTATCAAATTGGTAATTGCGGGGCGGCGTAATATTGGAAAAAGTTGGGAAAAAAATTTATGTCAAGTTGAAAAAGGGGAGTGGTTTTTTGTAAATATCGGCTAATCTGCGTTTTCTTCTTTCAACATCCGGTAAATTGTTGCTACACCAATATCCAGTTTTTCGGCTACAAGTTTAATATTGCCTTCATACTTTTCAATGTATCTTTTTACAATCCTTATGTTGTATTCCCTCAAACTCAGTTCTTTATCAACGGTTTCTTCAATTAGTGCATTGCTGCCCAGTAAAATATCTTCACTCGAAATTTCTTCATTGTCAGATAAAGTAATTGCCAGTTCGATTACAGATTTCAACTCCCTGATATTCCCTGGAAAAGAATATGCAATCAATTTTTCAACGGCAGATTTTGAAATGGTTTTTAACTGTAACCCATTTTCTTTGCAAAACTCTTTTATAAAATGTTTCGAAAGAACTACAATATCGTTGCCCCGTTCGCGAAGAGGCGGTAATTCAATAGGAAATCCGTACAGGCGATAATATAAATCTTGTCTGAACAAGCCTTTTAGAACCGAATCCTGCAAATTTTGGTTTGTAGCAACAATTATCCTGCAATCAGTTTTAACAGGTTTGTTACTTCCAACCCTCACAATTTCTTTTTCCTGCAAAGCACGCAACAGTTTGGCTTGTATTGAAATATCCATTTCGGTTATTTCATCCAGGAAAAGTGTTCCGCCGTGGGCTTCTTCAAATTTGCCAATCCGTCGGAAATTGGCGCCGGTAAAAGCTCCTTTTTCGTGCCCGAACAGTTCACTCTCGGTTAATTCTTTTGGAATTGCAGCCATATTTACAGCCACAAACGGTTTTGCTGCCCGTGTTGAGTTATAGTGAATAGCTTTTGCCACTAGTTCTTTCCCGGTGCCGGTTTCCCCTGTTATCGAAACAGAAATATTTGTACGGGTTGCTTTTTCAATTAAAGCGAAAATATTTTTTGTGGCTTTGCTGTTTCCGATTATTGTATTTTGGTAACTGTATTTCTTTTGTACTTCTGTGCGCAACGAAACAATTTCTCTTTTTAAGCTGGCTCCGTTTCTTATGTTTTGTATTGTATTAAGAAGTCGTTCCCTGATGTCTTTCGATTTAACAATGTAATCGTAAGCGCCGTATTTCAGAAGCTCAACTACAACGTCGATTTCGTCTTGTTCTGAAATTAATATCACCTGAATTTCTTCATTTTCGGCTTTAATTTTTTTAAGTACTTCCAAACCCTGCATGTCGGGAAGCTGATAATCGAGAGTTATTACATCGGGATTTTTGCTAAGGTTGCTGAGGCAGTCTTTTCCGTTTGTAAATGACTCAATTTCGTAGTCAGGGTTCAGTGAAAGATTATGAACAAGTAACCTGTTGTACCATTCATCGTCTTCAACAACAAATATTTTAAATGGTTTATCATTCATAGTTAACACATTTCTTAAACTTCCCTAAAAACTGTTTTTGGAATTTGAAAGATAAGAATTTAAATACATTTATCATAATGGAATTATTTATGTTTTCAAATCATTCAAATGGAATTTTAATGTTTTATTTATTTCTTCAATCTCTGTTTTTATTTCCTGAAAAATAATTTCAATTGTTTGTATTTCAGCAGATTGTTTTGATTTGCTTTCAAGAAGTTTAATGTTTTCGTATAAATGGGTGGCGCCAATGTGTTTAACAGGTGCAGCCATTTTATGGGCGTTTTCGTGAATCCCGTATTTATTTCCCTTTTTAATATTGTCTTCAATTCCTTTAATTCCCTTTTGCATTGATTTAATAAAAAGCTGAATCATTTCGGTTAGGAATTTTTCGTCGTTATTGGCCAGACGACGGAGTTCAGAAAAATCAATTGCCTGTTCCCGGTATGTTTCCGGCTCGCTGTTTATTTCGTTTTTAATCAATGAATTGATGGTTTCAAAAAGATCTTTCTCAGAAAATGGTTTAAATAGAAATCCTTTCATTCCGGCATCGAAACAAGCTTGCCTGTCGATTTGTTCGGTTACGGCGGTTACTGCCACAATTTTTATATTGGGGTTGCATTTTATAATTTCAATGGCGGCTTTTATGCCATTCAGTTCGGGCATATTAATATCCATCAAAACAATGTCAAAATGTTCGTTGCAAGCTGCAGCAGCGGCTTCTTTTCCGTTTGTTGCTTCTTTATATTTTACATTCCATTTCCCGAAAATGTTTTTTAATAAAAACAGGTTGTATTCCTCGTCATCGGCAATCAAAACCGACAGTTGACTAAATGATTCAGGGATTTCAGGAATCTCGTTTGTTTCCGTTCTAATTCCCAGTTGTTCACCTTTCGGATAAACCAGGTTCACAGTTACATTTGTGCCAAAGCCCTGGATACTTTCAAGTTTAATTTTACCATTCTGGAGTTCAACAAGCTTTTTAACAATTGTCAGACCGAGACCTGTGCCATGGTATTTTTTCCCTGTTTGGTCTTCAACCTGAACATATTCGTCAAAAACAACATTCAGTTTTTTTTCTTCAATCCCAATTCCTGTATCAATAACCTGAATTTGAAGCTCAAAACTGTTGTTGTTGTTTTCTGCGCATTTTACTTTTATTGTTACTTCACCTTCCCTGGTAAACTTAATGGCATTACCGACAAGGTTTATCATAATTTGCTTTAAACGAAGCGGATCGCCAAGCAAAATTGGGTGGTTTTCTCCAATCCAGTCAAATCTGACAGCAATTCCTTTAACAGTTGCTTCGTATTTAAATAGCTTGTAAACTTCATCAATAACAACAAATGGGGAAAAATTTTCGGTTTCAGTTATCAATTTTCCCGATTGAATTTTGGAGAAATCAAGTGTGTCGTTAACTATGCTTTTCAGGTGTGCAGCTGATTTGAAAATGATTGTCATTATTTCAGCCGTATTGCTGTCAAGTTTTTTCTGAAGCACTTGTTCTGTTAAACCGTAAATTGCGTTTACCGGTGTTCGGAGTTCGTGGCTAACATTGGCTGCAAACTGCTCTTTTGCATGAGCAAGAGTTTCGGCCCTTTCGCGTGCGTTGGTTAATGCCCGTTGCACAGCTCTTGCTTTTCTTAAATAATTAAACAACACAAAAAGTGCAACAAACAAAAGTGCAACAGCTGAAATAACAAACTGGGCAAGCCGTTTATAGGTAAGTTCGGCTAAACGGTCGGCTTCAGCGGTTTTTTGCAGCAGTGCATTTTCTGCCCTTGTTTCGGCTTCGCTTATTAGCAGAGTTATATTTTTGCTGATGACAAGGTTGTTTTCAATCAGTTGTGTTTCGAGGTCATTCTTTTTTTTGCTGTTTCTGTAAATCTCCCATTCCAGTTTCTGTATTTTCTTCTTAATTGTTTTTCTTTCAATTGTGGTTTCCGAAATACTTGTGTCAGCATTGGTTTCACTACTATTTATAATGTTTTGAGCATCGCCGGCAATTTGTGAACCTGGTGCAACCGAATCTGTTTTTGGTTCATCAAGATTTGAATACAGTTTTGAAAATGCCGGAAAGATCCCCTTTTTCGAGAGGTGAATTTTCAGAATTTCGTTCCAAAGATCAAGCTTTTCCTGCGATAAGCCTGAAATTGAATCAATCAGCATCAGGTCATATTTATTTTCAACTTTTATTCCGGCTAATTTTTTCAGGTTGCCCGAAATTTCATCTTCATTCGCATAAAAATCTTCAAGCACATCATAATTATCTGTTAATGCGTATAAACGAACTGTATTTTCAAGCGCATTCAAGTCAGATTCAATTTCTTTTATTATAAATATTTTATTGTCGGGATATGTTACCTGTTGAATGTAGTTTACAATTTTCGAAAGCCTTTCATATGAAAAATAGCCGATAGTGGCCACAACAATTCCAATAATTATTGCAAGCACTGTAATTTGTATTTCAACCCTGAATTTCGACATTTCAACCAAGTCTGTTATGTTGATATGTTAAACGGCAAAAGTAGTGGATTGTTCTGTATTCAGGTTACCCGATTACAATCATTGATCTATTTATCCGCAATTCATTTAGGAAACCTTAAATTATTGAAAAAAAAACAATTTATTGTCTATTCATGTTTTAATCATACTGTTGCTGATATAATTAGGATTGATTGGTGGATGTAAAACAGTGTTTATATACAGAGATTTATAAATTTTGAAAATGGACAATTTAAACTGACACGAATTATGCAAACACAATGCACATATAAAAAATTAATTATTCTGTTTATTCTGTTTTCTGTTTCGATAACAATTTCGGCACAATATGCACAGTTACAGCTGGCTGATACCGTTAAATCCGTATATCCATACAATTTGCCAATATTAGGGGCAAAAGCATTTGAAAGAGGTTTCGATATTCCACTGCCTGTTGGTGGTATGTTAAACTTTTTCACTGCAACACAGGATATTCTAATTCCGGAAGTGGCAGTTGGATTTTCAAGCGGGTCATTACCAGAGATTCCCTTAACGGATATAACCAATATTATTGAATTTGGAGAAATTAGTGCCCAGGCGACTTCCATAAATATTCGACCCGATGCATGGATACTTCCGTTCCTTAATGTTTATGGTATTTTTGGAAAAACATATGCAACAACAACTGTAGAACTAGCTTCACCTGTAAAATTTAAAACTGTGGCTGAACTTGAAGGAATCAGCTATGGTTTTGGAACAACGGGAGCGGGTGGTCTTGGGAAATATTTTTTTGTATTGGATGGAAACTGGGTTTGGACTGAGATGTCAAATTTTAATGAACCGGTAAAAACCGGAACTTTTTCATTCCGGCTTGGAAGAGCATTTAAAATCAGAAATAAACCGAATTCAAATGTCGCTTTCTGGGCAGGTGGTATGCGTATTAATATGGGAGGAATAACCGAAGGAAATATCGCATTAAATGAAATTTTACCTCCAGGTGTTGACAGTAAACGTGACGAAATTGTTGCCGGTTACTGGAATTGGTATGATAATGAAGCAACCATCGCCCAAAAAATTGCAGCCGACAAAGTTTTAACCCCAATTGTAGAAAAACTTGAAGAAGTTGACGGTTCGGGTAACATTAGTTACCAAATTAAAAAGGAACCAAAACAAAAATGGAATATGATTATCGGAGGTCAATATCAGTTAAACAAGCACCACCAGTTTCGGGCTGAAGGCGGAATTATAGGAAACAGAAAATCGCTGTTGCTTTCTTATAATTATCGTTTTGGATTCAGTAAAAAAATATGAAACTACCGG
>DAOPKR010000056.1:12164-26799 GCA_035391305.1 Draconibacterium sp.
TTCAATATAAAATAATGTATTGTTTAATGTTGCAAAGTAAAATAGGGCAGCCGTTTCAGCGGTACTGATATTTCAATTGTTTTACCTCCCTTAATAAGTTTGCCATCATCGCTTTTCCAGTTTCCAGCGGGCAAAACTACAGTGCGCGACCTGGCACCTTTTTGCACAACAGGTGCTACCAAAATATCATTTCCCAGCATAAACTGGTCTTTAACCATTTCGAACCCGCCATCAGGAAAAACATAAGCCAATGGTTTTACAATTGGTTCACCCGTAACTGACGCATTTTTTGCCAGCTCAAGAATGAAAGGCCCCATTTTTTTATGAAGTTTTGCCATTTCAAGACAAATTGCTTCATTGTCATTTGAAAGTACTCTCCATGGTGCAACGGAAAATTGCATCATTGGCATTAAAGCATGAATCTGTGCAGAACGAACTACCAATTCTTCATCAATAGTTGCTGAACTCAGAAAAGAGCCAAATTCACCGCCGCCAATTAAATCAGGACAGGTATAAGCATATCCCATAACACTTTGCGACATTAGATCGGGAATCAGTTTTTGCAAATCTTCCCAGGTGTGCCCTTTATCGCGTAATCGTTGAACCAGGGGCAATCCTGCCATTTTCCATGATGCCCTGTATTCATTGAGCGGATATTGTAATCCAAACTCAGCAAAATAAGAAGTTTGATCGTTGGGATTTCCGGGCTTAAACGAAACAACTTGATTTGTATAAAATTCCGCGTCACCGGCGTCGAATTTATACCCGTCAACCCCAAATTCATTGATAAGATAATCCAGTTTCTCTTTAAACCATTTTTGTGTTTTTGGATTGCTTAAATCAAGACAGGCGCTGGCTCCATTCCACCATCGGATTATTGCTGCCTTATCTGCTGTATTTTCCCACACTATTTTCTGTGTTTTCTGATCTTCCAGAATTAACATACCTTCCCGGGCCAGATACCTGAATACTTCAGAATCGGGACTGATGAACGGACACACCCACAACATTATCTGAAATCCCATTTCATGCAGTTTTTTAATCATTCCTTTGGGATCAGTAAATCGTCGCGGCGAAAAATCCCAGGTTCCGTAGTCTTCCTGCCAGTTGTCGTCTATCATTAGAATACCCGGAGGAAAACCGTTGTCGATTATATTCTGCGCATATTTTAATATGTCCTTTTCATTCTGATCGTACATCAGTTCAATCCAGGTGTTGTATTGCGGGTTGGTAAAAAAAAGTTCAGCAGGAATTTTACCATTTGATGGAAAAAACTTTTGACTGACAAATGTATAGGCATCTTTCAGGTTTTCACCTGCTTTTCCATTTTCAATAATTCCGTTTCTTGTTGTTACGGTAAGATTTCCGTTGTTGAAGGTGTATTGTATTGGTTCTTCACTCCAAATATATCTTCCTTTGTTTGACAGTAATAACGGCTGCGCCTGATTACCCTTGCAATCGCCCCAAAGATCGTAAGAAACAACTGTTGTGGCATCATAAGGAGTAGTGTGTCCGAGAGAGCTTACCCCGCCCCACCAATATTCGCCTTTTTCGATAACAAGTTTTACAGTATCACCAGGTTGGGCAAATAACTGGATTGTTATCAGAAACATAATTATTGTTTGAAATTCTTTCTTCATAAATGTGTTATAGATTTTTAGTGCTGCTTAAAATGATAAAAATAAATAAGACCGCCTGAAATAGAACGGTCTTATTTTTTCTTCAAACGTTATTTAATATTTAATTGCCTTATATTTTCCAATTGTGCGGTTTTTGTCGCTGATAACAATCATATATAATCCGGCAGGTACCTGTTGTAGTGATATTTCCTCAATATTACTTTTAACCTGAATGTTGCGGATTACTGCACCAGCTGAATTGAAAACCTGGATGCGGTTTCCACGCTCAACTCCGTTTATATATAATTTGTCATTAGTTGGGTTCGGATACATTTCAATTGAAATGGCATTTAGTTTTTCTGTTGCTGTAAGTGTTCCGAATGAATATATTACTTCAATTTTTCCATCAACAGAAGTTACTTTCACCATATCAGTGCGGTCAATATCTCCTGAAGTTTTTTCATTGCCATCTTTGTCTAAAACAACAGCAGTTGCTCCAAACGAAGCTGTAATTTTTGAATAAAAATCGGATATTGATTCAGTTCCGCTCACTCCGTCAACAACATAATCAACCTGATTTATTGCATATATTTTTGATTGGATAAATGCAAGGTAAGTAGTTCCGGGAACATATCTTTCAGCAAGCATTGAAATGTAGTAAACAGTTGAATTCTCACCATTTGGAGAAGTAACAATTACTTTGTCATCGTCGGCAACAGCGCCGTCAACTCTTTCCTGGCCCATTTTGTTTAACAGTTTAATTGACGATCCGGCATTTGGAACAAGATTTCCCAGGAACGATTGCACATTTGTTCCCCTCGGCACATACTGAATTATTATATCTTTCTGAACAACTGAATAAACAGTTGACGTTATGAAAGCATCATTTTCTGATGACTGTGGAAGTAACTGGTAAATTATTTCTGTTACACCGTTTTCAGCTTTTACATCCAGGTAAGTATGCGAGTTTACGGTAACATTCACATAAGCAGTATCAAAATTTAGCTGGGTTAACGGAACATAAGCGCCATCAGCATCAATAATATCCATTCTTGCCCCGGCAGGAACTGCAATGTTTGCAAGAATTGTTTTCAGGCTTGTTCCATATTCAAAACCTGTAACAGTGCCGGCGCCGGCATTTGCCTGCTCACCTGTGCCATTTGGTTCCGACTGAATTTCGATACTGTACCTGTTTGAAGTTAACATGGCGTTTGAACTTAATCCTTCTTCAGACACTTCCAGCATGTATTGTGTTGTGTTACTGCTGTCAGCCGACATCACTTTTAATAAATCACCCGAAGTTAAAACATCATTCAATGCAAGCACAGCATCACCTCTTAAAACATTCAGAGTTTGCATCGGATTTGCTTTAATAATGTTATCCATAAAATTTGAAACAGTTTCTCCTGTTTTCATTCCTTTTATGTTTTCGTTCAAAGAGTATCCTTCACTTACCTTATAAATTACTGAACTAACCGTTGATTTATAATGCGTAGGTGAAGTAAAAAAGTGTTTCCCAAGATCATTGTTTACGTTTAGAATATCCCATGGCCAGCCAAAACCTTCGTTTTGCCAGTATGGACGGTCGGTTACAAACCACTCTGCATTTTCGCGGGTTGTGCCAAATGAACCTTTAAAATTTGTATTCCCTTTAAAAACATAAGGTTTACGAATAAAATTGAAGGGTTCATCCATTCCAACGCCACCTACCAACCAGGTAGTTCCGTCACCCATTCCCAAAACATCAATCAATTCAAAGTCATTCGGGTCAGTAGCAGGTTTTAATCCTTTTTGTATCGAGTCATTCAGAATTTTAAACAAATAAATTTGCTGACTGTGCCATTTGGTCATTGGTGTGCCATCTCCTGCAACATTTTCGTGCCATTGATTTACAAAAGTGTGACAACCGCCCGCTGTATTGAAGAACTGCACATCAAGCTGGGTTAACGGAGGCCATTCATAACCATCAATACAATTGGCCCATTCGCCACCAACTGCACCCATACAAAATACATCGCCGGGTTGAACTATTGAATTCACTGAAATATCCTGCTCAGCAATATAAGGAGAAACAAACCACTCTCCCTCTGTTTGCCATTTGTAACCCGGTATATATTTTTCATATCTCATTAACCAGTTGGTTTCGTTTGTTGCTCCAATAGCCTCGGCCGGCGAACTTGACCACGCACCAACTATCATGTATTTACTCAAATCAAGCGGTTGATTTCCGGGGTTACACAATTCAAGAAAATCATTTCCTGCCCACTGATCATTAATTATTACTTCGGAAATAAACGGATCAGCATTAAAAGGCTGGATATGTTCAGGTAGAACTTCTTTTGAAAGAACTACTTTATAATTATTTACGGTTGTATCATCTTCAGCAGTAACCGTAAAACTAATTGTTTGGTCTTCAATTGTTCCCGATAAATTTTTGGCGCGCCCTACATTTACCCTGGCATTGGTGTTTTCAGTTTTGGCAATTAAAGCCGGAATACCTTCCGCCATCATCGGCACCTGAATGTTATAGTTGAAGACCCCGGAACCAAAATTTGGAATTGTATCGCCGATCCATCCATACAAACCTTTGTAGAATTCAGGTATATCGGGCCAGGTAATTGAACTCAAATAGGCATTATTACTTGCCCTGTAATCCAAAACAGAAATATAATATTCTTTTACCGAAGCATCCTGGGCAGTTACTTTCAGAATATCGCCATTTGTCAAATCAGGCTTTTTTATTCCGTTGTTAAAAACGATTTCCCAGTTTGCATTTGCCGGTTTTTCAAGTCGTTCCAAAAGACTGTCAACTCTTGTTGCGTATGGAATACCGCCTCTTACTCCCCAAATTGTATCTATTCCCGATTCATGTTGGGTAATTCTTGGCCAGGCCCATTCTCCGTTGTCGATTTCTGATCTCCAGTTGCCAACGGGATCTTCGTTTGAAACCGGAACAACCATTTTTGCATCAGCTGCCGGATCTTTAACTATGATATTAAATGTTGCAAGGTCAAGGTCATTTCCGCAAACATATATGAGAAGCTGATCTCCGGTATGGGCTGCGTGAGAAAGTGAATCTTCCGCCACAGGTGAAAGTTTATATTCCCAACCCACACCAGGTTTTTGTTTGAAATATCTCATTATGTCATCACCTCGTTGAATTCCCCACGGAACGGTCAGGGTTTTATTTGTGAAATCAACATCAATAACATCAGATTCCAGCGTATTTTCGTCAAGATTATAGTCGCCCTGGTTGCCAACTGTCCACGGAGCCCAGCGCCACGCGCCATCATGAATTGGAATTGGAATCCATTCGGAATCATCAAGTCCAACGCCACGTGCACTGTTAAAATCCAGATTTCCTTTTTTGACGCTGAATTTTCTGATTAAATAGCATGTGCCGGTACCTCTTGTTACACCTGCAATATCATAACCTGAACCGGTGGTTCTGTCAGGATTTGTTCCGTTTTCGCCGGTGAACATTCCGCCAACCTGGTCAACAACAACAGTATCACCATTTGAAAAGTGCTGTTCAATGTAAAAACCATTCATCCCCGGTCCCCATTGTTCATTAAAAGGGCCTGATAAACCGGGTGTTACAATGTCAGTACCGTCATCTCTGGGTTCGGGTAGATAAACATAAAAATCGGCAGCTGTCCACATATTATCCTGCGTTAGTTTTTCGGTAAAACCTTCGAGACCCTGAGCAAATTTCTTTGGACCGTATTCTGCGATTGATGCAAATACAAATGATTCGCCGGGAGCCAGTAATTTATCGACAGGAATCGGGTAATCAACCCGGGTCGTTATCCCACCTGACAGTATATCACCGCCTCCCCAGTGACCAATATGAAACTGATTTAACTGAACCGGTTTATCTCCCATGTTGGTTAATTCAAGATAAGCGAAATTGGCATTATCTCCCCGATATTCGGTTATTACCAGATAATTAATGGTGTCCTGGGCTGTTACCGCACCTCCCCACAATAAAATAACGAAAAGTAAAAATTTAAGTCTCATAATTTTAATTTTTATTGGTTAATACTATTGATGTTTTATTTTCTGATATTTTTTATTCTGCTTATTAAACGCCGGCGAACCTTGCCACCGGCGTTATTTATTATGAGCTAAAACTTTAGCCTTCTAAAAAAAACGCAAGGCATAAATAAACATTCCTGCATAATTTAAAAGGTTTATAGTCATCCCAGTAAAACAAATTCATAAATCAACTTTGTGACAACAAAAAGCACAATGAGCAATATTATTAGATATGGTATGGATTTATATCTTTCTTTAAATATCATTGAAGCACCCGATTAGAATTTTCATTAAAAATTATCTGAACCAAAGGTAACGACCAGGTAAATGATACATATCTCTGTAATATTTCATTAAGGCGACAGAAATTGTTCGCCTAAACAAAAATTGTTCATTCAGTGGTAATAAAATGTTCAGTAACAGTGAGAGGTTCGAATATTTCAATAGTAATGAAGCAAAATATAAACTACTTCATGATTTCTGATGGTGCAAAACCAAATGATTCTTTAAAACATTTACTAAAATACTTCGGATTAGTGAAGCCAACCATGTATGCTACTTCTGCCACACGAAGTCCTTTTTTCTCCGATAAAATCTGGTATGCCCTTTTCATGCGCATATTCAGTAAAAGCTCCTGCCCCGACTGACCTGTTAAACTTGTAATTTTCCGGTAAAATTTGGCATGGCTCATTGCCATTAGTGATTCAAGTGAGTTGATTGAAAAATCAGAATCAGGAATTCCTTCTTCAAGGGCTTTCATTAAAGCTGTTAAAAATTTTTCGTCAACCGATGTTACTGTTACTGCCGAAGGTTCCAAAACGTTGCTTTTCTGAAAAAGAACGCGCAGTTTTTCCCTTGAATCAAGCAGATTTTTTATGCGAATTGAAAGGTACTCCATTTCGAATGGTTTGGGTATATAATCGTCGGCTCCGGTTTCAATTCCCGCATACCTTGTTTCCGTGTCAACCTTTGCCGTCAAAAGAATAAACGGAATATGACTTGTTTCAATGTTCGATTTTATTTTGCTGCACATTTCAATTCCGTCCATATTGGGCATCATAACGTCGCAAACAATCAGGTCGGGTATTTGGTCGGATGCTTTTTTCAAACCTTCCAAACCGTCGCCGGCTTCAATAATATTATATTCTTTTTTAAGTTCACTTTTTATAAAACTTCGCATATCAAAATTGTCTTCCACAATTAATATGGTTTTTAAGCTTTCTTTCACCTGTATCGTATCCTGAGATATAACCGGTTCAGCATCAATATACATATCCTCGGTGCTTCCGGTGTTTATTTTTTCGCTTTCGCCTGAAATTTCAATATCGGGAATAAAAAAACGGATTGTGGTTCCTTCATCCACTTTACTTTCAGCTTCAATAAATCCTTTATGTGCATCAATCAGTTCTTTGGTATGAGAAAGGCCAATTCCATAACCTTTCCCCCTTTGTTCATGTCCCTGGTAAAATCGTTCGAATATTTTTTCATTTTGTTCCTTCGACATTCCTTTTCCTGTGTCACGAATTTCAACTTTTATGAATGATGCTGTCTGTTCTTTTTTTAAAATTTCGTAATCATCTTTGTTTACTCTTTCAATATTTATATCGATTTTTCCTTTTTCGGTAAATTTGATGGCATTCGAAATAATATTGAAAAAAACCTTTGAAATCATTGCACGGTCAAAGCAGGCGGTTAGTTTTTCAGTATTGCTGTTCACATTTAATGTAAGTCCTTTTTGTTTTACAGCATAACTAAAATGGGCAACTTCTTCCTTTATGAACAATATTAAGTCTTCCATATTCAGCTTTGCAGTTAAATTTCCGCTTTCTGCTTTTCTGACATCAAGAAGCTGTTCAATTAAATAATTCAGTCTTTTTACATTACGTTTTATAAGTTGCAGTTTTTCCACAATATCATGGCCCAGTCTTTTATTCTGAAGCAGTACATCTAGCGGTTCTTTGATGAGGGTAAGCGGCGTTCTCAGGTCATGTGAAATATTGATAAAAAATTTGGTTCGCAACACGTCCAGTTCGTGCAGCTTTTGGTTGTGGCTCTTTTCAAGCAATAATTTCTTTTTGGTTGTATAACGGATTATGGTATAATGTGAAAAATAGATGAAAATTAACACAATAACCAGAAAATAAATAATATAGGCAAACCATGTATAAATAAACGGGGTTTGAATATGAATAAAAATTTCCCTGTTTGTATTTTCCCAAATGCCATCGGAATTTGTTGCCTTTACTTTGAAAATGTATTTTCCATGCCGCAAATTCGTGTAATTGGCTGTTCTGTTTTTGGCATCGGTAAATTGCCATTCATTATCGAAACCCTGGAGCATGTACGCATATTGAATTTTTTCAGCATTTGGGTAAATCATTGCTGAAAACTCAAAACCGATGTTTTTTTGCTTTGGAAGCAGTACAATTGTATCGGTTAAAGTTATGCTGGCATTTAACAATGTTTTTCTGCCAATTTTTTCGAGTGCGTTAATTTTTTTATTGAATAAATAAAAACCAGTTACTGTAGTTTTAGGTTGTAACGAACTCACCGTTAGCTGCTCAGGAAAGAACGTGGTTATTCCGTTTATTCCTCCTGTAATTATTTCTCCATCCGGCCTTTTAAATACTGTGTGTTCCGAGAATTCATTACTTTGAATGCCATCAAAAGATGTATAGTTTACAAATCTCTTTTCACCCGGAATGAACTGTGATAAACCTCCGTTTGTTCCAATCCAGAGATTCCGGTTATCATCTTCAGCAATTAGCTGAATCATGTTGTTGGGTAGCCCATCTTCTTTTGTGTATGTTTTAAACAGCAAATTTCCGTTAGTTGAGTCCACCTCCATTTTGTTTAAACCTTCATATGTTCCAATCCAAATGTTTTGCGCTTTATCTTTAATAATTGATCGTACATAATTATTGCTCAATGAATTTACTTCGTTTTTTTTCTGATAAACCACAATCTGTGCCGGGTAATGTTCACTGTCGAGTGAAACAACATTTAAGCCTCCTCCTTCTGTTCCCACATAAAGCGTATTGTAACTTTTGTCATAAAAAAGTACGCGGCAGTTGTTGGTCGATATGCGGGGCGAAGTATTATCTGCATATATTTTTTCGGGTATAATTTTATCATCTGCAATTTTTATGCGGGTCAAACCATTCAATGCTGCAACCCAGTAGGTGCCAGGTTTACTATTCTCAATGTAAAAAACCGGATCACTTTCGTAACTGCTTAAAATCTGCAGTTTATTATTTACCAGTTCAACAAGATACAAGCCCGAACTGCTGCAAATAAATTTTTTGTTTTCGGTGTAGTGCGATATGTAAAAAACCGAATGTGTTTGGAAACCTAATTTTCGAAATTTGTCTTCAATCCTGTCATAAAGAAAAAGCCCGTTACCGTGTGTCCCTGTCCAAATACGGTTTTGATTGTCAGCATAAACTGCGCGAACGAAATTCGAATTTGACAAATCTTCATTTGGGTCGCGGAATTTGTAATGTGTAAACTTTTTTTGCTCAGGATTAAAAATATTTACTCCGGCTCCGATAGTTCCAACCCACAACAAATTATCATTTGAAACATAAAGCGAGTAAATTAGGTTAGAATTTAAGCTGGTTGAATTAAATGGTTCATTTTGAATGCTTTCGAAATAAATCTCCTGGTTGTTTAATTCGTCTGATTTTATGAAATTCAATCCCCGGTCTAAAGTTCCAATCCATAAATTTCCTTTTTTGTCGAGGGTTAGTGAAGAACATTTATTGGAAGACGGCCCTTTAAATGTGCCAGAAGTGTAAAAATGATCTGTAATTTTTGTTTGTGGATTATATCTGAAAAGTCCGTCGAGTGAGGTAGCAATCCATAAATTACCTGTTGAATCTTCGGTTGCAACTGTTTGGTTTGTATTGATTGAGAAATCTTCTATAATTACCGGTTCCTTTGTGTTTTGCTGGAAAATGATTCTGGAAATATTGTCAGAAGTAATTATCCAGATACCTCCAAATGTACATTTTTCAATGGTTCTTATTAATTTATCAGCGTTTTGTTTCTGGCTGAAATTTTTAATCTCATCAAAATGTGACCCAATTGTTTTTATGCCGGTATTCTGAATTTTTGTTCTCCATAATCCGTTATCCGTTCCTGCCAGTAAATAATTGTCCTGAATGCTTAAACTCCAAACCGCAGTTTTTCTTTCATCAGAATTTATTTTAACAGGGTAAATAAGTTCTGATTCAGGGTCATACACGTTCAACCCGTCATCGGTTCCAATCCATATTCGGCCCCATTTATCTTCAACCAAACTTCTGACCGTATTGTTGCTTATCGAATTCGGGTTATTTCTGTTTGTATTGAATATTTCAATTTTATATCCATCATATCTGTTCAGTCCATCCACTGTGCCAAACCATACAAATCCGCGGCTGTCCTTCAAAAATGAATACACCTCGCTTTGTGAAATACCATCGGCAGACGTTAATTGCTTGAAGCGTCTGGGTTGAGAATTTCCTGTAAAACAGGCGAGAAGTAAAACAAAAACAAATACATTTCTTATAGTCATCTGATTGCTCAGGTTTATTTTATTATTCATTCTACTAAATGTAAGTAAAACTGGTAATTGTTATAAGTTACGTTTCTCCGAATTAGATTTTAAACATTAAATATGATGTAAGATTACAAAATTGAAGATGTAAAATTGTTGGCCTGTGTATTTAAAAAACGGTGAAAATAAACTTCCTAACAATTTTTAATCCTAAAAGGAACAATTATTTATCCTTCTAAACAATAGTTACTGCCTGTTTGAAATAAACAGGATTATTAAAAATTGTCAAAAGAAAATAATTTTGAATAGAAATTTATCCAAACCTGTTTTCTGAAATAATTAAAAAACTAAAAATGGTCAAGCCAATTTTGTTTCTTGGTTTATTTATTCAAGTTATTATGGTTTTTGCACAAGAGGAAACCGGGATAACAGTTTACCCAAAACCCTACGAAAAAGCGTTGAAAAACCCAATGAAAGGTTTCACCACTACAAACGGCGATGTTCATCCCTGGGCTACACTTACACATACATACATTCGCTGGAACGAGCTTGAAAATGATGAATCAGACGGAATTGAAAAAATTATTCAGGTAAGTAATGAAAAATGGAAAAATGTTGCTGCCAGGAACATGAAAGTTATTCCGCGCGTTTACCTGCATTGGGATGCAGAGAATGAAAAATACTGGCCTGCAGATATGCAGACAGGGGATTATACAAGTGAACAGTTTCAGGCCAGGGTTCTTCGATTAATAAAAAGGCTTGGCGCCTGCTGGGACAACGACCCGCGTGTTGCCTTTGTTGAAATGGGAATAATTGGGAAATGGGGAGAACACCATTCTCCGTCACCAACAGTTAAAGTGCAGAAATTGTTAAGTGATGCTTTTGCAAAAGCTTTTAAGAATAAGAAAGTTTCTGTCAGGCAAAATTGGGCGTATTTTACTGAACAGCCTTTTGGAGAATATTGGGATTCGTGGGCACATTTCGATGAAATGTGGAGCAATGGCAACAGCATTAAACAGTTAAATAAAGACACAGGGCGTTACAAAGAAAATTACATTGGCGGCGAAGTTGCCTACAATTGGGGGAACTATGAAATACAGCCCGGTGCTTCTCCAACACAAAGTGTCGCTGTTCAAAAACACCGCAATTTTGTTTTGAATTCAATTCGCTGGCTTCATTGCACACAGTTACGCTGGATAAGTAATTACGATAAATTTAATTCCGGTGCAATTGCAGGTGCCGAAGAAATGCAGAAGGCATTTGGTTACAGATATGAATTGAATGAAGTAAAAATATCATTAAATGATTCATTAAAAATAGCTTTCGAGGTTATTAATACCGGATCGGCACCGTTTTATTACAATTGGCCGGTTGAAGTTGCATTGCTTGATTCCGTAACTCATAAGCCGGTTTGGAAAGCAACAATGGATAATGTTGATATCAGGAATTGGTTGCCTGGTGAAAACTGGACTGATCCGCAATGGAAATACGTTGGGTCGTGGCAGCAATACCAACCTGATGAATTTTGGAATCCTTCGAAACAGAGCCAGTGGGAAACCCCGCCAGCCACAAACAGGGTAGAAGATAAATTTAAGATTGACCCGCCGCATGGAACATATATTCTTTCTCTTGCAATTCTTGATCCTGCAGGTGATTTGCCAGGTATTAAGTTTGCCACGGGCAATTATCTAAATGGAGGCCGGCATCCAATGGGTTTAGTTTATGTGGGTGAAAATAAATGCGATACACTTCCTCCCAATTTTCATTTTGATGATCCCAACGCAGATAACTCGCTACATTATGATGTCGATTTTGAAATTATTTATGAAGAAGATTCAATAGAAATAGCTCCGGTGCGAACTCCTTTCGAAGGAAAAGCATGGCAATTCCCGGCAGATTCAGTTTCTGCCTGGCAGTATGATTTTATGAACAACAAGTCGGGCGCTAAATTTTTTTCTTTGGATTCAGCAAATACTATCGGACTTTACGGATGTAATGACACAACCGGGTTGAATATCAGGCTCTACAAAGATTCAGTTCAGATTAAAGACGCCGCCCAGTTTAAGTGGAACGAAACAGCCGGGACATTTCAAAAGAATGGTCAGTGGATTGAATATTCAGCTGACTTTAAACTCAACTTACCTTATCAGTTGCAGCTTCGGGCACGAAATAATGCGGATACAAATTTCAAATTAACTATCCTGAGCAGTAATCGTGATACTGTATATTTTAACGATTTCAGCCTTAAAACTGATTTTGAAAATCTGGGTGGAGGAAACGATCAAACTGACTGGTTTCTGTCGAATAATCAAATTGAAGGACTTTGGGGAATTTATACTATCAGGTTTGATTGGTATGATAATCCGGGAGATCCCGGAATTTTTGGCGGTTTTTCTTTTCCTGTGTCTAAATTGGATTTAACGCCACCAAATTGGTACTATGTTGGTTTGGGAACTTTTACCCCCGGAACCAATATTGTAGTTATAACAACCGAAAATGCAACTGTTTATTTGGTTCCTGACGGAACACTGCCTGATATCGCAACTGTTAAATCTACAGCGGTTTCTTTCAGCAATGCAGAAGCATTTAAACAGGCAAATCTTGCCACAACCGGATTAAATGCCGGTGATTATATTGTTTATGCAATCGACAGTTCAAATAACATTTCGGTAGCGAGCAAAGTAATAGTATTGCAAAATCCGGTAAGTGCTGCACAACTGTACAATGATTCAGAAATTAGTGTGACGTTTAATCAGGCATCACAATTTATAACTGCTAAAAGCTCCGGAAATATTAGTCAGATTGTTGTGTACAATATTTTGGGTAAAAAAACCGGGAGTAAAAAAGGCAACGGAAACACTTCTGAATTTAAAACCGACGGTTTAATTTCCGGTGTGTATCTGGTTCATGTTTTCACTGAAAATAAGAGTGTGGCTGTTAAAAAAGTCGTTGTCAATTAAAGTAGAAATTGGTTTATAAAAGATGATTTATTCAGAAATAACCTAAATCAAAATATCATGAATAAACTAAAGGTATTCTCCTTAATTATTACCTGCTTTTTACTCCTTTCCGGCAATGTTAAAAAAGGAAATGTTACAGTTGTAAAACCTTTAAAATACGACCACGCACTTCGCAATCCGCTAAAAGGATTTACCACACGTGGAATTTACGACCATCCCTGGGCTACAACGGCACAAACGTATATTCAATGGAATGAGATTGAAAACAATGAATCTGACGGCATCGAAAAAATTAAAAAAGTGTGTGATGAAAAATGGAAGGGAGTTGAAAATAAGAATGTAAAAGTAATTCCCAGGGTTTATTTGCATTGGAATGGCGACAAAAAATACTGGCCTGCTGATATGCAAAATGACGATTATACAAGTACACAGTTTCAGGAAAGAGTGCTGCGTTTAATAAAAAGGCTTGGCGAATGCTTGGATAATGATCCGCGGGTTGCATTCGTCGAAATGGGAATTTTCGGAAAATGGGGAGAGCATCATTCACCTTCAGCAACAAAAGAGATGCAAAAACTTGTTGGCGATGCATTTGCTGAAGCATTTAAAAACAAGAAGGTTTCAGTGAGGCACAATTGGGAGGAATTTCAGGAACATTCTTTTGGCGAATACTGGGATTCGTGGGCACACTACGACCAAATGTGGCCGCATGGAAACAGTATCAAAAAAATTAATGACAAGGGGCGTTATCTCGAAAATTATGTCGGAGGTGAAGTAGCTTACGACTGGGGAAATGGCGGTATTCAGCCCGGATCATCGCCAACGGCAAGCGTGGCTGAACAGAAACACCGCGACTTTGTAATCAATACAATCCGCTGGCTCCATTGCACGCAACTCAGGTGGATTGAAAATTATGACCAAAACAATGCTGAAGCAGTAAAAGGCGCTGAAGAAATTCAGAAAGTTTTTGGCTACCGGTTTGAACTGGATGAGTTACGATTTTCTTTAAATGATTCATTAAACATTGAATTTGAGGTTACAAATACCGGCTCAGCGCCGTTTTATTACAACTGGCCTGTTGAAGTGGCGTTGCTTGATACAAAAAACCATAATCCTGTTTGGAAAGCAATATTTAAAAACGCTGATATTAGAAAATGGTTGCCGGGTGAAGGTTGGTCTGATCCGGAGTGGACAACAGTTGGAGGATGGTCGGAATATTTGCCGGATGAGAATTGGAATGCGGGTGGAAAGTATGAATGGAAAAAACCACCGCAAAAGAACATTGTTAAAGGAAATTTTAAAATTGACGCTCCATTTGGAACTTATATCCTTTCGATTGCAATACTTGATCCTGCCGGAAACGTACCAAGTCTTCGTTTTGCAACTGCCAATTATTTAAACGGGGGCCGGCATCCGGTTGGAATGGTAGATTTGGGAAGAAAACAAAGCCACCCTCTACCAACTGACTTCATTTTTAATGA
>DAOPKR010000057.1:0-5933 GCA_035391305.1 Draconibacterium sp.
ATAATTAATCCACAAAAAGACAACTATATTTTGTGTGATTGATTTCAGAAAATGAAATTACATTAATACTAAGAGACTGTTTTGATTTTTGTTTATTTGTTCCGTTAGGAACAAAATATGGGTAGAAACAAAGCAAATTGGTTAGTGTTTTGTCCCGTCCGGGACAAAATTTATCATGTGTTTCAATTTTCTACCCATCTGTATTCCCTACGGGAAATTCAAAACAGTCTTTTCTTAATATTTAAAAATTTGGGTGACTGATTTCCCTTTTAAGATCAGTGCAATAAAACAGTCTCAGTTTTTGTAAAGTTCCTTTAATTTCAGGTAATTCAGGCAAATCACGAAAAACCTTTTGTTAAATTTGACAGAAAAATCAGTCAAAAATATTCTAACTTAGTAATCAGTATATTAACTTAATTTTAAACGTTTAGCTGAAAATATGAGTTTCTAAGCTATTGTAAATTAAGTAAGTAAAAAAGTATTATTCTTGCATTGAATTTTAACAACATTTAAACATTAAAATTATGGCAACAAAGAAAGTTACCCCGGCAGCGGAAAAAACTACAACTAAGAAAGTAGCAGAAAAAAAGGCTCCGGCAGCAAAAACTACCAAAACGACTAAGGCTAAACCAGTAATTACAGAAGAAGATATACGCAAAAAAGCACAGGAAATCTACAATGCAAGAGTTGCATCGGGAGAAGAAGGCAATCATGAAAGCGATTGGTTGAAAGCTGAAAAAGCGTTGAAAGCTGGTAAAAAGTAACAATTATTTTATTGAACTTGAAACCATTCTGGTTTTGATCTTTCAAAAAAAAGTCCTGTCATGTTGATTGACAGGACTTTTTTTTAACCACAAATTCTTTTAAAAATTCTACTTTTGAAAATCACCTTTTTTCAAAAAATAATGAAATATAGATTACTTTTTATTATCACAATTGTTTTTGTTCAGTTACATATTTCTGCACCTGTTTTTTCTCAGGAACAGAACGAAGAAAATTACCGCGAAAGTTGTACAAGTATAATGGCCGGACGGATGGCAACCGATGATGGTTCGGTAATTACTGCGCACACCTGCGATGCATATTACCGGACGTGGCTGCAGTTTGTACCTGCACAAAAATTTGAACGCGATACAACCCACAAAGTTTACTGGGGAACCATGCACACACACACTGCCTGGAGCATGGATAAAGTTGAATTAAAAGGTGAAATACCTGAAGCTGACAGCACTTTTGCGTATTTGAATACCGCATATCCGTGTATAAACGAAAAGCAACTGGCAATTGGCGAAACGACAATCAGCGGGCGGAAAGAACTTGAAAACAATAAAGGCTTGTTTTTAATTGAAGAACTTGAACGGATAGCACTTCAGCGTTGCACTACCGCGCGCCAGGCAATTATTTTAATTGGCAGTTTAATTAAAGAATATGGTTATGGCGATGCCGGAGAATGCATTACAATTGCCGATAAAAGGGAAGTTTGGCAAATGGAAATCTTTGGTGAAGGTACGGGTAAAATTGGTGGAGTTTGGGCTGCACAGCGGATTCCCGATGATCATGTCGGAATTTCGGCAAACATTTGCCGTATTGCTGAAATAAAAACAGGTGAACCCGATTATTTTATGTTTTCTGAAAATGTTTTTGAGGTGGCAAAAAAACTTAATTTCTGGGACGGCGAAAAACCTTTCAAGTTTTGGGAAGCTTACGGAGGAAATGAAAAACCTTTTAATATTCGGGAGTATTTTGTATTCAACACGCTTGCTCCCGGCTTAAACTTAAAATACGATAGCCCCGAACTTCCGTTTTCGGTAAAACCAGAAAAGAAAATTAATGTGAGACAGGTTTTGGAATTGTACCGCACAACCTACGATGGAACAGAGTGGGAAATGATTAGAAACCTGAAAGTGCCGTCAAAACGAAAAGACAATGATGGTAATATTTTGATTGACACAATTGTAAGTCCTGCTGCACACCCTTTTATGTCAACCGAAAAACGTGATTTGCTCAATTCACTTCAAAAAGATATTGTGGTTTGGAACCGGCCAATTTCAGTTCAGTATTGTGCATATTCATGGGTTGCACAATTACGCGAAAATTTGCCCGATGAAATTGGTGGCCGTTTGTTTTTTGGGTTCGATGTTCCGCAATTAAGCCCAAGATTTCCTGTTTATTGCGGAAACCTGAATTTACCCGAAAGTTTTAATATTTGCGGACAGGATCATTTCAGCCGTGAATCGGCATTGTGGGCTTTTAGGCGTACAAACCGGCTGGCAACGGTAAACTGGAAAATTGGAAAAGAAACACTTCAACCAGAAGTTGCAAAAGAAGAAAACAAACTTTTTAATGAGCTTGATTTTGTTGAAAATCGGGCTTCGGAATTATTGAAACAGGATAAAATAAATATAAAAAATGGCAATAAAACCCAACTTTGCCGGGAATATTTAACCGATTATTCCAACTCAATTGCCCGTTCACAAATAGAAAAATGGTGGGAACTCGGCGATGATTTGTGGGTTAAAATGAGGTGGAAATTCTAAAATGATGAAAGATCAGTTATGAATAAATATATCGAACTTTTAAAAACTCTAATATCAACCCCTTCTTTTAGTAAAGAAGAAGAAAATGCTGCAAAAGTGATGCGCAGTTTTTTGCGTTCAGAAAATATTCCATTCGAAACAAAAGAAAATAATACATGGGCATATTGTAAATATTATTCCAAAGATAAACCAACTATTCTGCTTGATTCACACATTGATACTGTCCGACCGGCAAAAGGATATACAAAAGATCCGTTTTCGCCAATCGAGGAAGATAACAAACTTTTTGGACTGGGAAGTAACGATGCCGGTGGTCCGCTTGTTTCGCTGCTGGCCACTTTTATTCATTTTTACGACCGAAATGATTTGCCATTTAATTTAGTGTTTGCAGCATCGGCAGAAGAAGAAATTTCGGGATTGAACGGCATGCAAATCGTGATGCCCGAAGTTGCCCCGGTTGATTTTGCAATTATTGGCGAACCCACAAAAATGGAGCTTGCGATTGCAGAAAAAGGATTACTTGTGTTAGATTGCTTCGCACGCGGAAAATCAGGACATGCAGCCCGCAACGAAGGAGAAAATGCACTTTACAAGGCAATTGACGATATACAGATCTTACGTGGTTTTAAATTTGAAAAATCATCGGAAATACTGGGAGATGTAAAAATTTCGGTTACAATGATTGACGCCGGTTCACAGCACAATGTTGTACCCGATGTTTGTCATTTCGTTGTGGATGTTCGCACAAATGAACACTATCTGAACAAAGATGCCGTTGAAATTATTTCAAATTTAATCGGTTCGGAGGTAAAGCCCCGCTCATTGAGGCTCAATTCATCCGGAATTTCGGAAAATCATCCTTTCGCAAAACTCGTAAAAAGCAAAGGGATAAATATTTACGGATCTCCAACCACATCCGACCAGGCGATTATATCATGTCCTTCGGTTAAAATGGGGCCCGGCGATTCGGCTCGCTCTCACACGGCTGATGAGTATATTTATAAAAGTGAAATTATTTCAGGAATTGAGCGGTACATTGAATTACTTGAAGAATTGAAAATATAAATTTGCTGTATTCATCCTGAAAAGGTGGTTTGAAAATAAATTTTCAAAAAAGAACCCTACCTTTTCCTTATTTTCAGAAGTTATTTAGTTTGTTTGAAAAAAAGCAATTTATGGATATCGGGGAAGAAATATTAACAAGATATGATAATCTGAAATCAATTTGTGAATTCAACTGGGAACCTGTTGATTTGGAAAGAATTGAAAAAGCATTTCAGTTTGCAAGCACAATTGTTGGGGTTAATAAGTTTAAACATGGCGAAGTAATCATTACCCATTCACTTGAGGTCGCAACTATTATTGCGCGTGAAATCGGGATGGGGCCTGACTCAATTGTAGCGGGTTTGCTGCATAATGTTATGTATGCCGGACTGGATAAAAAGGCCACTCAAAGCGAAATTGAAACTAATTTTGGGAAACACATTTATTTCATCCTCGATGGAATGGCAAAAATCAACGCTCTCGGAACCGATACAGTTGATATCCACTCTGAAAACTACCGAAAACTTTTGCTTGCGTTGGCCGGTGATGTTCGGGTAATAATCCTGAAAATCGCTGATCGGCTGCAGGTTTTAAGAAACCTTGATGCCTACGATGCAGACAGTCAGAAGCGGCTTGTTACCGAAACAGCATATTTGTATGCTCCCCTCGCCCACCGTTTGGGATTATACGCTGTGAACTCCGAATTGCTTGATTTATGTTTAAAATATCAAAAGCCTGAAGCCTACAACTATGTGGTTAACAGGTTAAAGGAAACAGAAACTGAGCGTGCCAATTTTGTTGCTGAATTTGTAAAACCTGTTGAAAAGAAACTCCAAAATAAAGGTTTTGTGTTTTCAATGAAAGCACGCACAAAATCCATATCATCCATATTCAACAAAATGAATAAAAAGGATGTTTCGTTTGACGAAGTAATGGATTTATTTGCCATCCGGGTTATTTTAGAATCGAAACCGGAAGATGAAAAAGCTGACTGCTGGACTGCCTATTCCTTTGTTACTGAAGAATATCAAACAAATCCAAACCGCTTGCGCGACTGGATTACCATACCAAAATCAAACGGCTACGAATCATTGCACACCACAGTTTTGGGTCCGCAGGGAAAATGGGTGGAGATACAAATCCGCACAAAAAGAATGGATGAAATTGCGGAAAAAGGACTTGCTGCACACTGGAGATATAAAGGTGGAAAAGAGAAATCAGGTTACGATGCCTGGCTTGCAGAAATTAGAAATGTTCTCGAAAATCCTGAATTAAATGTTGTTGATTTTATCGACCATTTCAGTACCGATATTTATAATGACGAAGTTTTTGTGTTTACACCGAAAGGCGATTTACGAAAGTTACCGAGTGGCGCTACAATGCTCGATTTCGCCTACGAAATTCATTCGCGCCTTGGTGATACCTGTGTTGGAGGAAAAATAAACGGCGTAAAAGTTACGCTGAAACACAAACTTAAAAACGGAGATCATGTAGAAATTGATACCTCGAACAACCAAAAGCCAAAAATGGACTGGCTTGAATTTCTTGTTACTTCGAAAGCGAAAAACCGTGTAAAAGCGAGCTTGAACGAGGAACGAAAAGTGATGGGAGCGCAAGGCCGGGAAATTCTTTTACGAAAATTCAAAAACTGGAAAATAGAATTAACAGATGAAGGAATCCGTAAAATGCTAAAAAAATACGGGTTCAAACTTGCATTGGATTTTTATTATGACGTTGCAACCGGAAAAATTGATCCACTGGATATAAAATCAATTTTTACTGAAAAAGAAGAAGTTAGTTCGAAACAAAGATTAGAAGAACTGTTACCTAAAAAAGAGGTAAAGGAATTGTCTTTTGAAGGTGGCGATGATTTTCTGGTAATCGACAACAACCTGAAAAACGTGAACTACAAACTTGCCCAGTGCTGTAATCCGGTTTTTGGCGATTCAATTTACGGTTTTGTAACCATCCGTGAAGGAATAAAAATTCACCGGAACAGTTGTCCAAATGCGCCGCAAATGAAAGAGCGTTTCCCCTACCGGATAATAAAGGCAAAATGGCGTGATACCACAAACAAAAGTTCTTTTTTAACTTCGTTATTCATTTCAGGGGTTGATGAAGAAGGAATTGTATCAGAAATAACGCATATTATTGCAAAAGATTTGGGAACACAAATGCGTTCGATTAACATTGAATCTGACAAGGGAAAATTCGAAGGAAAATTAAAAATACTTGTGTACAGTCTTGATCATCTTGAGTTTTTAATACAAAAACTAAAAAAAGCAAAAGGTGTAATATCGGTAACCCGTGGTGAAAAATGAATATTCTGATCGCGCCAAATTCAATGAAAGG
>DAOPKR010000057.1:6033-19293 GCA_035391305.1 Draconibacterium sp.
TCGGTAACCCGTGGTGAAAAATGAATATTCTGATCGCGCCAAATTCAATGAAAGGGAGCCTGAATGCTTTCGACTTTGCCGACATAGTTGAAAAGGCACTCTTAGATTTTTCGTCAAAATTCCGGATACGAAAAGTACCAGTTGCCGATGGCGGTGACTTAACCGGCGAAATAATTGCAAAAGCATTAAACGCCGATCGGGTGAAAATGGAAGTTAAAAATCCCGTCGGCAAAAAAATAACTTCGCAATATTTCATTTCCGGCAAAACGGCAATCATCGAAATGGCCGACGCTTCGGGCATGAAACTCATTGATAAAAACGAATTAAACCCGCTGAAAACTTCTTCGTTCGGAACAGGTGAGTTAATTAATGATGCAATTAATAAAGGTTGTGGCGAAATTTTACTGACAGTTGGTGGCAGTGCAACAGTTGACGGTGGAATTGGTATGATTCAGGCACTTGGGTTTCATTTTTTTGATGAGAATGGAAATGAATTACAAGGCAACGGAAATAATTTGAGAAAAGTAACTGACATTTTCATTCCCAAAAACAAAGTCAATATTTCGATAAAAATAATATGTGATGTTGACAACCCGCTTTTGGGTAAGAAAGGAGCTGCCTCCGTTTTTGGCCCGCAAAAAGGGGCAACTCCCGACATGGTTGTTCAACTTGAGAATGGGTTGAAAAACTGGGCTGACATTTTACAAACTAAAACCGGAAAAGAAATTACAAATATTGCCGGTACCGGCGCAGCCGGAGGCATTTCAATGCCGTTGCTCTCTTTTTTTAATGCTGAAATTGTTCCGGGTGCGGATTTCGTACTTTCGCTTTTAAATTTTGAAGAACATGTAAAATGGGCTGATTTTGTAATAACCGGTGAAGGAAAACTTGATTCACAAACATTAAGTAACAAAGCACCGTTTGCAGTTTCAAAACGGGCTAAAAAAGAAAATAAACCGGTTTTTGCAATTGCTGGTTCGGTTGAAAAAGAAGCTGCTGAAGCATTTGATGGAGTTTTCAGTATAATGAATGAATTAATGACCGTAGATTTTGCAATAAAAAATGCCGCCCGGCTACTTTATGATTGTACTTTTAAATTCGCAAGGGAATTGGACAAATATTGAAATCTCATTTTCATTCATCTTTTTGTCCGGCATTTAAAGCAGGTTGGAAAAACAAAATAATGAACAAAGAAAAATTAAACCAGGTTTTACACCTTATTAACACCGAGAAATCAAAAGAAGCTCAAAATCTTTTTAACGAAATTTTGCCCGAAGAAACTGTTGAATATTTAATGGTTTCAGGAAAATTAGAACAAAAATTCCAGAACTGGGGAAAAGCGATGAATGCCTACTCAAAAGTTGTTCAGATTGACCCGGAAAATCTAGAAGCAAAAAACCGTATCAAAATGATTCAAAGCATTTTAAACTTTTGGAATCCTGAAATGTTTAATCCTTAGATAAATTGAATTTTCAAGTGACAGTTTTGAAATAGCGGTCGCATAAAATTTTAAATTAATATAATGATGAGAATTCCAACGCTATTAATTGTTTGTGCAATTTTAATTTCATGTAACCGAAATACCAAAATTAAAACTGAAATTGAAGCGAAAAAAATTGAAAGAAACAATCCTTCAAATGTTAATCAGTCTGATGCAGAAAATGGCATAGTTTTCTTTTCGGATAACAATGGAAATACCTGGAAAAACAAAAGCAAGGGGCTGCCAGATAATGTTAATACAGGATTAGGGTCAATTGCAGTGTCGGAAGATTTACTTGGAATAGCAATAAAAGAGGAGGGCATATTTCTTTTTGATTTTCAAAAGGATATTTGGGTAAAAACCCCAACTGATGATCAAATAATTAAAAGTAATATTGGTCCGCTGGCATTTTTTAATGGTCAAATATTTGTCGGGACAGAAAAAAGAGGTGTATTTTCTACAAAAGATTCAGGAAAGAACTGGATAAATTACGATGCCGGTCTGGCAAGTCCAACTATTCGAAAACTTATTCAGATTGACAATAAATTGTATGCAGGAACTAATTCGGGTTTATACACATTTAATGAAACCGATAAAAAGTGGGAACTGGAATATGGAAACAGCAAAATGCAGGTAAACGGAATGACTGATTTTGATGGAAGCATTTATATTGGTACTAATCAGGGAGCGTTCGCAACTGTAAAAGGAGAAAAAAAGTGGAAACAAATTCTGGCAAACCGTACTTTGCACAACATAAGTTCAGGCGATAACACAATATATGCAATGGTTTACAATGAATTGCTATCGTCAAAAGATAAAGGAGAAAGTTGGCAAAATATTCAAAATGGTTTGCCGAAAGAACTTTATACATTCAATATTTTTGAAAATGGAAAAACGGTTTTCGCCGGTCAATGGGACGGAGTTTACAGAAAGGATAATTCAAATGATAACTGGAAATCATACAGTTTTGGGTTACCGGGCAATTTAGCCATAACAAATATGAATATTTATCAGGGAATTATAGTTGTTAGTGGTAACCACAGGGAATTAAAAAAGGGAATGACCACTGACAAATGGCTTTCTTACAACAATTTATAAAAAATGTATTTTAAGACAAATGAATAGGAAGAGTTTGCCAGATATCAATTTTTATAATATTTGCAGGAAATAGTATTTATTAAAGGTATGTATTCTCAAAATTTACTAATAACAGTTAAAATGAAATATTTTTTTAACATTTTGTCAATCAAGTTGTTGAAGTTTATTGTTAAGTTTTAGGAAATTAATTCATAATTGTTATTTTTGGGAACTCAATAAAAAAGTAATGTATAAATAAATAAAAACAGAATTAATTAAATGAAAGATTTAAAAATGAAAAAGGTATTATTATTTGGGTTGGCGATTGTTTTCTCAGTTTTTTCATATGCTCAGGATGCAGCAGAGAAATTAAACCAGGCTCAGGAAGCTATGAAAGCTCAGGATTACGCAAAAGCATATAAATTATATGATGAAGCCATGAGTAATATTGGTGATGTGCAGGTTGATGCTTCAATAAATTTCAACATTGGTTTTGCTGCTTACAAAGCTGAAAACCTTGAAGGCGCAGTAAAATATTTCGATAAAGCCATTGAATCGGGCACAAATGTTTCGAAAAGCCATGAATATAAAGCATTGGCTTACAATGATAAAAAAGATTATGAAAATGCTGTTGCAAGTTTTGAAAAAGCAATTGCAACTTCTGAAGAAGGCACTGAAGCGTTGGTTTACAACGCAGCCATCGCAGCTTATCGTGGAAATATGCTCGACAAAGCAGTTGAGCTTTTTGGGAAATCAGTAGAAAACGGTTACAAAGGTGAAACAGCACTTTATTATAAAGCAGCAGTTTTAAAGAAACAAAATAAAGATGACGAATACAAAGCTACTTTGGAAGAGGGAGCTGCCAAGTTCCCAGGCGACGAAAAAATTGCACCTGCTTTGGCTAATGTTTATGTATCTGAAGGAAATGCATTGTATAAAGAAGGAGCTGAAATTCTGGGTGAGGCAAACAAAAAAGTGAATGCCGGTACTTTGAAAACCGATGATCCGGCATATACCGCGGAAGTTGGAAAAGCCCAGGTTGAATTTAAGAAAGCTATTGAAATTCTTGAAAAAGCAAAAGCTCTTGATGCTTCAAATAAAAATGTGCAAACTTTGCTCGACGCATGTAAAGCTGTATTATAGTTGATTGAATTGGTAAAAAAAAAACCGTTCCGGATTTCCGGAGCGGTTTTTTTGTTTAAAAGCATGGTGAAACTACATCAGTTTTTTATATTTTATTCTTTTCGGTGTATCACTTCCCAACCGTTTTTTACGGTTTTCCTCATAATCGGAAAAAGAGCCTTCAAAAAAATAAACTTCCGAGTTACCTTCAAAAGCCAGAATATGAGTTGCAATCCGGTCTAAAAACCAACGATCGTGCGAAATAACAACCGCACAACCTGCAAAGCCTTCAAGTCCCTCTTCCAATGCCCGCAGGGTGTTCACATCAATATCATTTGTTGGTTCATCGAGCAAAAGCACGTTGCCTTCAGCTTTCAACGCCAGCGCCAAATGAAGCCTGTTTTTTTCACCCCCTGAAAGTACACCGCACTTTTTCTCCTGATCGGAGCCTGTAAAGTTAAACCTGCCCACATAAGCACGCGAATTGGTGAGTTTATTGCCAAGCATTATCGATTCAGTTCCGCCAGTTATCACTTCAAAAACCGATTTATTTGGATCGATTGCTTTGTGGGTTTGGTCAACGTAACTGATTTTCACAGTTTCGCCAATATCAATTTTTCCGGCATCTGCCTCCAATTGTTTCATAATCAACTTAAACAATGTGGTTTTACCGGCACCGTTTGGTCCAATTACACCAATAATTCCTGCTGGTGGAAGTTTAAACGTCAGGTTCTCAAAAAGGATTCTGTTGCCATAACCTTTTGAAACGCCATCCATTTCAATTACTTTATCACCAAGCCGGGGACCGTTCGGAATAAATATTTCAAGTTTCTCTTCTTTCTGTTTAACATCTTCATTCAGCATTTTATCATAGGCTCCCAAGCGTGCTTTCGATTTCGCCTGCCTTGCTTTTGGCGACATGCGAACCCATTCCAGCTCGCGTTCTAGTGTTTTGCGCCGTTTTGAATGCGTTTTTTCCTCCTGTTCCAATCGTTTTGATTTTTGCTCCAGCCATGAAGTATAATTTCCCTTCCAGGGAATACCCTGGCCGCGGTCGAGTTCAAGTATCCAGCCGGCAACATTATCGAGAAAATAGCGATCGTGCGTTATACAAATAACAGTTCCTTTATATTGCGCAAGATGCATTTCAAGCCACAAAATACTTTCAGCATCAAGGTGGTTTGTTGGCTCATCAAGTAACAAAACATCGGGTTCGCGGAGTAAAAGACGGCAAAGTGCAACCCTGCGGCGCTCACCACCTGAAAGTTCATTTACAGGTTGATCATCGGGTGGACATTGCAGCGCATCCATTGCACGTTCGAGTTTACTGTCGAGGTTCCAGGCATCCAAATGATCTATTTTTTCCTGCAAAACTGCTTGTTCTGCCATTAAGCGATCCATTTCATCCGGATTCTCATAAACTTCAGGCAAACCGAATCTCAGGTTTATATCTTCGTAAGCCTTTAATGCATCAACCGTTTCCTGAACTCCTTCCTGAACAATTTCCTTTACAGTTTTTGTTTCATCCAACTGAGGGTCCTGATCGAGTAACCCAACAGAATAACCCGGAGAAAATACAAGCTCACCGTTGAACGATTTATCCTGACCGGCAATTATCCGTAACAAAGTAGATTTACCCGAACCATTTAAACCGATTATCCCAATTTTGGCACCGAGAAAAAAGGAAAGAGAAATATCTTTGATTACAGTCTTACTGGGAGGGTAAGTTTTACTCACCTTGTACATCGAAAATATGATCTTTTCGTCACTCATTTTTTTGATTTTTAATTTGGCTCAAAAATACAACAGATTGTTATATTTTATTAAAAACGATTTGAGATAATTTTTACTTTGAAATTTGATTTCTCGGTAATCATAAATACCGGTTAAATTATAATAATTACTAAAATTAAAATTTCGCTTCAAATTCTAAATTTATCTATATTTCAATAAGTTAACCAAATCTTAAATATCTTTATTTGAATTTTCAACAACAAAAACCCGCTACAAAACCGTAGATTTTAATTGGCATTGCCGAACAGGAAATAAGCTTATAAATTACTTCAGCATCACTTTCTAATTTCGAGAACCAGATTGCTTAATAACTTTTGTAACCCAGAAAATTTTTCTGTTCATAAACAAAAAAAAAATCAAACTTTTTAAACTGTCACAAAATTCAGCCATGAACTGTTTTCCTGATATCCTTCAATAACATCAGTTTTATTGTTGAATGAAAATGCGGAAATCAACTTCGAAATATCTTGTTTTAGCATTGTAATTCCCCCTTCGATTAAATCTTCACGGAATCCTTTTTTTGCCAAGTCAAGTACCTGGTTCAATGAAATTACCCGACCTACTACCTTTCCCAATTCTACAAGTTTTCTTTGCTGCATTTGAAAATCGAGATTGAAATTTGTCATTTCCTTCAGGTATTCCGAAGCCATTTTAGAGAGGTCAAATTCTTTTAAAAACTGGTAAAGATTGTTCTCTTTGGCACGTTTCATTAGCTTTATCAAACCCTCAGAAATTTGCGCATATAAAATATCATTAGATCCTTCAAAAATCTGAAAAGGACGGCTGTCGGCAGTTCCCCTGCCTCCGATATGATTAATGCGGTATGCTTTTGCACCAACAAGTTGCACCAATGATTGGGCAGCTTCCTGCATTAAATCAGTAATTACACTTTTAACCGCATTTGCTTCTATTCCATGTGGTACCAAATCAACATCAATTCCTGCTTTTTCGCTGCTGTTGGCGCACATTGCCGAACAAACCGTATATGAAGCCTGTAATTTTGATAAGCGCTGCTGAACCTGATCATAGCCAAACAAACTTTTACCGCCAACAAAACGCTGCTGACAATGTGCTATTGCCTCATCGAGCATACGTTGAATAAATCCCATGCCCATTCCGGGAAACTGCATCCGGCTGCGGTGAAGCAAATCAAGCATCATTTTTACACCGGTTGAATGTGGCTGTAATTTATATCCGAGCGGAATTTTAACATCAATTACATTCCTGCCATATGGAATCATATAAAGCCCAAGGTTTTCATAAAATTCTTCAACTACAATTTGTTGTCCGGGCGCATTTACATCACAAATAAAGAAATCAATATCACGTTGCAGATTTCCCGATTCTGTTTGCTGGCGTGCTGTTAACAGCCAAAACTCAGCCCAGCCTGTTAATCCAGCCCAATGTTTTGTTCCTTTAACATGCGCATACTTGCTGTTTTCAACGTAAGAAGTTTGCATATTCAGCGCATCGCTGCCATAATCGGGTTCGGTTATCATCAATCCGCCCATGGTTTTTTCTTCCATAAAACGTTTGAAAACCGCTTTTTTTGCCTCTTCCTGTCCGTATTTTCCAACAGGTTGCAAAAACAGGGCAGAGTTTATTCCAAATGTTAGAGAAAGTGCAAGCGATTCGTAAGAAGCTGCGGCAAGAAGACCTATATTTTCGTGCATTAAACCACCTCTGCCACCATATTTCTTTGGAATACCTGTGGAAAGCGGATTTACTGACATTATTTCGCGTAAAGCAAATGGGGGTAAACCTCGTTTTAAACTTAAATTATCAATATCTGCGCGGTTGTGAAAAACCAATTTCATTTTGGCTTTCAAAGAATCGATAAATTCATTAAAAGGTTTTTGTTCTTTTTCAAGTTCCAATTCTACAAGCGATTCCTGGTTTTCTAAATAATTCATAAAAAATATGTTGTTATAATATTTGCTTTTAAACACTCTAAATCAGTTTAGTTAAACGCTTTCCACTCGATTATGTTCTCGGAAATAGTTTATTTGCAGGTAAACAACTCAAAATCCGAATGTTAGAAATCCTGATAGTTTGACCATTTATCTGTACAGAAATATGCGTAACCCGCCTTAGTACATGTGAATTACTCAACTTTTTAAGCTTAACAGGAATTGAAATCTAAAAAAAGGAATAAACTGAAAGAATTTTACACTTTCTAATTTGACAATATTTTTAGTAGAAAATCAGTATATTAACCCGCAAAAAAAAAATAATATGAAATTAATTTCGTGGAATGTGAACGGGATTCGTGCGGTTGCCAAAAAGAATTTCTTTGATGATTTAAAACAAATTGCTCCCGACATTTTGTGCCTTCAGGAAACCAAAGCCCAGGATGATCAGGTTGCAGAAACCCTTGCAGATATAAATGATTATTTTATTTTTTCAAATTCAGCAGAAAAAAAGGGTTATTCAGGAACAACAATTCTGTCAAAAACAAATCCGGTAAATATTTTCCGCAACATTGGGATTATTGAACATGACAATGAAGGTCGTGTTTTGTGTCTTGAGTATGACAGATTTTTTCTTGTGAATGTATATGTCCCAAATTCAGGAAGTGAATTGAAAAGGTTGGATTACAGACAAACATGGGATTTGGATTTTTTCAATTATCTGAAAAAACTAGAATTGGAAAAGCCTGTTATTATTTGCGGCGATTTTAATGTGGCACACAAACCCATTGACCTGACTCATCCGAAAGCCAATTACAACAAATACGCAGGTTATATGCAGGCTGAAATTGATGGAATGGATAGATTTACGCAAAAAGGGTTTGTGGATACATTCAGGCATTTTTATCCGGATAAAACCGGGGCTTATTCATGGTGGAGTTATCGTGCGGGAGCAAGAGAAAAGAATGTAGGCTGGAGAATCGACTACTTTTTGGTGAGCGAATCGTTTATTCCTTCAGTTAAAAGTGCGTTTATTCTTGGCGATATAATGGGGTCGGATCATTGTCCGGTTGGAATTGAAATAAACATTTAAGTTTTCAAACCACACAGGTATAATAGAATTATTGCAACTGTGTGGTTTGAAATATATTAACCTGCAACAGAACTTCGAACCTGGCTTAAAATAGCCTTTTTGGTTTTCACACCAACAATCCGGCCCACTTCAATACCATTCTTGAAAATAACCATTGTAGGTATATTACGAACTTTGTATTTTTTTGCCAAATCCTGGTTGTTATCTACGTTTACCTTGCCGATTGTAATATCTTTTTCGGTTTCGGCAATCTCGTTTAACGTTGGCGCAACCATTTTACACGGGCCACACCAGGGCGCCCAAAAATCGACGAGCAAAACTTCCTTTTTGAGCGCCAGTTTAAAATTTTTGTTACCCAGCGTAACAATTTTTTTGCTGGTTTCAACCGGTTTCATATTTTTCATTCTGAAGTAGTTTACTGTAATTAACACTACCAGTAAACCCACCACTGCCAAAATAATAATAAGTGTAACTGACATATTTCTGATTTTATTCTGTTATTCTGATTTGAGTCGAAATTCCCATCGCCTTTTTATACATGGCACTCACGCCGCAATATCTTTCTTCCGATAAACTCACTGCTTTTTCGAGTTTATCCATTGGCAAATCATTGCCTTTAAATTCATAAACAACTCTCATTTGCGAAAATTGTTTGGGGTGTTCTTCGGTTAAATCGCCTTCAACAACCACATTGAAAGCTTCAACTTCCACCCTCATTTTTTTGAGAATTGAAATTACATCCATGCCGGTGCAACCCGCCAGGGCAACCATCATCAGCGGTTTTGGCCGCGGACCCCGATTTTCGCCACCCACTGCATCTGATGCATCCAATATTATTTTATGCCCGTTCACTTCGGCTTCAAATGCCATGTTTTCGAGCCAGTTTATTGTTACCTTTTCAGTTGACATATTTTTGGTTCTTTAAAAATTTTGTAAAGTTAATCCAGTTTTTTAGTTATAAAAGTTTAAAGTTTTCATCGTAAATATTCAGAAGCACTTAATGCTGCAATTGTGCCTTCTGCTACTGCGGTTGTTACCTGGCGGTATTTTTTATTAATGCAGTCGCCAGCCGCAAAAATTCCTTTCACGTTTGTCTTCATTTCGCTGTTTACCACAATTTCACCCCGACTGTTGAGTTCTACCAGACTTTCAAGACTTTCGGTGTTGGGCTGGTAACCAACAAAAATAAATGTCCCGTCTGTTTTCAGTTCTCTTTTTTTAGCTGATGGCAAATGTTCAATTTCAACTTTTTGCAATTGCCCGTTGCCATAAAAACCGCGAAGTTCTGATTCCATCAAAAAAGCTATTTTCGGGTTTTTTGATGCTTCCTGAATAGCATGTTCAAAAGCCTGAAATTTGTCGAACTGATGAACGATTGTAACTTTTGTGGCGTATTTTGTAAGCGCAACTGCTTCTTCGAGTGCCGAATTTCCGCCACCGACAACTACAACTTCTTTCCCAGTAAAAAAGTCGCCGTCACAAGTAGCGCAGTATGAAATTCCTCTTCCCATAAATGTTTCTTCGCCCTCTATATTCAATGATCTTGGCCGGCCACCCGGAGTTAAAATTATTGTTTTGCTTTTGAACTTTCTGCCGTCAGTTAATTCGATTTCTTTTACCTCGCCGTCAAAATTATATTTCGAAATTTTTATGTTCGACTTAATTTTGCAACCAAAACTTTTTGCCTGATTTTTCATTGTGTTGGCGAGTTCGTATCCCTTAATTGTTTCAACACCGGGATAATTTGCAATTTCTTCAGTCAGTACCATTTGTCCGCCAACCGCGCCTTCATTTAAAATCAAAGTTGACAGTTTTGCGCGGGAAGTATAAATACCTGCAGTCAATCCTGCGGCACCGGCGCCAATTATTATTACATCAAAAACTTCATCCATAATTAAAAGTTGAAGAGATTGGATTTTCAATCCATTTTATTTCCCAAAATATGTATCTAAAATGCCGGTTATTTGCTGCATGTTTTGAATACTGCTTGTGGCATGCGCAACTTTGCCGTTTTTGTAATACATCGTAAATGGCAGGCCCATGAATCCGCGACATTCGGGAGCATTTCTGATAACTGCTGCTTCAGGATTATCAAAAGCCATTACTTTAAATTTCACATTACTGCGCTCTTCCTCAAGCTCTTCCATAACATCATAAACGGGCAAACACATGGGCCCCATTCGGCCGCAGCAAACCATTACATTTTCATTTTCCGAAATAAATTTTTCCAGCTCCTGTGCAGTTTCAATTTCCTGCAATCCTGTTCTTAGTAATTTCATGATCTCAAATTTTTAATTGTTTATACCTGATTTTTACTGAGTTAATTCTGCTATTATTCTTTTGTCGGAGGTTAGCTTCCCCTGCAAATAATCATCGATAATTTTTTCCGGCGTTTCAATTGGAATTCCGAGGAAAAGGTTGATTTTTTCAGCCACAAAAAGGTTTACTATTTGTTTATTTATTTTGTAGGTTATAACATCTGTAATTCCTTCTCCCTTTAACCAATGCGGCAGATTTTCAGCGTCAATACCATCGGGCAGTAAAGTTGTTTTTGTAGAATTGATCTTTTTTCCAACCTCAAAAATTGTATAATAATTGCATTCGCCGAAATTCTCACTCAATTTGTTATTTACTATTGGTATTGCTATGCGTTTCATTTTTTGAATTTTGCTGTTACAAAGATATGGTATGCACAACTTCCGGCACAAAAAAAGTCGTTGAAGTACTTCAGGACTCAGACTGTAATATTTTAGTTTATTTCCTGTCAAACGTTAATTTTAATTGAAGTTGAATTAACAGGTTCAGATAATTTCAGGAAGAATTCTGAAGTTTTCCTGTCCTCTGAAACATGTCGAATCTTCTGATTTGAAAACGTTTACTGACTAAACAATTTAGAAACTTAAATAATTCCCGTTTTTATTGAATGATTTGATAATTTTGTAAAGCGCAAGATTATCGGATATGACAGAAATGAATTATAGCAAAACAGAATTTGGGCAAATGTTTCCGGAAAACCTGAAAATACTGGAGGAAAACAAAACGAAAATCACCTATTTGAGAGGCGAGAATATTTTCAAACAGGGTGCTTTTGCACCATATATAATTTATGTTGTTTCAGGTTTGGTAAAGGTTTATGTACAAACGGGTTATGATAAACAGATAAACATTGGAATAGCGCAAAAGGGCGAATTTCTCGCTTTCTCATCAGTTTTTGGAGAAAAAGTGCACAGCTATTCAAGCCAGGCAATTACTGATGCTGAAGTTTGCATGATTGAAAAAGAAAGCCTCAAAAATGCTTTATTGAACAATCCTGAATTTGCACTTCGGATTACCTCAAAAAACTACAGGAACGAAAGGCTTTTAATTGAAATAATTAAAAATCTTTCGTACAAACAAATGCGCGGAAAACTGGCTTCCGCCCTGCTCTACTTGTCGCAGGAGGAATTTATAAATGAAAATATTTTTGAAAATTTATCGCGTCAGGAGATTGCTGATTTTGCGTCAATTTCAACCGAAAGCGCGATAAAATTTCTGAAGGAATTCGAAAAGGAGGGAATTATAATTCTGAATGGAAAGAATATTGAAATACTTCATCAGGAAAAGCTCGAACAACTGAGCAAAAACGGGTAAAATGAAACTTGATGACTACATAAAAAAACAGGTTGAAGCAGAAGTTGTGTTTTCTGCCACTCGCAGCAGTGGTCCGGGCGGACAAAATGTAAACAAGGTGAATACCCAGGTTGAATTGCGCTTTTCAGTTAAAAATTCAGAAATATTTTCTGACGAAGAAAAAGACCGCATTTTTTTAAAACTCAAAAACAGGATTAATTCTGAAGGCGAATTGATTGTAACCTCACAAACAGGTCGTTCTCAACTCGATAATAAAGAAAATGCACTTGAAAAATTCTTCGAATTGATTGAAAAGGCATTAACACTTCGTAAAAAAAGATTAAAATCAGCACCAACGGCAGCTTCACGTTTAAAACGACTTGAATCAAAAAAAAACCAGGCACTGAAGAAACAAATGCGCAAACCACCTGATCTATAAATTTTATTTCCTTTTTTCAATTTGTTTTAAAAAATTGTTTCTTTACAAAACAAAAAGCAACAGACATTTAATGGTTCAATTTCTTCGAAATATCCGCGATATTATTATTCATATTATTGACTGGTTTTACTTTCCCTTTTTGCATTTTATTCCCCGTGAAGTGTTTAGATATGCTGTAACCGGCGGGTTAAATACAGTTTTGGATTTGACACTTTATTTTATTTTCTACCGTTACATTTTGGATATGCAAATGGTAGATCTTGGTTTTATTGCAATCAGCGCATATATTGCCGCTTTTTTAATGGTTTTCCCCATTACTTTTCTGACAGGCTTTATTCTTGCAAAATATGTAACATTCAATGCATCAGAATTAAAAGGGCGAATCCAGCTCTTCCGTTATGGACTTACAGTTTTTGGCGCAATTATTTTGAATTATGTATTTCTGAAAATTTTTGTTGAATATTTTGGTTGGTATGCAACTTTTTCAAAGGGAGTTACTACTGCAATAGTTGTTATTTACAGTTACATTTCACAACGTTATTTTTCGTTCAAAACTGCGCAGCTCGTTGTTTCCGAGAAAATGTTGGATTGAGATATGACGATTGTTAAAATGGTTATTATCAAAATTGAATTGAACTCCAACTCATTTTAGATTTGAATTTTTAAGGATTCCATCCGACGACAACTGAGTAAATACAGATAGAATCCTTCAACAAGTAACCTGTAACTTGCAACC
>DAOPKR010000057.1:19393-20601 GCA_035391305.1 Draconibacterium sp.
TTTTTTTGAAGAACCTCAACACTGTCAGTTCCAACAACTGCGGCGGTTACACCTTTCAACGAAAGTGCGTATTTTATCAAATCATCGGCACTTAAACCATTAACAGTTTCTCGTGGACGAATAACTTTCATTGCCAAAACGCCCATTCCTTTTCCAGCGGCAAACGGAACCGGCTGTTCCTCAAAAGCCTGATCTTTTTGCTGATGGTTCATAGCAATCAGCATCGTATCGAAATCATACATTTCAGCAGCCAGTTTCATCGCGCTTGCCGAAGTGTGGCCTGTAAACCCAATGTGCCTGATAACACCTTCTTCCTTAAATTTTTGCAAAACCGGAAGCACTCCGTCAGCAGCCCCAAATTGTTTTACTTCTTCTTCGGTGGTGATGCTGTGAATCTGGTATAAATCAATATAATCCGTATTCAGGCGTTTCAAACTTGTTTCAACTGTTCTTTTCGCTTCATCTGCATTTCTGTCGCTCACTTTTGTTGAAAGGAATATTTTACTTCGAATTGGGTTTAAAATCTTTCCAATCCGTTCTTCGCTGTATTGCTGGTCGTTTTTATAAATGGCGGCAGTGTCCCAGTAATAAAGTCCACTGTTTAAAGCCGTTTCAAGAATCTGTAACCCTTTATCTTCGTCGATTGCCATAAATCGGCTGCCGAGTCCCAAAATCATGATTGGGATCCGAACTCCGGTTTTGCCAAGTATTGTAGTTGGCAATCCTTTTGAATCAAAAGGCGAACTTGAACAGGCAACTGTAGGAGCCAGTAAAACGCCTGCAGTAACAGCGCCTGTAGTTTTAATAAAATCACGTCGGGTAAAATCTTTTGCTTTCATCGTAACAGGTTTAATTATTGTAACTTAACTACTTTAACAACAAAATAAAGGAATAGTTTATTTAATTAATTTCCAGTTAAATAACTGAGATAATTTTCATCTACAATCAATCCAAGCTTTAATGCCTGCTGTGCATCTTTTAAGGCTGAGGTTTTATCTCCTTTTGAGTTGTAAGCAAACGAACGGTTCATATAAAAAAGACCATTTGCAGGTTCAATTTGAATTGCTTTGTTATATTCAAGAATTGCTGAATCAAAATCATTCAGGCCAGCATAACACAAACCATTCAGATTGATTACCTCTGTATCTTTTGGTTTAAGCTGAAGATACAATTTACAATCCGAAATTGCTTTTTCAAATTCTTTTTGC
>DAOPKR010000057.1:20701-26733 GCA_035391305.1 Draconibacterium sp.
CGGTTGTTATAGGTTTGTGCTTTTTCGGGTTGAAGTTCGATTGCAACATTATAATTGGCAAGCGCTTTTTCGGGTTGTTTCTGCTGAATATAGTAATGTGCCAGATTGTTGTAGGCCAGCACTGCATCAGGTTGTTTTTTAATTACATCAGTCCAAAGAGTTTCACTGTTTTGCCATACTTTTATCTGATTAAAAGTTTGAATTGAAATCAGCAAAAGATAAATTACAAGCGCCGGATAAAGCAACACTTTACGGTTTTGAAACTTCACCAACAACTTTTCAAAAAGCACTGCATATATTAAAAACAAACCTATGTACGGAATATAAGTAAATCTGTCGGCAATAAATCCTTGTCCGGCGCCAACAACCTGAAGTACAAAAACAATGTTCAATGTAAAAAACAAAATGCCAAAACTTATAAACCTTTTGGTTTTGAAATAAACTGCTGCAACACCAATTACTGCCAGCGCCGGCAACATACTTAAATAATGAATGGCTGACAATTCAGCCGGAAATATGTAAATGGCTGACGTTTGAAACGGAACGACAGATTTTACAATAAACACAACAAACGAATAACTGCCGATAAACAAGCGTTGAAAAACAGGCATTATATTTCCAACTTCAAGCGAACCCTGCTGGCGAAGGAAATGAATACCAATTAAACCTGTGATCAGCGATAATAAAAAGAAAGGAATTTTTTCTGAAACAGATTTCAGTGTTAGTTTTCTTTCGAACCAATAATCAATTAAAAGCAACGAAAATGGCAAAGCAACTGCCTGAATTTTAGACAGAAGTGACAATATAAAAACCAAAACTGATAAAATAAAGTAAGCTGCTTTTTTTGTTCTGTAATACGAAATGTACAGCAAAAGCGATAATAAATAGAACACACCAAAAAGAACATCTTTCCGCTCTGTAACCCATGCAACCGATTCAACCCGCATTGGATGAATTCCAAATAAAATTGCAGCTAAAAAAGAAACTAAAAACGACAATCCCAATCTTTTCATCAACAGGTAAACCAGCAACGAACAGATAATATGCAGCAGAACATTATTGAAATGATACAAACCCGGACTTTCTTTAACAAGCAGATATTCAACAGCCAGTGTAAAGTTCGAGAGTGGATTGTAGTTACCAATTACATGGTCTGTAAAAATTCCTTTTACGTCGAAATTTACTACATTTTCATTTTCGTAAACATTTACCTGGTCGTCCCAATTCACAAAATCGAATTGAAAAGTCTGGAAATAAAAAGCAAAGATTAATCCCGCAATCAGAATTCCGCCCTTTAACCACAAATTATTTATTTCAGGCTTGAAATTGCTTTCCTTTTTTGATTTTGGTTTTTTACTTTTCATAAATGATTTTACGTTTTCTTAGCTTATTAAACTCCAGTCAAATTCAGTTTGTTTTGAAGCCATTAAACTGTGTAGTAAAATGCTGTTTTCACTATTTTGCAACGTGGGGTCTTTCTCCAGAACGTCAGTAGCCACATTCCGGGCGAGCTGCAGTATTTCACCGTCTTTTGCCAGGTTTGATATTTTCAGGTCGAAGCCGATGCCGCTTTGCTGGGTTCCTTCAATATCGCCGGGGCCACGCAATTTCATATCAACTTCTGCAATTTCAAATCCATCATTTGTCCGAACCATTGTTTCCAGTCGTTTGCGGCTTTCATGGCCAATTTTGTATGACGACATTAAAATGCAATACGATTGTTCGGCACCACGCCCCACCCTGCCACGCAACTGGTGCAATTGTGACAGACCAAATCTTTCGGCGCTTTCAATAACCATAACTGCAGCATTTGGCACATCAACACCAACTTCGATTACAGTTGTTGCAACCATAATTTTCGTTTCGCCATTTTTAAAAGCCTGCATGGCGCTTTCTTTTATCACGGGTTTCATTTTACCATGAACCATACTCACTTTAACATCAGGAAAAGCTTCGGTAACATGCCGGTAACCTTCTTCCAGGTTCTTCAAATCCATTTTTTCCGATTCTGAAATTAACGGGTAAACAATATAAATCTGCGTTCCCCTTTCCATTTGCTGCCGCAGAAAATTATTTAGTTGCTGCCGCCGGTTTTCAAAGTAGTGCATCGTTTGTATTGGTTTTCTTCCGGGCGGCAATTCGTCGATTACCGAAACATCCAAATCGCCGTAAACTGTCATTGCCAGCGTTCGTGGTATTGGCGTGGCCGTCATTACCAGAATATGCGGCGGAATCATATCATTTTTTTGCCACAGTTTTGCGCGCTGGGCAACACCAAAACGGTGCTGTTCGTCTATAACAACAAGTCCCAGGTTTTTAAAAACCACTACATCTTCTATTAAAGCATGTGTGCCGATTAATATCTGTATTTTCCCCGATTCAAGCGCTTCATGCAAAACTATCCGATCCTTTTTCTTTGTTGATCCGGTTAACAATGCAACTTTTACTTCCATTCCGTTCAGGAATTTCGAAATTGAGTTGTAATGCTGCTGTGCCAGTATTTCAGTTGGCGCCATCAACGCACACTGAAAATCATTGTCGATGGCAATCAGCATTGTCATTAACGCAACCAGCGTTTTTCCGCTACCCACATCGCCTTGTAATAAGCGGTTCATTTGAATGTTCCGGTTTAAATCGCGCCTTATTTCCTTAATAACTTTTTTTTGGGCGTCAGTCAGTTCGAAAGGCAAAAATTTCGAATAAAAAGTATTGAAGTTGAACCCCACATTCGCAAACCTGAACCCCTTGTTTTTGTTTTCGCGGTGGTGTTTTAAAGCGAGTATTTTCAGTTGAATAAAAAACAGTTCTTCAAATTTCAGCCTGAAGGTTGCATTTTTTAAATCGTGGGTGTTTTCGGGTTTGTGAATCGTTATTAATGCCTCTTCCAGCGGAATCAGTTTTAATCTGTCAATTAAATATTTGGGCAGTGTTTCCGGTATTTTTCCCTTGGCCAGGCTGGCAAGTGTTAATTGTAATTTATTGATTGTTTTGGTGTTTACATAAGTGTTTTTCATTTTTTCAGAAGTAATGTAATACCCCTGAAAAAGTCCCGATGGTTTTAGTTGCTTTTCGGCTTCGGTTTCCAAATCGGGATGAACAACACTTATTCTGCCTCCAAATTCCGAAGGTTTCCCAAATAAAATATATTCAGTATTGATTTTGAGGTTTTCCTTTTGCCACTTTATTGCACTAAACCAAACCAACTCAATGCTTCCGGTTTCATCTGAAAACTTCGCTGTTAATCGCTGTTTGCTCCCCGTGCCAACCATTTCGAATGACTGTATTTTTCCCCTTATTTGAATGAGTGGCATTTGCGCGTGAATTTCCGATATTTTGTAAAATTTTGTGCGGTCGATGTATTTGAATGGGAAATAATAAATCAGGTCTTTGAAAGTTTTAATTTTCAACTCCTTGTACAGCAATTCAGCCCTTTTGGGACCAACACCGGGGAGATATTTTATTTCCTGATCAAGAAATTCGGACATAAAGCAAATATACTTAAAAATGAAAAGTGCAATATTCTGAATTTATATTTCAAAACCCACCAAACATAATTTGAAGAAGGTTAAAATTCTGAAAAAACGAAAGAAAATCAACTTTTGTACAAAAGATTAAAAATATTTATCCGATTTTTACGTCATATAAAACAGAAACTACTCAATAAAAGCTGTGCTGATTTTAAATCTTTAGTCATGAAACAAAAAATTATCCATTTAGAGTCAATCGTAAAAAACTACAAGGTAGGGACCCAGATTGTCCGGGCATTACGCTCGGTTTCTCTCGATATTTACAAAGGTGAATATGTTGCGATTATGGGCGCTTCGGGTTCGGGAAAATCAACACTGATGAATATCATCGGTTGTCTGGACACGCCCACCAGCGGAACCTACGTATTAAACGGGAAAGATGTGAGCAGGATGACCGACGATTCGCTGGCAGAAATAAGGAACTCTGAAATCGGATTTGTGTTCCAGGTGTTTAACTTACTTCCACGAAATACAGCGCTTGAAAACGTGATGCTTCCGTTAATTTATGCAGGAAAAAGAAAAGCAGAACGCAAGCAAATGGCAGAAAGCACTCTGAATGAAGTTGGCTTGCAGGACAGGATGACTCACCGCCCCAACGAACTCTCCGGAGGGCAACGCCAAAGGGTTGCAATTGCTCGTGCTCTGGTTAACAGCCCTGCACTTTTGTTGGCAGATGAACCAACAGGAAACTTAGACTCCAAAATTTCAGAGGAAATAATGAAACTTTTTGCCGAAATCCATAGAAAAGGAAATACATTGGTAATGGTTACCCACGAAAACGATATTGCAATGCATGCCCACCGGATCATTCACTTAAAAGACGGAGAAATAGAATCGGACGAGATAAACCCAAATCCTATTTATTAATTTTAAAAGGCACAAATTGAAGATATACACAAAAACCGGTGATGACGGAACAACGGGTCTGGTTGGTGGTAGTCGTGTAAAAAAGTATGATTTGCGACTTGAAGCATATGGTACAATTGATGAGCTGAATGCAACAATCGGTGTTTTGCTTTCATCTGAATTACCTGAAAACGTAACGGAAACATTGTACAAAATACAAAACAAACTGTTCAATATAGGTTCGCAGCTGGCTTCTGATGAAAAGGGCGAAGCTTTTACAGCCAGCCTTTCAATTACTGATGAAAACATAAAAGATATTGAACAAGCCATAGACGAATATCAAAGCAAGTTACCCGAATTAAAACAGTTTGTTTTACCAGGGGGTAACTTTTCTGCAGCACAATGCCATGTTGCCCGAACAGTTTGCCGGAGAGCGGAACGAAGGATTCTGCAGTTTGCCGAACATGCAAAAGTAGCCGGTGAAACAATAATTTATATCAACCGTTTGTCTGATTTCTTTTTTGTGCTGGCACGAAAACTTACCTTCGACAGCGGGTTGGAAGAAGTTGCGTGGAAGAAGGATTAGAAGTTGGAGTTCAGGGTTTAGGGTTCAGGGTTTAGAGTTTCAAGAATCTAGTACCAAGTATCAAGAATCCAAAAAATAGTAAAAATTCTAACTACAAAAAATTATGAGAAAGATTTTAACCTTATTGTTAATGATAACGATTTTTGCTTTTTCGGGCGAAGCAAAAAAAATAAAGGTGCTGATTGTTGATGGGCAAAACAACCACGAAGTATGGCCAAAATCGACAATAATGATGAAACAATACCTGGAAGAAACAGGATTGTTTACTGTTGATATCGACCGCACAGCTTTCACATGGAAAGCTGAACGTGAAAAAGCTTTTCTTCCATTGGCAGGAGTTGGTGAAACCCAGGATTTAGCTGAGCCGAAAACCGACCCTGAATTTGCACCAAAATTTAAGAAATATGATGTTGTGGTTTCCAATTTCGGATGGAAAGCAGCTGACTGGACTGTAGCGACACAAAAAGCGCTTGAAGATTTTATGAAAGCCGGCGGCGGTTTTGTTTCGGTTCATGCTGCAGACAATTCTTTTCCCGACTGGCTTGAATACAATAAAATGATTGGACTTGGCGGATGGGGCGATCGGAACGAAAAAAACGGACCGTATGTTTATTATACAAACGAAGGTGAACTTAAGCGCGATGATTCTCCGGGAAGTGCCGGATCTCATGGTCCGCAACATATTATTCCAATAACGGTGCGGGTTCCCGATCACCCAATTACCAAAGGAATGCCAGCGGTTTGGTTGTCAGCTAAAGACGAATGTTATGCAAAACTGCGTGGTCCGGGCGAAAACATGGTCATTCTGGCAACAGGAAAAGATATGTCGGGGAAAGCGCCAACCGACCGGCATGAACCCATGTTAATGGCCCTCACCTACGGAAAAGGGCGAATTTTTCATACTACACTTGGCCATGATGATTATTCGTGCGAAAGTGTTGGTTTCATCATTTCATTTTTACGGGGAGTTGAATGGGCGGCAACCGGTAAAGTTACAATCCCGATTCCTGATGATTTCCCTACTGCTGACGAATCGAAAAGCAGGGCTTTTGAGTTAAGGAAATAAATTCAAA
>DAOPKR010000058.1:0-6798 GCA_035391305.1 Draconibacterium sp.
GGTAACTGGAGCGGAAAACTAGATTTACCGGGAACCAAACTCGAAATTATCTTTAAAATAGCAGCAGATGAAAATGGGAAATTGAACGCAAAAATGGATGTTCCGGCACAGGGCGCCAAAGATTTGCCTGTTAGCGAAACCATTGTAAATGGTGACAGTTTGAAACTTTCGGTTGTAATGATAATGGGAAAATTTGCCGGCAAAATAACCTCTGACTCAATTATTGAAGGAACATGGAAACAAAGTGGCGCAACCTTTCCGCTTATTTTGAGGAAAACCGGAGTTGTAACAGAAATGAAAAGACCGCAAACACCCCAAGCCCCGTTTCCATATTTGTCGGAAGAGGTTGAATATATAAATCCAAAATCGGGATTAAAACTGGCCGGTACTTTAACATTGCCCGAAAATGCAAGAAATTGTTCGGCAGTAATTCTGATTTCCGGTTCCGGTGCGCAGGACAGGGATGAAACCATATTCGGGCACAAACCTTTTTTTGTGATTGCCGATTTTCTTACACGAAACGGAATTGCTGTTTTACGGGTTGACGATCGCGGAGTTGGTGGTTCTGAAGGAAATGCGCAGAATGCGACCAGCGAAGATTTTGCAGGTGATATACTTGCCGGGCTTGAATTTTTGAAAACAAAAAAAGAGATTGATCACCGCAAAATAGGATTAATTGGCCACAGCGAAGGTGGAATTATTGCTCCAATGGTTGCAAATAGATCCGGCGATATTGCATTTATCGTTTTGCTCGCTGGTCCCGGAATAAAAGGTGAGCAAATAGTTTACAAGCAGGTGGAGCTCCTCAACCGGGCGGCGGGATTGACTGAAGAACAGGTAACACAAAAACTCCATCTTCAGAAAAAAATATTTGACATTCTGTTAAATGAAAAAGATACGGTAAATCAAATGGAACGTTTACAGCAGGCTTTCTCAAACGGGACATACGCAACAATGAGTGATGACGGCAAAAAAATAGTTGATACCAACTTAAATGTGTTAAAAACCAGGTGGTTTCAATTTTTTCTTACTTATGATCCGTATCCGGCACTCGTAAAATTAGAGTGTCCGGTGCTGGCTTTAAACGGGGGCAAAGATTTGCAGGTTCCACCAAAAGAGAATCTTAACGCAATTGAAAAAGCGTTGAAAGAAGGTGGAAACAAAAATTTCAAAACCATGGAAATTGAAAACCTGAATCACCTGTTTCAAACATGCGAAACAGGCGCTGTTGCTGAATATGCTCAAATTGAAGAAACTATCTCGCCCGCTGTTTTGGAAATTTTAAGAGATTGGATTAAAAATCTCGTAATAAAAAACTAATTTTAGCTGCTTACAAACCTTTTTCACTTTGATTATGAAAACATTAATTGTCATTATTTTTCTTTTGGCGTTAACATTTTCTGGTTTTTCGCAGATTAGCCCGGCAATAAAAGCCGGCGTTGGTTATATGTATGTTTTTGACGAAGATCCAAGTATTAGTCCTGATTATCATACAATTACTGGCTATCCAACTATTTCGGTTGAAAAACCGTTTCCAATCGAAATCAGGTTGAAAAAAAGGTTAAGCATTAATCCCGGGCTTGCTTATTATTATTTTAAAGAAGAAAAGTTGAAAGGTGATACTGAAGAAGGCAAGGATTTCAGATTGAGGCACCAGTCGGCAAGTGGCTATGTAAAAGTGCTTTACCAGGCAAAATTTGCAGGTAAAACAGAGGCGTTTTTTTATGGTGGTGGAATTGGTGGAGTAAACTTTTATTCAAAAACAAAAGGAACAAAATCGATTTACGGGTTGAATGTTGAAATACCTGAATATGATAATCGTGTAAATGAAAACGGAAGTGATTTTTTCCCCCTGTTTTATTATGGTGTTTTAGCGGGACTTCAGCCAAATGCACGAAAATATAACTTTATAAAACCTTCTGTTGAAATAGCTTATTATCCGGGGTTTGTATCGAAACCTTTGGAAACCAGCCCAATCAGCTACAACAAAATAAATACGGTTCAAATTACACTGTACCTGGGATTTAGGATCAAATGAGCCTCCCGGTAGATTATTTTTCTGCATTTAAATAGGAAATCACAATTTGGTTTTACTTTTTGAGTAAACTGATCTTTTTTAAAAATTAATTTATACAAAAATTCGAAAAATTAGTGTTTCTCAAATCTTTATAAATAAATACAAAATACTCTTTTTCAGTAGTTTGTAATTCGAATGTGTGTCTGTGATTAAACATTGTATTTGTTGTAATTGATTGTAATAGAAACATATATGATAAATTTTATTTTCGAATTGAATAAATTTTTCATAACTTGAAATAGAATTAACACAATAAAATTGAAAGTTATGAAGTATTTTTTACCTGAAATTTCTTCATCCCCCAAAAAAATTTGGCTCATTTTTATTGCTGTCATCTTTTCCATTTCCAGTTTATTTGCTGGCGACATTACCTTTTCTTTGAAATTCAGAATTGAGACTGCCATGGAAAATTGGGAGCAACCTGTTGTTGCCGAAATTACTAATCTTGAGAATTATCAAGTTGAAGGTGCGAGCCTTGATTTTACAATTACAAACAAATTGTCGCTTGATATTGCCTATAACTGGACTTCAGATATTGGTACTGTTTTACCAAAAAGTTCGGTAATACTTAAATCAACAAATTCGTGGGTACCCGAGGTTGGTTTGTATCAGTTAAAGTACGTTTTAAGTTCATCGAATGACATAAACCATACAAATGATACATTAATCTATGATGTTGAAGTTTTACAGGAACCAGAAATTATTTTCAGGTTTAAACAGATCAGTTTTATAAATCCTTTTCAATACGAAAATTCAACGCGCGGGAGAGTTGACTTTACCATTCCTCCATCAGAAACTGTTCAGTATTTTAATTTAACAGGTGTTCTGCCGGGCTCTTCATCAGGCGCTGAATGGCTGGTTCAAAACTTTCCGGTTCCTGCTTTTCCTGACACTCAGGAAATTTCATACTGGATTGATTTGGATAAAATTGGGGTAACTGAAGGAATGGAAATACAATATTTAAAATTCGATTACAAATTAGGTACTTCACCTGTTTTTGAGCCTTTTTTTTCAACTAAGATGTTTCTTTCGGAAGTAGGGGCGGATTATTATAATGTTGCCGGAAATAACCCGGTTGAGTATAATTTTAAATATACATCAGATTATCCGGAGGTTTTCTGGGGTGGTGAATTCAAAATAAAAACATGGAATTACAGGGGATGTACAGTGCCAAACATCGACCTTGATTCTTCGGTTTATAATCCAAGGGAAATGCCCGGAGAAGTGGGCGACTGGAATAGTTGCGGTCCGGCAAGTGCTGTTAACAGCTTGCATTGGCTTGAAGAAAACAATGATAAAATTCCTGATACGGGTACTTCATTGCGTGATAAAATGAAAATATTTAATAAAGTTTCAAAGCGTGCAAATGAAGAAGGGTTGAATACTGCGGGTATTATAAAAGGAAAACTGGCATTTATTGACTCTCTTAAATTACCAATTCATGTGAAATGGCAGGGTATTCCTTCAAATGTTGATTCAATTAAATCGCCAAATGAGAAATATAAACATATTGCTAAAAGTAAAAACGATTCGGTAGGAGCGTACGCCACCTTTGATTGGCTGGCAGCCGAAATAGAAAATGGTGAAGATGTAGAAATAAAATTTGGCTGGTACGATACTTTGGATGTAAGACACGGTGGCCACTGGGTTGTAGTTTCGGGAGTTAGTGATGTTACAACTGCACGCGGAGTTTATGTGAAAGATGATGAATACCAGGAAAAAGCAGGTGGAATGCGCCAGACATATTTAAAATGGGTAACAAATGATGAGGGCAGGCCGCGACTTGATGGTTTTGAAGGGCCAAACAACAGATGCTGGGTTGAAAGCGTAGTCTCGGAAAGTTACGATTCAACAATTACGTTTACTTCAACTTTTTCAGAAAATATTGAAAATACAAATCAACTCAATTTAGTTGTTTATGAAAACCCAAGTTCAAAATCAAGTCCGGTTACAATCAGTTTTGACGTTTACAAACCGGGTGAAACAAAAATTTCAGTGTATGAAATTACCGGAAGATTGGTGTATTCAGAAGTTGTTGATTATGATGTGCCAGGAAACAAAAAGGTTGAATGGAATGGAAATGATTTAAATGGCAGATTGGCCGGAAACGGAATTTATCTTATCCGTGTTATCTCGGGGAATAAAAATTCTTCGGTTAAAATTATCAGGCAAAACTGATGAAACAGTCAAAAGAAAAAGCCTGGAGAAATTTCTCCAGGCTTTTTCTTTATTTTCAATATTCAGTTATAATTCCCTGATCCAGATATTTCTAAAACTGACAGGATTACCGTGATCTTGTAAAACGATACTTCCCGGACCATGTTTTTTTACAGTATATTCCGGAATACCAATATATTCGGTAGGACCGCGCATTTTTACGTTATTCTGCACCAAAACTCCGTTTTGCAAAACTGTAATTGTTGGTGGTGTAAAATAAGTGATCCCATCTTCGTTAAAGCGGGGCGCTGTGTAAATAATGTCATATGTTTGCCAAACTCCCGGCGCTTTGCAGGCATTTACAAGTGGAGGGTGCTGTTTGTAAATACTACCAGCTTGTCCGTTTCTGTAAGTGCGGTTGTTGTAATTGTCGAGTACCTGCACTTCATAAATTCCCTGCATAAAAATTCCGCTGTTTCCGCGTCCCTGGCTTTCGCCAACAACTTCAGCAGGTGTGCGCCATTCAATGTGTAACTGGTAATCTTCGAAAACACGTTTTGTTTTAATGGTTCCTGTTCCTTTTTTCACTGTAACACAACCGTCGGCGACTGTCCATTCAGGTTTTCCACCTTGTTCGTTTGTCCATTCCGTTGCAATATCTACTCCGTCAAACAAAATAATAGCATCCGAAGGTGCATCTTTTGGGGTTTCACCCGGCGTAATTACAGCAATTTCCGGATCCCAGATTTCTGTCATTTCCGGTTTCATTTTCATTGGTTCCGGTGTTTGTGCCACAACTGCAACAGTTGCAAGAAGCATTAAAGAAGTAATAATTTGAATCTTCATTTTAATTAATTTTAGTTGATTTGAATATAAATTTATAATCCTAATTCTTCCATAACAGCGTCAATTTTTGCTTCTGCTTTTTTCTCTGCATCGTCAAAACCGGCGCGTGAAGTTAATTCGCCTGTAACTTCAAAATAAAATTTAATTTTTGGTTCAGTTCCCGACGGGCGAACTGAAATTTTTGTTCCATCCTGCGTGAAAAACTGCAAAACATTTGAAGTGATTTTTTGATTGATTTCAATCTTTTCATCAGTAATTAAATTTTTTGCAGTAAGAGTTTCGTAATCTTTAACCCATTCCATTGGCGAGCCACCCAGTTGTTTTGGTGGGTCGTTTCTGAATTTGGTCATTATTTGTTCAATTTCTTCGGCGCCCGATTTTCCTTTGCGTACAATGTATTTCATCTTTTCTTTTGAAAAACCATATTCAAGATAAATATCCTGCAGCAATTCGAACAATGTTTTTCCCTGATCGATGGCCCAGGCAGTAATTTCGGCCATTAAAGCGCACGATGAAACAGCATCTTTGTCGCGTACAAAGTCAGCCGGCATAAATCCAAAACTCTCTTCGCCACCACCAATATATTTCTTTTTGCCTTCGAGTTCGCGGATTATTTCTGCAATAAATTTAAATCCGGTGTAAACATCGAAATATTCTATTTTGTTTTTCCGGGCGATTTTGGCAATTAATTCAGTAGTAACAATTGTTTTTACAACGAACTCATTTCCTTTCAAAGTGCCTGCTTCCTTCATTTTAGTAATGATATAATAAATGAACAGCAGCGCAGTTTGGTTCCCGTTTATGATAATGTATTCACCTTTGTCATTTTTTACAACAACGCCAATCCTGTCGGCATCGGGATCTGATGCCAGAGCTACATCGGCATTAATTTCAGCAGCTTTTTCCATGGCCATTTTCATGGCAGCTTTTTCTTCGGGATTTGGTGAAACTACTGTCGGAAAATCACCGCTCACAACATCCTGATCGGGGATATTGATAATATTTGTAAATCCAAATGTCCGAAGAGCGGCAGGAATTAGCTTTACACCTGTTCCATGAATTGGTGTGTAAATAATTTTAATGTCTTTATGCCGGGCAACTACTTCAGGCGAAATCGAAACTTTTTTTACTTCTGCCAGAAATTTGTTGTCCATCTCTTCACCCATAATTTCAATCAAATCATCCGGTCCTTCAAATTTGATGTCTTCGGGTTTAATTTTAGCTACTTCCTCCACTATATTTTCATCGTGTGGGGCAACAATCTGCGAGCCGTCATCCCAGTATGCTTTGTAGCCGTTGTATTCCTTTGGATTGTGAGAAGCAGTCAGAATGATTCCGCTCTGACAACCCAATTCGCGAATGGCAAACGAAAGCTCGGGAGTTGGTCGTAAATCTTCAAATAAATATGCCTTTATTCCGTTGGCAGCAAATATTTTGGCACTGCTTTCGGCAAAAAGTCGGCTGTTATTACGGCAATCGTGACCAATTGCAACGCAAATTTGTGGTAATCCGGCGAAATTTTTTTTCAGATAATTGCTTAATCCCTGGGTTGCTGCACCCACTGTGTAAATATTCATGCGGTTGGTTCCCACGCCCATAATTCCCCGTAAACCGCCGGTGCCAAATTCGAGGCTGCGGTAAAACGAATCAATCAGTTCTGTTGGGTCCTCACTGTCCAGTAATTTCTGAACTTCTTTTCTGGTTTGCACATCGTATGT
>DAOPKR010000058.1:6898-8931 GCA_035391305.1 Draconibacterium sp.
TTATTTATTTATTTTTTCCAGACAAATCGTTAAACTTTCTTTCCAGTAAGGAATAGTTAACCCAAATGTATTTTTTATTTTCGACTTATTCAATACACTGTAATTTGGCCGTTTTGCCGGTGTTGGAAATTGGTCAGACAGAACTGGCGAAACTTCACATTTTACGCCGGTAGTTTCAAAAATTGCTTTTGCAAAATCATACCAACTTGCAACTCCTTCATTTGAATAGTGGTAAATTCCTGGTACAAATTTCCCGTTATCTTTTTCTGAGATTTGAATAATTGATAAAATAGCCCCTGCTAAATCTGCTGCATTTGTTGGCGTTCCAACCTGGTCGAAAACTACATTTAATTTATCGCGTTCGCCGGCAAGCCGAAGCATTGTTTTTACAAAATTATTTCCGAAAGTTGAATAAAGCCAGGAAGTTCGAATTACAAGTGAACCAGGGTTTTCTTCGAAACAATTGATTTCCCCCTGTAATTTTGTTTTACCGTAAACACCTGCAGGATTTACCTTGTCTTCTTCAGTGTAGGGAACAAAACTTTCGCCATTAAAAACATAATCGGTTGAAATATGAATCAGTTTCGAACCTGTTATTCCTGAATATTTAGCTAAAAGTTTTGGAGCAAGTGCATTTACTTTTTCAGCAGTTTCTGCATCACTTTCAGCTTTGTCAACGGCAGTGTATGCAGCACAGTTTATCACAAAGTCAGGCTGGTTTTGCCTGAAATAAATATTAATGGCGTTTTCATCAGTAATATCCAAAACATCAGCATCGGTGAATAAAAATTGCCAGGTTTTATATTTTTCAGTCAGCGCTTTTATTTCGGAGCCTAGTTGTCCGTAAGCACCTGTTATTAAAATCTTCATTTTGAAAAAGTAAAATTCATTTCTGCTTTGTCAAATAATGGAGCAATCTTGTCTTTTTCAGAAACTTTCCATTCTGATTCTTTTAATTGCCAATCAATTGCCAGTTTTGGATCAAACGCATTTATTGCCCGCTCATTTTCACGGCTGTAAATATTGTCGCATTTGTAAATAAAAATTGCAGTTTCGCTAAGCACCGAAAAACCATGTGCAAATCCGCGCGGAATAAACAACTGTTTTTTCGATGTACTGTCAAGTTCAATTCCAAACCACTCTCCAAAGGTAGGCGAACCAAGGCGCAAATCAACGGCAACATCAAAAACATTTCCATGTACTACCCGAACAAGTTTAGCCTGAGCAACAGGATTTAACTGGTAATGCAAGCCACGCACCACACCTTTTACTGATTTTGATTCGTTGTCCTGGATAAACTGGCAGTCAATTCCTGCATCAAAATATCGCTGGTGTTGAAATGATTCGAAAAAATATCCGCGCTGATCTTCGAAAACGTTTGGCTCGATAATTAAAAGTCCTGACAAGGGTGTTTTTGTAATTTTCATTTCTGTAGGTTAGAAAGGGAAGTTTTGTCTTTCAGTTAAACGAATTAAATACTGTCCGTATTGATTTTTACTCAAGGGAAGTGCAAGTTCCAGTAATTGTTCCTTGTTAATAAAGCCCTTTTTAAATGCAATTTCTTCAATACACGAAACTTTTAAACCTTGTCTTTGCTCAATAGTTGCAATAAAATTCGATGCCTGCAACAAACTATCGTGTGTGCCGGTATCGAGCCAGGCAAATCCACGTCCCAGGAGTTTTACTTTCAACCTGTTTTCATCCAGGTATAAACGGTTTAAATCGGTAATTTCAAGTTCACCACGTTTTGATGGTTTTAGGTTTTTCGCTTTCTCAACTACATCATTTGAGTAAAAATATAGCCCTGTAACCGCGTAATTTGATTTTGGAATTTCGGGTTTTTCCTCAATGCTGATAACTTTTCCAACACTATCAAATTCAACCACACCATATCGTTCAGGGTCGTTTACGTAATAGCCAAAAACTATCGAACCATCTTCAAGGGCAGCTGCTTCTTCAAGAATATTACTGAAATTATAACCATAGAAAATATTGTCGCCAAGAATTAAACAAACATTATCATCGCCAATAAA
>DAOPKR010000058.1:9031-20990 GCA_035391305.1 Draconibacterium sp.
CCGCCAGCAAGAATAATTCCTTTCATTTGGTTTTATTTTTTGTTTGATTTCAAATCGAAATAATCAATTTTTCCCAGTTAAAATTTATGAGGTTCAAAATTAGCAAAAGAAACAGAGCATGCAAAGTAGTTAATATGGTTTAAACAGGTAAATTAATAGAACTCTATTCTGAAATAAATATACAATCCCTTTGAAATAAATGAATTAAGTTATACTTTTGCGCGCGTTTTAATTAATTATAATGTCTAACTCATTAATTTTATTTGAATTACATGACTGAAAAGAAAAATGAAAATCTTGAAAACGAAGTTAACGAAGCTCCGGTTCAGGAAACAGAGGTAGCTGCTGAAAATGTGGCTGAAACAAACAGCGAAGTTGCGGAAGAAGTGTCGGAAGTAGCCGGAGAATCAACTGAAACTGTAGAAGAAATTGTTGCTGAAGAAGAAACAGAAGAAGCAACTGAAAAAATTGAAGAAGTAACTGCTGATGAAAAAACTGAAGTAGTTGCAGAAAAAAAACAAAGAGCCAAATACAAAGAAACATCAGCTGAACCAGATGAATTTGACTGGTCAAGCCTTGAAGTTGGCCTTGACGCTTACTCTGAAAATGAAAGAGACAAACTTTCCAATCTGTACAACAACACATTGAACACTGTTTCTGAAAAAGAAGTTTTAACCGGAACAGTTATTTCGTTGAATAAACGCGAAGTTGTTGTTGATATTGGTTACAAATCAGATGGTATTGTAAGTGTAAACGAATTTCGTTACAATCCTGATTTAAAAGTTGGCGACAAAGTAGATGTTTACATTGAAAGTCTTGAAGACAAGAAGGGACAAATGATCCTTTCACACAAACAGGCACGTGCAACACGTTCATGGGACCGTGTAAACGAAGCGCTTGAAAGAGATGAAATCATTAAAGGTTACATTAAATGTCGCACCAAAGGCGGTATGATTGTAGATGTATTTGGAATCGAAGCATTCCTGCCAGGTTCACAAATCGACGTAAAACCAATACGTGACTACGATGTGTTTGTTGGCAAAACCATGGAATTCAAAGTGGTTAAAATCAATAATGAATACAGAAATGTTGTTGTTTCGCACAAAGCACTTATCGAAGCGGAACTTGAACAACAGAAAAAAGATATTATCGGTAAACTGGAAAAAGGACAAGTACTTGAAGGAACCGTTAAAAACATCACTTCTTATGGTGTATTTATGGATCTTGGCGGTGTTGACGGACTTATTCACATTACCGACCTTTCATGGGGAAGAATTTCGCACCCAAGCGAAATTGTTGAATTAGACCAGAAATTAAACGTTGTTATCCTTGATTTTGATGATGATAAAAAACGTATTGCGCTTGGTTTGAAACAATTAACTCCTCACCCGTGGGATAATTTGGATGAAAAACTCACCATTGGCGATAAAGTTAAAGGTAAAGTAGTTGTTATTGCCGATTACGGCGCATTTGTTGAAATAGCAACCGGAGTTGAAGGTTTGATCCACGTTTCGGAAATGAGCTGGAGCCAGCATTTACGCAGCGCTCAGGATTTCCTGAAAGTTGGTGATGAGGTAGAAGCTGCTATTTTAACGCTCGACCGCGACGAACGCAAAATGTCATTGGGTATCAAACAACTCAAATCAGATCCATGGGAAAATATTGAAACTTCATTTGGCGTTGGCAGCAAACACAATGCAACAGTTCGCAACTTTACCAACTTTGGTGTTTTTGTTGAAATTGCAGAAGGTGTTGATGGTTTAATTCATATTTCAGACTTGAGCTGGACGAAAAAAATCAAACACCCATCAGAATTTACTGCTATTGGTGAAGAAATTCAGGTTGTGGTACTCGATATCGATAAGGACAATCGTCGCTTGAGCCTTGGACACAAGCAACTGGAAGAAAATCCATGGGATGTTTTCGAAACCATTTTCACTGCCGATTCAATTCACGAAGGAACAGTTGTTGAATTGATGGACAAAGGCGCTGTAATTGCACTTCCATATGGTGTTGAAGGATTTGCAACGCCACGTCACCTTGTAAAAGAAGACGGATCTTCAGTAAAACAAGACGAAAAACTGGATTTCAAGGTTATCGAGTTTAACAAATCTGCAAAAAGAATTATTGTTTCACATTCAAGGATTGCCGAAGATGAGAAACGTGCCGAAGATAATGCAAAGCGCAAAACGCAAACCCGTACCAAAAAAGCAGAAAAACAAGTTACTGATACAATCAGTATCGAAAAAACTACTTTGGGTGATATAAGCGAATTGGCTGCATTGAAAACGCAGATGGAAGAAAACGAGAAAAAAGAAAAATAATCTGAAATTGCATTTCAATCAGAATTTCGTAAATTGAGGCATGGCATTCGAGATAAAAAAGAATGGAAATCATACCTTGGTTAAGGTAAATTCCGACAGACTGGACACTTACAACGCTCCTGATTTAAAATCGGAGCTTGTTGTAATTAATACTAAAGGTGAAAAAAACATAATACTCGATTTAAGCAGTTGTAATTACTGCGATTCATCGGGTTTACGTTCGGTGCTGGTTGCAAACCGGTTATGCGAAGATGCAATTGGAACCTTTATTTTGTGTGGATTACAACCCGATGTGGAAAATCTTTTAAAAATATCAATGCTCGATACTATTTTGTTAATAACAAATACAGTTGATGAGGCGAAAGATTTACTCGAAAAAAAGGAAAATCTTAATTAAGAGATGCCTTTTGAATTAACCATACTCGGCAGTAATTCAGCTCTTCCTACTTCAGACAGATATCCAACCGCCCAGGTATTAAATATACTTGGGCGGTTTTTTTTAATTGATTGCGGAGAAGGAACACAAATACAATTGCGCCGAAACAAAATCGGATTCAGTAAAATAAAACACATTTTTATTTCGCATTTACATGGCGATCATTATTTCGGTCTGATCGGTTTAATTTCGACCTTAAATTTAATGGGCTTAAAAACCGATATCCATATTTATGCCCCTTCCGAAATAAAAACCCTGCTTCAACCCCAGCTCGATTTTTTAAAAGGTGATTTGAATTTAACCCTCGTTTTTCATCCTTTGAATTTTAAAAAACCGCAACAGATTTTTATCGATAAAAATGTTGAAGTACTTTCATTCCCACTTAAGCACAGTATTTCAACATGTGGTTTCCTTTTCCGTGAATTACCCAGGTTGGCAAATATTAAAAAAGAAATGATCAGGTATTACAATATTCCAATTGCCAAAATAAAGGAAATTAAAAATGGGGCTGATTTTGTTACCTCTGAAGGTGAAGTTGTTGCAAATGAAAAACTTACTAATAAACCAGCGGAACCAAGATCATATGCTTTTTGTACCGACACTACTTTTCACGCGCCAATAATTGAAGTGATTAAGAATGTCGATCTATTGTACCACGAAGCAACTTTTCTTGAAGCGATGAGGGATTTCGCTGCAAAAACAATGCATTCAACCACAATTGACGCTGCAAACGTTGCTAAACTGGCAAATGCAAAAAAGTTGCTGATTGGCCATTTTTCAGCAAGATATAATGACATAAAATTATTTGAAAAAGAAGCCAGAACTGTTTTTAAAAATACAGAAGCTGTTAAGGAAGGAAAGAAATATAAAGTTGTTTAGTTCTTTTAAACAGAATTTAAACCTTCGGATAGCGGACTAAAAGTTTAAACTATTTTTAAATCAATTCCTGCAAAGTACATTGCCAAAATTGCAATCCCCACAATAATACGGTAATAACCAAAAACTTTAAATCCGTGTTTTGTAAGAAAATTAATAAAGAATTTTATTGCAAGCATGGCAACAACAAAAGCAACTATATTCCCGATTGCCAGAATTTGAATATCATGATTTGTGAAACCTGCATCAGACTGATAAATTTTCAGCAGTTTGTAACAGGTAGCTGCAAACATGGTTGGCACCGCCAAAAAGAATGAAAACTCGGCTGCAGCTTTTCGGGTTAGCTTTTGTGTGAGTCCGCCAATTATTGTAGCTGCCGAACGTGAAACACCTGGAATCATGGCAATTACCTGGAAAACACCGATAATAAATGAGCTTTTTATGTTTGGTTCTCTATCAGGGTTTGATTCGTTTTCAGCAAATATTTTATCAACAAAAAGAAGGAAAATACCCCCGAGTAAAAGTGTAACTGCCACAACGATAACATTCTCCAGAAGCATATCAATATAATCGCTTGCCAATAGTCCAATTACAGCAGCAGGAATAAATGCCACAAAAAGTTTGACATAAAAATCAAATGATTTAAAAAAACGTTTCCAGTAAAGCACAACAACCGAAAGAATTGCGCCAAACTGGATAATTACCGTGTAGTTTTTTACAAACTCGTTCTCAGCAATTCCCAGCAAAGAAGAACCGATTATCATGTGGCCGGTTGATGAAATTGGCAGAAACTCGGTTAACCCTTCAATTATTGCAAGGATAATGGATTGTAATATATTCATATCGTTTTAAAAAAGTTTGAAAATACAATAGTAATTCAATTTGCCCGTGAGTTTTTTTGTTTTTGTATAAATTATGTAAAGGTTCACAATTTTGTAAAGTTTTGAGGATTGTTTCGAACGGTTAATATAAGTGTGTTATCTCACAGATTCGCTTTCAACAAAAAATTTCCTGTCAAAATTTACAAGAAAAAGTTTTTCCGTGGGTCGGGTAAATGCAGTGTAAAGCCAACGGTAAAATTCGGTGTCAAGCATGTCTTCGTTTACAAATCCATGATCGATATATACTGATTTCCATTGACCACCCTGTGCTTTATGACAGGTTATTGCATAGGCAAACTTAACCTGAAGCGCATTGAAATAAGGGTTTTCCTTTACTTTCTTCCATCTCTCCCGCTTGTTTCTTATGTCAGCATAATCTTCCGAAACGGCATCGAAAAGTTTACGGTTTTGTTCATATGTAAACGATGCTGATTCAATATTCAAGGTTTCAAGGAATATTTTACAATCAAATTCAACGTCTTCATAATCGATAAACCTGAGGCAAACATTGGCAAAGCGAAATCCATACATTTCTTCGTAACTGTTAATTTTTACTACTTCTGCAATATCGCCGTTTGCTATAAAGTCAAGTGTTACACCTTCGTCATTCCAGTAATAGTTATTTTTTACAATCATTAATAAATCGCCTTTTTCTATTTCATTTTCACGATACAGAATTGACCCACGAATTCCTTTATTGTACAAATTCGCGCGTTTGTTTGAACGTGTAACAATTGCTGTTTCAAAAATGCCGTATTTGTTGTAGGAAGAAGAAATACTTTCAATCAGATCAGCGCCCGAAAGACGTTCGATATCATTAAAATCATTTAAGTAAATGGAGAAAAACCCGGTTATTTGTTCTTCACTTCCAATTTTATTTCTGATTTGAGTTGCATTGGTTAAAATTCCTGAACCTTCGGCTTGCCTTACTACTTCTGTTAATTCTTCCAGCTTTACACTAAAACCATAACTTTCGAGCGAAGCAATTTCCAGTGCCGGACTAATAACTAATCCTACAGGAGGTAATTGGGCAGTGTCTCCAACCAAAACCAGACGGCAATTTTCTCCTGAATAAACATATTCAAGTAAATCATCAAGTACCCTTCCACTTCCGAAAACATTATTTTCAGCGGTTTCATTTGAAATCATTGATGCTTCATCAACAATAAAGTATGTGTTTTTAAAGAGGTTTTTGTCGAGAGCAAAATGTCCAAATCCATCGGAAGTTGATTTTTGCCTGTATATTTTTTTATGAATTGTAAATGCCGGCATTTGTGTGTAACCGGCTAAAACCTTTGCCGCTCTGCCGGTTGGAGCTAATAAAACTGATCTGATTTTAAGCTTGTTTAATGTCTGGGTCAGTGAATATAACATAGAAGTTTTTCCGGTTCCGGCGTAGCCCTTTATAAGCATTATCTGATCTGGTTCATCAGAAAAAATGTAACTTGCCAATGTTTCAATCAATTGCTGCTGAGAGTTAGTTGGTGTAAATGGCAAATTTTGGGTTAGTATAGTTTTTAAATGATTTTTAATCATACCATTAAAATAACAATGCTTAAAGGAAAGTAATTTATATTTTTTTTTAAATTTGCATGCAATCAAAAAAAACAAACTATTAAAATAATAAAAATGAAAACCGTATTACAAATTTTACTTTTTATCGTAGCTGTTGTACTTTCCTTTTTTATTTACAAGAGTATTCAACGGCCGATTCAATTTGAAAAGGCAAAAAAAGCACGCTACGATGTAACAGTAGAAAGGCTCAAAGATATAAGAAAAGCAGAGTTGGCTTATAAAAATGTATATGGTAAATTTACCGGTAGCTGGGACACTTTGATTAGCTTTATTAAGCATGATTCTGTAGTAACAATTCGTAAAGTAGGTGAGTTGAATGATAGTATGGTTGAAGCCGGTATTACTGAAAAGAAAGCTGTGCAAATGGGTTTGATTGTTCGTGACAGTGCCCGTATCAGTGCGTTGGAAGCAGTATTTGGCCCAGGATATAATGCTGACAACCTGAAATATATTCCGGTGCCGGGTGAACCTACTGAATTTCAGCTTGGAGCAACTGTAATTATCACAGGTTCGGGAATTGGAGTTCCGGTTTTTCAGGCAAAAGCACACAATAATATAATATTGAACGGACTTGATCCACAATTGATAATTAATTTGAATGATCAACGGAGAACAAACGAAAAATACCCCGGATTATTGGTTGGCTCGTTGACGGAAACGGTTAATAATGCGGGAAACTGGGAGTAATTCAAATGTCTGATTTTATTAACGACGGTTTATTCGAAATCGCAAAAACAAAAAATTATATATTATCCATCCAGGTTTGCCTGGATGGATTTTCTTTTTTGATTGTTGACCCAAGGGAAAAACAGGTTGTGGCAATTAAGAATTCCCCAATAAAAATCAGTAACGAAAATCTCCTGGCGAGGCATTTAAAAGAATGGCTCACCTCGGAAGCGTTGTTTAAAAATCAGTTTGAAAGTGTCAGCTTATTGTATTACAGTGAAAATTTTACATTAGTTCCGGAAGAATTTTATGCCAGGGAAAAGCAAAAAAATCTGGCTTCGCTGCTTTTTGATAAAAAGCTGAGTGGAAATATTATTGAAAACATAATTGAAAATTTAAGTTTAGCATTGTTGTTTCCGGTTCCGCAGGAAATCAGTAATGTTTTAAACCAGTTTTTTAAAAGTATTGAAATACTTCACCCTGTAACAAATGTAATTCGGTCATATAAGGCAGGTGAAAATGGAATTTTATCTTTTATACTTTTAACAAAAAAATGTTTTCATTTGGTAGCTTTCGAAAACGATAAACTAAAACTTGCCAGCAGTTTTCAAATACAGCACCCAAATGATTTGGTTTATAATGTTATAAATTCATTTCAGCAAATAGGTTTAGCGAGGAGCGAAACCAGCTTGTTTATTGTCTCTGCTATTGATCAAAACACCGAAACAGAAAGTTTGTTAAAGCCCTATTTCAATAAAGTAGGAATTCTTAAAACGGAGGAATTTATTGCTGGTTTTGAAAATTTACTTCGTTCGGTTTAATTTCAAAATACTACCATAAAATTTAAAAAATGAGGATTGTAGGTGGCCTGTATAAAGGCCGGATTTTTAAACCGTCCAAAAACTTCAACGCAAGGCCAACAACCGATATTGCAAAAGAAGGTCTCTTTAATATTCTTGAAAACCGGTATGATTTCTCCAATAAATCAGTTCTTGATATTTTTTCAGGATCGGGTAGCATTGGTTACGAGTTTGTCAGTCGTGGCTGCAGTGAAGCAGTTTTGGTTGAAAAAGATTTTATTCATCACCGTTTTATAGTGGAAGTTTCAAAAACACTTGGTTTAAATAATGTTAAGGCTTTCAAATCTGATGCATTTGCTTTTCTGAGCAGGTATCAGGGGCATTTCGATTTTATTTTTGCCGACCCGCCTTTCGACCTGAAAAACTTTGCCGACGTGCCCGACGCAGTTCTTGAAACAAAAATTCTGGCTGAGAACGGCTTGTTTATTATCGAACATCCAAAAGAATATGATTTTTCGGAACACAGGTTTTTTAAGGAAAACCGAAAGTACGGAAAGGTAAATTTCAGTTTTTTTGAAAAATAAAAAAGCCCTTGTCAACCGACAAGAGCTCCCTGCAAATTAAACTGCATAACTAATCTAATTTCCGTTTAATACTGCAACCAACAGGTTTTGTCTCAGTAACAGCAACTTCCTTATCGCCTGATATACTTGAAATGGCATCTTTCAAATAAGCCTGTTTAACATCATCGGCACTTTTATAACTGTCGTCGATAGCTCCTTTGTATGAAAGTTCCATTTCACCGTTAAATAAAAATGCATGCGGAGTGGTTTGCCCTCCAAAAGCATTTGCAATTTTACTTTCGCGGTCCTGTAAATAATAGAAATTGTAACCTTTCTCTTTCCCGTGTTTTTTCATGGCATCCATTGATTCGTCACTTTCGTGTTTCTGGTAGTTCGAATTCAAAACAACCATCCCAACTTTGTGTTTATCTGCCCATGCCTTTAAATCAGAAAAACGATCTTCCCACTGCATAACAAACGGGCATGTGTTACACGAAAAGAGTACTAAAATTCCATTTTCCTTTTTTGCATCATCTATCGAAACTTTTACACCCGAAATATCCTCCATTTTAACATCGGTTAAAACTGCTTTGTCCCCAATTTCAAGTTTCCCAATTTTGCCATTGGCAAAAGCAGAAACCGAAATAGCAATTAAAAAAACAAACATTAACTTTTTCATAGCCATAACTTTAAATTAATAAATACTTATATGTCTTTTATTTGAACAAGTAATTTTAAGTTTTTGTTTACCTGCCTTGTTAAACTTTATAGCCTGATTTGAGTTATTCTGATTAAATTAAATATATGAAATTGTATTCCGTCAGGTCTGAATATAAATATGCTGAATTAACCGAAAGCAGTATCGATAAGAATCCGTTCAAACAATTTGAGCATTGGCTGAACGATGCAATGAATGCAAAAGTAAATGAACCAACTGCAATGTCTTTGGCTACTTTCGGAATTGATGGTTTTCCTGATTCGAGGATTGTTTTACTTAAAGATTACGGCAACGACGGATTTACGTTTTTTACAAATTACAACAGCAATAAAGGAAAATCGATAGCAAAGCACCCTGCCGTCGGGTTACATTTTTTCTGGCCCGAACTTGAACGTCAAATCAGAATTTCGGGATTTGCAGAAAAAACTTCTGATGAAATCTCTGACAATTATTTTAATTCCCGTCCGGTTTTAAGCCAGATTGCCGCTATTGTTTCCAACCAAAGCAGCAAAATTGAATCGCGTGAAATTCTTCAGAACAGTTTCGTTTCTGAAAAGGAAAAGATTGGGGATGATAAGATAAAACGACCTGATAGCTGGGGCGGATTTATGGTAAAACCTGTAAAATTTGAATTTTGGCAGGGACGTGAAAGCCGCCTGCACGACAGGATTTTATATAAAAAAACAGAAAATAACTGGACTATTTCCCGATTGGCACCTTAAATAAAATCAGTTTTCAGCATTCTAAACTTTAAACCCTGAACTGATTTACTGACCAAAATCGAGATTGAATTTTTTGCGAAGTAGCGCCAAACTTGGATTTTCTTTTAACAATTCATCATACTTTTCAGCATCGGTGTAAATAATCCTGCCCTTTACTTTTTCAGTAATAACCGTGTTTAGTTGTATAAATGAGTTTTTAAGTTCAATTCGCAGCCACGACACCAATTCGGGTTTTATATTACTTATTAAATCTTCCTGCACTGTATTTTCAATTTCAAGAACAAGTTGATAATCCTCTTTCAATTCAGGTAAATTCGAAAGGGTTGACTGCAGGTTGGGCCTGTCATCAAGCCGCGTTAAAAAGGCTTCCCATTTTACCTTGAGTTGCTCAATTGTAAATGGTTCCTTTTCATCTTCTTTTGAATAAATTTGGTGTTGTTCCTTTGCCGAAAGTTGATTTTCTTCCAGCTTACCTTCAAGTGCATTCTTAATGGAAGGAGTGCTGATATTGCCAATTGTTCGGCGGGCGATTTTTTTTACGGTTGGGGTAACCGTATTAACTTCAGGTTTTACCGGTGTTTGTATTATTGGTTTTTCAACTTGTGCAGATTTATCTTCTGCCAGCTGCAGCCCCGAAAAAATAGGTTCGAGAATGTCAGCAACTTCAGATGGGTCAACTATTTTTTTTTTAAGGTGAGCTGTGCTATCCGAATAAGTGAGAGCTCAACCAGCAGGCGTTTGTTCATGCTTTGTTTGTACTGCATGTCGCATTCGTTGCTGATTTGTAATGCATCGAGCAAAAAACTACTCTCTGTGGATTGGGCCTGAACGCGGTACCTTTCCTTTATTTCGCCGCCAACTTCGAGCAATTGAACTGTTTCTGCATTTTTGCATACAAGTAAATCGCGCAGGTGGTTGCTTAACCCTGTAATAAAATGATGCCCATCGAAGCCATTATTCAGTATTTCGTTAAAAGTCAGTAAAACTTCGGGCACATCATTTTTCAGAAACTGATTAACAAGTTTAAAATAATAGTCATAATCCAATACATTCAGATTACCGATAACATCCTGATAGGTAATTGTTTTTCCCGAAAAACTAACAATCTGGTCAAATATCGAAAGTGCATCGCGCATTGCCCCGTCAGCCTTTTGTGCTATCACATTCAAGCCTTCGGTTTCAACCTGCACACCTTCGCTTTTGGCAACAAACTCAAGATAACCCGAAATATCAGAAACACCAATACGGTTAAAATCGAAGATCTGGCAACGCGATAATATGGTTGGAATTATTTTATGTTTTTCTGTGGTTGCCAAAATAAAAATGGCATGTTTCGGCGGCTCTTCCAAAGTTTTCAAAAAGGCGTTAAATGCAGCTGACGACAACATATGAACCTCATCAATTATATACACGCTATATTTCCCCATTTGTGGCGGAATACGCACCTGGTCTGTCAGATTTCTTATATCATCAACCGAGTTATTTGATGCAGCATCAAGTTCGTGGATATTGAAAGAGCGGCTTGTGTTAAAAGCCTTACATGAATCGCATTGATTACAGGCTTCAATTTCGGGAGATAAATTTGTGCAGTTAATTGTTTTGGCAAAAATGCGGGCACAGGTAGTTTTGCCAACTCCGCGGGGTCCGCAAAACAGGTAGGCATGAGCTAATTGGCTGCTTTTTATGGCATTCTTCAAAGTATTTGTAATCGATGCCTGTGCAACTACAGTTTGAAAAGTATCGGGCCTGTATTTTCGTGCCGAAACAACAAAGTTTTCCATTTTTTAGCTTTTCGCAATGAGTGTCCAAAGATAATTAAATAAGCTTTTTTACCCCATTTTTTTATTAACAACAATTGCTTAGTTTTATACAAAACATGTTTTTTCAGGGGTTCAAAATTATTTCAATTTATTATGAAAGCGATAAAATTCAAACTGTTGATTATTGTATTGTTGTTTTCAACACAAACAATGGGACAGAAAAAAACGCTTTACGATTTTAAAGCAAAAACTATTGATGGGGCTGAATTCGATTTTTCAGCTTTAAAAGGTAAAAAAGTACTTGTTGTGAATATTGCCACTGAATGCAGTCTGGCGCCGCAATTAAAAAAACTGCAGGAGTTGTATGAAGAATTCGGTGGCGAAGATTTTGAAATAATCGCTTTTCCATGCAACGATTTTGGCAAACAGGAACCAGGTGATAATGCTGAAATAAAAGAAGTTTGTACCAGCAAATACGCCATTACTTTTCCTGTAATGGAAAAAATATCGATAAAGGGAGATAACCCGCACCCCATTTATAAATGGCTTACCTGCAGCGAAGAAAACGGGGTTCTTGAATCAAAGGTAACCTGGAACTACCAAAAATTTATTATCGACCAAAATGGACAGGTTGTTGA
>DAOPKR010000058.1:21090-26390 GCA_035391305.1 Draconibacterium sp.
TTTCCCCCAAACCTTTAAACTGATTTTACCTGTTCCCGGATTTTCAAACGGCCCGGCGGTTGGATTTTGTTTGTCTCTTTTCTTTCCTGAATAATCTGTGTCTATTGATATCGGAGTACCATCCGGATTTTCATAAGCTGCTTTTGAAACCAAAGCTTTCCCTAAAAGCTGGGTTGTGACTATATTGTTCTTCATTTTGAGGATTTTTTCATCAAAGTCCATTTTCAGATAAACGCCATCAGTCTTTTCCTCAATCATGATTTCAGGATTTGATTTAATTTCAAGTTGATTTTCTTCTTTTGGAAATTTCCGTGCGCTGTTTAGATAAACATTACCATTGACAAACATGGGTAACCCTGCATTTTCGTACATTCCCAATCCCGATTTGTTACGTTCTCCTTCTGCAACTCCGCCAACAAAAATATTGTTGAAATAGCGGTTGTCGCCGCAGCGGGTTTGTATTAATCCGGCAACTTCGGTGGAATGGGGCAGGTGATAAGGAGTAAACCTGTCCTGCGGGTGAAGTTCGATATTGCCTGCAATCAGATTGTGAATATAGGCGCCTCCTTCGGAACAGTCGAGAATTGAGCGTTTCGAAAACAGCATGTTGTTATCAACCAAAAAAGGACCGTGATTCACTTCCACAAACAAGTCTTCAGAGGCATTGTTGTAAAAGAGATTGCCTGTAACATGCGTGCCCTGCGCCATCCAGTCGAGCCAGAGGCCGCGGTTGCAATTGGCAACCCTGTTGTTTTTTATCAGCATATCAATTGCAGCATGAATCTTTATTCCTGCCATTTCTGCACCCGTAAACTGCCGTTTGATATGAATATTATAAATATCGTTGTTTTCAATTGTACTGAAAACGGCCCCCAAACTACCGCAAATACCGGTTTGTTCGCAATTGAAAATTGTGTTGTTGCGAATAATATGGTGGCCAATGTTTTCACCGCTCCATCCTCTTTTTTCGGCACGATGAATTGTTTCAACATAACCTTCGGCAGAATCTTCTGAAGTGTTGTCAAATTCATCGCCATGTTTACCTAAAGTAATTCCCGAACAGCGTGAATCGCTGATTATGTTGTTCTCTATGATCCAGCCCTTGCTCCAGTTGGTACCAATCAGCCCGGTTTGTTCGGCAGTTGGCGGCGCCCACTGTGTTGCTGCATGACTCATGTAAAACCCGCTGATGGTGATATAATCTACATTGTTTTTCTCAGGATAAAAGCAGGTTCTCCGAACGTTTATTTCAACAAGTTCCTTGTTTGGATCAGCTTCATGAAAATTGGCATAAATGATTGTGTTTTTATTATCGCTTTCGCAAAACCAGGCGTACGTTGAACCTTCGGGATCGTAACTCTCTTTTGCTGCAACCGGATTTTTAACTTTTTCAATATCGGCCATTTCCCAAAGCGATTTTCCGTTCAGGTAAACGTCTCCCGTGTGATGAATGCGCCCTAAACCATCAAACCAGTCGCCGTGAATTTTATCTTTGTATGGATTGTAATCACCAAAAAATGAATCCGGGATTGAAGCTTTCCAAACTGTTCCTGTATATTTCTCCCAGTTTTTTAAGACTTCCGAACCTTTTATATCAACTTTTTCGCCCTGGGCTGCCTTGTAAATTATCCTTTTTGTATGCGATTCGCCTCCCCGTGGCGGAGTTATACGTTCCCTGTAAATTCCCTTATGAACAGTAATTATATCTCCGGGCTGTGCAATTCCGGCAGCGGCCTGAATGGTTAAAAGTGGTTTATCTTTTGTTCCCGGGTTTTTGTCGGACCCGGTTTTTGCAACGTGGTATTCTTTGGCTGAAAGTGTAAATCCAAGGATAATCGCGATTAGCAGCAATTGAATTTTTTTCATTTTTTAATGATTTAGTTTTATTCTAAAAATCTACTTTTCAGGTCTTGCTCCTTCACCCTTTGGGGGAAGGTTGGGTAGGGGGCTTTACCAGCATCTTTTCCAGCTTCTCCAGCGATACCCCCTTTGTTTCAGGAAGCATTTTAAAAATCACGGTAAACCCGATAATACAGATTACGCCATACATCCAAAAAGTAATTGCAGCGCTGAACATTTCAACGAAAATGGGAAAAGTAAGTGTTAAAATGTAGCTTGCCACCCAAAGCGCAAATGTTGCAACCGACATTGCCGCTCCCCTTATTTTGTTGGGAAATATTTCGGATAAAACCACCCAAACTGTTGGGCCAAGTCCGAAGGCAAAAAACGCCGGTGTTATGATTATAAAAGTTAAGAGCATCCAGTCATCCGTTCTGCCAGTCATAAATAAATAACCAATAACGAAATAACAGATTACCATGCCTGCTGCGCCAATCAGCATTAGTTTTTTACGGCCCATTTTATCGATAACCCGCATGGCGAGAATGGTAAAAGCAATATTCATCAGTCCGATTAAAGTAGTTTGAAAGAGTGCCGCATCGACACCAAGATTTGCTTTTGCAAAGATATCGGGAGCATAAAAGAAGATTACGTTTATGCCCGACCATTGCTGGAAAACAGCAAGAAAAACCCCAAAAAATAAAATGAGGGAATATTTCTTTTTAAAAACATCTTTTAAAGTTCCCTTTTTTTCTTTTCCTGCCAAAGAAGCTTTTATTTCACTCAGTTCGAAACTGGCAAAATCGGAACCTGCAACCTTCTCCAAAACAAAGCGGGCTTTTGTTTCATCGTTTCGGGCAACAAGCCAGCGTGGACTTTCGGGCACAATAAACAATGCAAAAAAGAAGAACAGGGAGGGTACGGCTTCGGCGGCAAACATCCAGCGCCATGCATTTTCTCCGATGCCCAGTAAAAAGTAATTTGAATAGTAGGCCATGGAAATACCCAAAACTATTGTGAGTTGATTGAGCGAAACCATCCGGCCCCTTAAATGAGCCGGAGAAACTTCGGCAATATACACAGGCGCCAGAACTGATGCGCCCCCAACTGCAAGTCCTCCCAGAATACGGTAAAAAACAAATGTTGTAATAGAGTTGGCAACACCGCTGCCGATAGCTGAAATGCCAAACAAAACGCTAACAACAAGGAGGATTTTTTTACGGCCAAATATATCACCCAGTCTTCCGGCATAACTGGCCCCTAAAATGCACCCTATTAAAGCGCTGCTCACAACCCAGCCTTTCATGGTTTCATTTAATCCAAAAACTTCCTGAAGAAAGGGGATCGTTCCCGAGATTACTGAAATATCAAAACCGAAGAGAAGGCCGCCCAGTGCGGTAACCAGCGAGATAGTGAGCAAATACCGGAAGTTGACTTTCATGGTTTATTTTGGTTTTTGTTTTATTTTATCCGAAAATACAAAAAGCATTGGCTAATTTTAACGATTCCGGCAAAATAAATCAATCCAACTTAATTCTATTTGCACAGTATTTTTTATATAACTTTATTTTGAGTTTTGATTACCAAACTCCGCCAGCGCGGATTTCCAAATCCGTGTGTTGTTTTGAAATAACAAATTTTAAAAGATACTGTCCTGTCAGGCAATGCACAGGTTATAAAATGGTGCGAGTGGTGTAAATACATATTGTTTCTAAATGTCAATGCAATCGACTGACAGCATACCCCTCGTTAGGCAAGGGAGAAGCAGGTTGGCGAGTAATTTGTAAAAACTATGTAACCCATTGTTTTTTATAATGTTTTCAACTACTTTTAGCATTCGAAAACCCGGTGACACTCAGAAAAGATTCGCAGCGTAGGATTGCCACCCCATTACTTAATAAATAGGAATATTTATGTAGAGTTTAAAAATCAAAGATTAATCAAATTAGTTTCGCTATGAATCAAGACCAAATTTTAAAAGAGCCAAATTCATATTGGGGAGGTGTTTGGACAAAAAGGAAATTGGATGCCTTCGCAAAATATGTATGGTCATATTTGACTATTATGAAAAAACGAACGTTTTTGAAGACAATATATTTCGACGGTTTTGCCGGGTCAGGATCAAGAAATAAACATAAAAACTCAGAATTATATACTCAATTACACTTAACAGAAGAAGAAGAGTCTGTTTATAAAGGTGCTGCTGAACGAGTAATTAGTTTGAAAGATAATCTCTCCTTTGACTATTATTACTTCATAGATATGAATAATAAGGCACTTGATGAATTACAAAAAAAACTTAACACTTTACCTGAATCCAAAGGTAAAAAGTTAGTGTTTCGCACAGGTGACTGTAATGAGCAACTCAAAAGATTAGCTGAATCTTTAAAACAGAATAAATATGCCGCCCTTATTTTATTGGATCCTTTTGGAATGCAAATTAGCTGGGAAAGCATTAAACAACTGAAAGATACTCGAAGTGATATTTGGATTTTAGTTCCCACTGGTGTAGTCGTAAATAGATTATTAGACAGAAAAGGAGAAATAACTCATATCAAAAAATTAGAAAGTTTTTTTGGTTTAACAGAGGATGAAATTCGAAACGAATTCTATGTAAAGTCGAATCATCAAACTCTTTTCGGAGACCAGATTGAATTAGTTAATAAGGTACTGGATCCTATCGAAAAAATTGTTAATGTGTATATAAAACAATTAAAAACAATATGGGATCACGTTATGGAAAAACCATTGACACTCGAAAACTCTAAAAATGTCACTATATTTCATTTTATTTTCGCATCAAATAATAAAAACGCTGTTAGAATTGCTAAGGAAATAATAAAACCAGTATAGTATGGCACAATCAAGTATAGAATGGACAGAGATGACGTGGAATCCGGTAACCGGATGCACAAAAATATCGGAAGGTTGCAAAAATTGTTATGCTGCAACTTTCAGCAAAAGATTGAAGGCGATGGGAGTAGAAAAATATGCTGACGGATTTAATGTGCACATACACCCTGATACGCTGAACGAACCTTTTACATGGAAAAAACCAAAAGTTGTTTTTGTAAATTCAATGAGTGATCTTTTTCATGAAAAAATCCCTGTTGAATTTATCCAACGGGTATTTAGGGTTATGAAAGATAATCCGCAACACGTTTTTCAGGTTTTAACCAAAAGAGCTGATGTATTACTTTACTATGACAGAGAAGGATTATTGAATTGGTCACATAACATTTGGATGGGAGTGTCAGTAGAAAATGACTGGAATAAAAACCGAATCGACTTACTTTCTCAAACCGGTGCCAGAACCAAATTTTTATCCTGCGAACCACTTATCGGACCAATAGGTAAAATGAATCTCGAAAAAATTGATTGGGTAATTGTTGGCGGAGAAAGCGGGTTAAAAGCCAGACCAATGAAAAAAGAATGGGTAATTGATATTAAGGAACAATGTG
>DAOPKR010000059.1:0-1226 GCA_035391305.1 Draconibacterium sp.
GGTGCTACTTTCTGGTCGGGAAATAATGAACAATCAACCACCAATGACAGGCGGCCGTGGATTATTCCAAATACTGTAACCGAAGTAAAAGATGCAGAAGGAAATGTAACCGGATATGTCGAAAATACAACACCGGTTGTCGATAACTGGCACGAATACTACTCGGCAAATACAAATAAACCTATTGAAAGTTCAAGACTCATTCCACGCACTTTTATAAAACTCAGAGAAGTTTCGCTTTCCTACCGTTTTGGAAATTCGATGCTTGAACGTACATTCCTTTCATCGGCCAATCTTTCAGTTTTTGGTAGAAATTTATTCTTGTGGACTCCGGCAAAAAACAGTTTTGTCGATCCTGAAACAACTACCTGGGACAATGACATTGAAGGATTGTTCGGCGAATTTAACGGGGCTCCGGGAGTTCGTACTTATGGTTTGAAATTGGATTTAACCTTTTAAATAGAATTCAGAATGAAAAAGTTATCTATAATATTTTGCGTTGTCCTGTTTTTATCTTCCTGTGATAATTTTCTGGACGTTAATAAAGATCCAAACTATCCGACTGATGTTTCGGATGAATTGCTTTTAACTTCGTCAATTGCGGCGGTTACGAATGTATATTGTGCCGATTGGGGTTTAATTGGTTCGTTCTGGTCGCAGCACTGGGCTCAGAATAATACTTCTTCGCAGTATAAAATTTACGAATCTTATGCAATAAGCAGCAACACAAACGTAATCGACCGCTCTTACCGTGCAATGTTTGTTGATGGGCTGAGCGACAATGAAATCTTCCTGAAGAAAGTGGAAGCAAATGAAAATTGGGGGGCTTATTTAATGGGTGCAGTTATTAAAGCCTACGGTTTTCAGTATTTGGTTGATTTGTACGGAAATGTTCCGTATTCCGAGGCATTTCTTGGTGCCGAAAAATTGAATCCTGTTGTTGACAAGGGTGAAGATGTTTATGCTGACATTTATGCTTTGCTGGTAGATGCATTGGATAAAGATTTCAATTCTTTTGTTCCGGAATTGTACGAAGCAAACGATATAATTTTTGGAGGAGAACTTGAAGACTGGAAAGCGTTTGCAAATTCATTGCGCTTAAGAATTTTGCTGCGGCAGTTTGATGCCAATTCAGCATTTGCAACAACCGAAATCACAAAATTGATTGCCGATTTGGAAGCTGAAAATATTTATTTGCTTGATAAAGACGTTGCTGTAACCAATTT
>DAOPKR010000059.1:1326-9155 GCA_035391305.1 Draconibacterium sp.
TCAGGCGGAGTTTTGCCACGAAGATTCCCTTATCCCGACAGTGAATTGAATTTTAATTCGAATGCCGCCGAATATAGAAGTTTGACGGATGCCGACGTGATATTGCAAAAAGTATGGTGGAAAAATTAAAAATTATAATGAGATGAAAATAATATATTCAATTTTAATACTGGCTGCTATGGTTTTTCTCTCTTCATGCGAGAAGGATTATGACAGTTTCATTACCAAAGAAACACCGGCTCCGGTTATGGAATTAATCGGTAGCAATCCAATGGTACTTTTTAAAGGGACACCCTTTGTTGATCCGGGTATTCATGCCATGGAAATTGCAAACGGTGATACAACCGAACTTACTTACGAAGTTTTGAATTCTGTAAATGTAGATGTTACAGGTTCTTATAAACTTCAGTATAAGGTTACAAATTCAGAAGGTTATGATTTCTATATTAGCCGCAGGGTTAGCATTGTAAGTTATACAGGATATGACATTTTTGAATTGCCTTCGGGAACTTACGACGGGATCAGGGTAAACAGAGGAGTAGGGGGCACTGTTCAAATTGCAAAATTAGCGCCCGGGGTTTACCAGATTAGCGATTTGCTTGCAGGTTACTATGATCAATATGTAGGTTACGGTCCTTCTACAGCTGCTCCTGCAATTTTGGTTATAAATGAAAATGGTGTTATGAGAAGCGAACTTGGTAATGCACCCGGTTTCGGAGAAGACGTTTTTGGTCAAAATTTCGTATTCGATGCGGCAAATAATGTTTTAACCTATACCGCCGTGTTTGAAGATGGATTTAGTTTTGAAGCTCAATTAACCTTAAAATAAAATGTTATTATGAAGAAATATCTGATATATATGCTGGCATTTGTGAGTATAATTCTTAATTCATGCGATCAAAAAGAAGATTACGAACAAATTAATTCACAGGTAGTTGATGCTGCCGGCGAATGGTGGATAAAGTTTTCGGCAACTGATTATGAAACAGGATATTTAAAAGTGCTGACTTTTAATACAGCCGATGATATTGCTACTGAAATGTGGATTTGGGATAAAGGAAACTGGAAAGGCATTAAGTTTAAATGTCCGGTTAATGTTGCAAATCTTACTTTTGGTGGAACTGGATTGACAAATTTGAATACCGATGTTTCAGTTGAGGTTTTAAACGGAAAAATTGAAAAAGGAGCAGGTCTTTCAACTTCAGGTGTGGTTACCGATAAAATTTCTTTTGAAATTAAATTTAGCGACGAACCTGGCGTGGTTTATCAGGCAGTCGGTACCCGAAAAACAGGTTTTGTTGAAGACGAGCATTAACACAACTCATAAAAAATTCAGACTTAAAATTTAAGGGGATGTCAGTTTTGATATTCCCTTTTATTTTACCGTCTCTATTTTTATAATCCTGACAGGTTCAACCAAATACTGATTTTTGTCTTTTTGAATTTGAATCTCCCGAACAACTTCCATTCCTTCAGTCACTTTCCCAAAAGCTGCAAAACCCTGGCCATCAGGATTTCTTTTGCCTTCAAAATCAAGTTTGGGTTGATTGCCAACACAAATAAAAAACTCTGTCGATGCAGTTCCTGGTTCATTTCGTGCCATTGAAATGGTTCCGTTTAAATGTTTTAATCCTGTCTTTTTTGTAGTTTCGTGAATGATTGGTTTTATTTTGTCAATTTCTTCATCGGCATACAACCCGCCCTGGATTACTTCAATTTTTATCTGATTATCCGGTTGATTATCTGTTCTGACGACTCTGTAAAAAACAGCATTTTTATAAGTGTTTTTTTGAATATGGCTCAGGAAATTAGTTGCAGTAACAGGTGCATGAATGGTATCTATTTCACAAAAAATTGTTCCTAAAGTTGTTTCAATTGCAACTATCGGCAGGTTTTGCGAAAAACCGGAATGTGTTAATGCGGTAATTATTATGGTAAACATTATTTTTAACTGCATCATAAAATTAATTTGGTTTATTGGCGAAATTCTTTCCTATTTTCGCCAAAAGTAAAAAAACAAACCTTTATATAATAATTGCATGAAAAAGCTCCAGCTTCTTTTAATTTCCCTGCTAATTTCAATTGTTTCAGTTGCCCGGTTATCACAATTTTTAGAATCTCAACCCGAAATAAAGTCAATTGAAAAAATTACCGGCAATAATTTTTTTAATGAAACCTGGGAAATTATGATTCGCCAGCCATTGGATCATGCAGACACAACAAAAGGTTTTTTTCTTCAGCGGGTTTTTGTAGCCGATAAAGGAAAGGAAAATGCAGTTTTGCTGATTACCGAAGGATATGGAGCAGAGTATGCTGCCAACCCGCGATATATCAACGAACTAAGTCCAATGTTAAATTCAAACCAAATTTGTGTTGAACACCGTTACTTTGGCAAATCGTGGCCAAGCCCTGTAAATTGGGATTATTTAACCGTTACAAATGCAGAAGGTGATCACCATGCTGTAGTTGAGTTGTTCAAAAAATATTACTCGGGAAAATGGATTAATACCGGTATTAGCAAGGGAGGGCAAACGGCAGTTAATCACCGGGCGTTTTATCCTCACGATGTTGATGTTACGGTTGCATATGTTGCGCCACTTAATTTTGGTGTTGAAGACGGCCGCCACGAACCATTTATTAAAAATAAACCGGGCACTGTTGAAGACAGGCAAAAAATTTTGGATTTCCAGCTTCGTATTTTGAAAAACCGAAAATTGCTAGTTCCTGAATTGGCTGAATATTCAAAGGAAAAAGGTTTCGAATATCGTATCTCAACGAATGAAGTTTTGGATTATACAGTGCTTGAGTTCCCTTTTGCATTCTGGCAGTGGGGCAAATCGCCCAAAGATATACCCTCTGAAAGCGACAGTCTTGATGAATGTTTCAAATTCTTAATGGAAGTTCCCGGGCCATCGTATTTTTCAATAAGCGGCATGGAAAATACAAAATCGTTTTTTGTTCAGGCGGCAAAGGAATTGGGTTATTACGGATATGATACGAAACCATTGAAAAAATACCTTTCAATAAAAAGTTCAAAAAACTATCTAAGTAAAATATTTCTTCCTGATGGATTGAAAATAGAATATGATAAATCGACAGCTTTACAGGTGAAAAGATTTATGAAAACTACTGATTCAGAAATTCTTTTTATTTATGGCGAATATGATCCGTGGTCGGCATCGGGGTTTGAGATTCAGAATAAAGATAACCTGCTGAAAATTGTAAAACCCGGAGGAAGCCATTCAACACGCATAAATAATCTACCGGCTGATCAGAAAAAACAAGTAAAGGAAAAACTTGAAAAATGGCTGCAGATACCGATATCTATAAATTAAAAATGCCCTGTTTCCAGAGCATTTTCTATATCCTATTATCTTTTTTTATACAATATCAGGCACAACAAATCCCGGGCGATAATTGCGGGTAAGCAATTTGTCTGCTTCCGGATCGTTCACAAATTTCTCTGAAGCCGGATCAAAAGTCAACACCCTGCCTGTGCGATAAGCAATATTACCCAAGTGTGCCAAGCCTGATGCCAGATGTGCTGTCTCAACAGGTCCGTTCAGGATTGTTTTATCGTGTGCACGAACAGCTTTAATCCAGTTTTTAAAATGTCCGTCAGTACCGCCATCACCGCGTTCCATTTCTGATTTTGCAATAGAACCATCATCTCCGCCTTTGTCTTTTTCACGTTTTTGTCCCATGTAAAACTGGTACTTGTCGTAGCCATCAACAACAAGAATTCCTTTTTCGCCATAGAAAATATTACCAACAGTTACACCTTCTTCGGTATTTGTACACCATGGGCGAACTTCAAACTGAATGATTTTATCTTCCTCTGGATAATGATAAATTGAAGAAAGCACTTCAGGTGTTTCTTTAGCATCGTCAAAAAGAAATTTTCCTCCCATGGAAGTGATTTTTGTTGGCAAACCAACATTTAATCCCCACATGCATAAATCGGTTTCGTGGATTCCCTGGTTGCCAACATCGCCATTGCCATATTCAAAAGTCCAGTGCCAGTTGTAATGTACAATGTTACGGCTGAATGGCCTTTTTGCTGCCGGTCCAACCCATAAATCATAATCAAGTCCTTCTGGCACAGGTTCAAATCCTTTGTTGCCAATATCGCCCCTCCAACGGAAAACAAGACCACGTGCCATATAAACCTTTCCTATATAACCGTCGTGCATCATTTTTACAGCTTCACGAACTGACGGTGAACTCCGCAACTGTACCCCGTGTTGAACAATCCTTTCATATTTCTCAGCTGCTTCAACCATTTTACGGCCTTCGTAAATATTGTGCGAACCTGGTTTTTCAACATAACAATCTTTTCCTGCCTGACAAGCCCAGATTACAGCAAGAGAATGCCAGTGATTCGGAGTTGCTATACTTACAACATCAATATCTTTATTGTCATAAATCCTGCGAAGATCCTGTTCCAATGCAACATCCTTGCTGTACTTGTCTTTAAAATCTTTTTGCCGTTGTTTCAGAACATTTAAATCGGGGTCGCATAAATGTGTTATTTGTACATTGTCCTGCACCATAAAACTTGAGATATGACTCTTCCCCCGTCCGTTAACTCCCAAAACTGCTGCATTTATGCGGTCGTTGGCGCCAAAAGCATGAGCAGGGATTATGCTCGGAATCGAAATTACAGCGGTTGCTGCCGCAGTATTCCTGATAAAATTCCTTCGTGACTGACTTTTATTCATCTTGCTTTTTTTAATTTGAAATAATTTATTTTATTGATATAAATGACTTTACAAATTTAGTTGGTATTAAACTGTGATAAATGTAAAAAAAAATGATGAGAATCGGGTTCAACAAAATTGTTAAATTATAATGGAAATTTCCCTTGGTTTTGGATATTAACGAAAAGTAGTTATATTTGCACCCCGTTACAGAAGACATTTCATTGAAATAAAAATATATTGCGGGGTGGAGCAGTTGGCAGCTCGTTGGGCTCATAACCCAAAGGTCATCGGTTCAAGTCCGGTCCCCGCTACAATAAAGGAGAGTTGATTATTCAGCTCTCCTTTTATTTTATATCTGAAGCGCATCCTGACTTGCCGCTTTGAATAACAGTTCATGAAATATTCTGCTTCAAAATTCTATTAAAATAAAATGTAAAAATATTGAGGAGGTGTGTCTTGCCAAAGGCGAGAGCGGCTTGTGGTTCTCATACCCGGTAACTGGCGGACATCGTTTCAAGTCCGGTCTTTACAACTTATTTTTTTAATATCAGTTTTGACAGGCTAAATAAAAGTTACCCTAATTTACTTTCTGAAAGTTACTGATTATGCGTTTGTAATTTCCAGATTTCTTCTCTTTCGTTTCACAGTAAAATATTGCTTTAATCATAAAGCTTTTCCTTTCCAACTTCTCTCTGAAACAATGTTTTTGGATCATTATAAAACTTTACGAAATCACCTGAGTCGGGACTGTTTTTATAAGGAGCAAATGCTCCATGACTTGCCGGTTGCCAGGGATTTCTCCACACAAGAAAGTAAGAGAATTGAAAGGGCTGAATTGTTTTTAAAACCATGCTCCACCATTCAGTGTTTTTGGAAATTGGGCCACCCGATTCGCTGACGGTTGCAATTTTCCCTTTTTTCTTTGCCAGGTTAGTAACTGTTTCAAGGCAATTTTTCAAAACGTCGGGATAATCAGCCCCACGGTCGTACAAATCAAAACCCAGAATATCGATGATATCATCACCGGGGTAGCGTTCCAAATATTCTCCGGCAGTTTTAAACCGATCGGTGGAGTAGGTGTAAATTAGGTGGTGTATATTTTTTTCGTTTTGCAAATAAGAAACTGTAAATCGCCAAAGTGCTTTGTATTCTTCTACAGAACAAAGATTTTTTCCCCACCAGAACCAGCTCCCTGTGTGTTCGTGAAACGGGCGGAAAAGTACAGGAATGAAAATTCCTTCATCAGTTTTTAGGGCGAGCAAAAAACCAGCAAGTTTGTCTAAATAGGCCTTGAAAAGTTCGTGTTTTTCGCCGCCGGGAAGTATCGATTTTACCACTTCTTTTGAAGAAACATCCCACGAAGAACCTCCGGTTAAGGGATTTCGCAAATGCCAAGAAATTGTATTTACACCGCCGCGTTTGTAAACCGTTTTTATCCAGGCCTGTATTTTTTCGAAATGAACTGAATCCAAACTATAAGCATCACCCAATTCCAAATGCCCCAACTCCCAACCATAAACTGCAGGGTAATCGCCACAAGCATCTTTCACATCCGACCGGCCTTCTTCATAAACCCAGCCATGTCCATAAGCAAGATCGTCCTGGTGGCCAAACATTATTCCTTTTTGCTGAAGTTTCAGGAGGTTTTTATACAAATTAACTGTTTCGGGCGTTGCTTTTGGATCGGATGGTTTTAATGCAAAAGATGAGATTGCAGCAAATAAAAATATTAATGTGATTGAATTTTTCATTTTAGTAGATAATTTTTTGGATTTGATTTATTGATAATTCAGTTGACGGATTGAATTTTTCGCTTGCCATATATTTCAGTAAACTCATTTTAAGTTGACCGGTTTCCGGACGATTCTCCAGATTATTTGACAAATCGGCGCCGCTTACCAAAATACTTCCTTTTCCAACTTTGGCTTCAAACAGCAACGCCAGTTTTCGGTTGCTCACCCAGTCGTCAATAATTTGTACAATTGGTCTTAGTTCAACAGGGAATGAGTCGAGTTGAATTGCATCGCAGTGGCTCATTGCATCCCACCACTGCCAGTTGGAATGATATTCGGTTGGAAAAAGTTCCAAAGCCGGGTGTTTCGGATTGCACAAAATTCCCAGTGTGTGCGGTTTTTGGCCACCAGTCCACGCAGTGTTCCAGAAGATGCTTGAAAACCCAACCCCAACTTTTCCTCCCATTTCCGGCGATACTTTTCCTTTTCCAAGGCTGAGCAATACTTTTCCTCCATCTTTTAAAAAGTTAATTGTTGAAGGAGTGAGTTTTTCGACTACCTGTATTTCTTTTGATTCTGTCGTCAGATTTTCAGGATAAACCCAAATATCCCACGAATTTGAAAAATTGCCGACAGAAACTTCCAAAGTCATTTTCCGTGGCAGGTTTTCTTTTTGAAACTGATAAGTTATTACACCCAAGTCAATGTTATTTCCAATTGCAATTTCCTGTTGCCCGAGTGTTCCTTCAGCAACTGTTTTTTCATTTTGAAAGAGTTTCCACTGAGGATTTTCGTTTAGGGGTTTTTCTCCAAAATGAGCCACTTCAATTTTGGCAGTTAAAGTATCACCTTCAACAAAAATACGTTTTTCGAGCCTTGCCAAGGGAACTGTTTGGTTGCAAAATCTGCTGTATTCTTCAGGAGAAACATATCCTTTTTCTTCCCAAAACGGGTCTAAAACTCCTACAAGCGCAGTACCCTGTCCCGGGAAATCATGCAAATCAAGTAGCTGAAAACCTGCAAAACCTGGGGTTTTCAGGGCTGCTTCAATATCGGCTTTGTAACAAAGAGCCTGTAGTTTTCCCGATGCCAGCAAAAAACTGTCGGCCAGTTCTCCCATGTGGTGGGCGTTCAAACTTTCCTGAAAAATTTCAAAGTTACGTGGTTTCAAAACCCCGGTATATTTTTTAATCTCTTTGAAATTTGGGTAAACACACCACTGTCCAATTTCATGGCTCACAACCGGAATCCCGTCTCCGGGGACTTTGTTTCTCCAATCGAAATCAGTTTTTGGTGGTTCTGCATTGATGATACTGCGCAACTCTTCGCCCCAACCCTGAATCCGGGGTTGTGGAATATCGTGGTAATCATTAACTGCAATTACCGGCCAGCC
>DAOPKR010000059.1:9255-12244 GCA_035391305.1 Draconibacterium sp.
GAATCCGGGGTTGTGGAATATCGTGGTAATCATTAACTGCAATTACCGGCCAGCCGGCACCGCTTGTGTAAACCCTGCGAGAATCTGTTTCTTTCCAATACGATACAAATTTGGTTAAAAACTCAGTGTATTTTGGTCCGCCCGGTTCGTTTCCATACGCCATCATTACAAACGAAGGATGGTTTCCATAAGCTTTTACAATACGTTTACTTTCGTCCCAAATATATGTATCAATAGGTTCTCCACTTCCTAAACTTGTTGTGCTGTTTGCCCACGACGAACATTCAATCTGAAGATAAACCCCCATACTGTCGGCCACACGGAAAGCTGCGTCGGGTGGGCACCACGAATGAAACCGGACATGATTTAAACCGTGTGCTTTTACGGCTGAAAAAACTTTTATCCAACCTGCATTTTCAGTTGGAGGATAACCCGTTAACGGGAAAATGGCGCACTCTAAAGTTCCACGTAAAAAAACCGGGCGACCATTTACAGCAAACCGTGTTCCATCAACCTTGAAATTGCGTAAGCCAAAATCGGTGGAATAAAAATCGGATGAACCATTTGATTTTAGTCGCAATGAAAGTTGATAAACATTGGGATTAAACTCGTCCCATAGTTCAGCATTTTCTCCAAGCGGGTAATTCATTTTTACAATATTCCCGCCTGGTGAAACCTCAAATTTGAATGTTTTTGCTTTAGTGTTAATCTTCGAATTTTTGAGTTTGGCATAAACCGGAATTTTTACTGTTTTTTCCTCTGGTTCAGAATTAAAAACTGTTGCGCGGATTTCAACTGTTTTATTTTGAATGTCAGGAAAAACTTCAACATTTTCGAAATAAATTTTACCCTTTTCCTGAAGTGAAATATCGCCAACAATACCATTCCAGTTCGATTGTGTATGGTCTGAAATGCTGTGTGAATCATGCCCCACGTCAACCGTTTTTGTGCGGTTATCAACACAAATAGTGATTGTGTTTTCCCCCGGGTTTAAAAATGAGGTAATGTTGTATTGATGAGCTGTTGCCAAACTGTTCTGCATCCCTGCCTCCTGTTTGTTTATCCAGACTTTTGATTCCCAGTGAACCCGTTCCAGATTTAACCAAATCGTTTTGTCAGACCAGTTTTCAGGAATTTTTATTGCTTTTTTGTACCACGCTGCACCTGTATATTTTTTAAGCGGCTGCAGCCAGTAGGGAAATCGAATATTAGTAGAATCGTGGTATGGAGCATAATTTGGGTCGTTGTACCATTCCGGGTTTCGAACACCGCCTGTCCATTTTGTATCAAGTGTAATATCAAAACCTTTCCCGTTTTCAACCATTGAACCAGGTAGTTGAACTGTTTCAGAGAAGTTGGTTTCAAACCATTTTTCTTTTTCGCCGGTGTCATTCGGATCTATTTGGAATTGCCATTCACCGGACAAATCAATAGTTTTTAATGGTTGTTTTTCACATGAAATAAAAAGGAGGAAAACGAAGAATGGTAGCAGGAATTTTGGTTTCATTTGATAAACTCTTTTGGTTTTTGGTTTCGCTAAATTAATGAAAAACACACTTTTTAAATTTTCCGGATTAGTTAACTGAAATTACAAGTTGTTCATTTGGTTTTAACTGAATAAAAATTCCATCCAGCAACTTTTGTCCGGTGTAATTTCCCGAAAGTTCTTTTTGAGATGAAACAATTGCATATTCTTTTCCTGCTTCTGCAGTAAACCACTCCGGAAACTGGTTAATTCGCGGATAATCGATGGGTAATTTCAAAATAGTTTTATGACGTTGTGCATCAAAAAGGAGTTTTCCTTCCCACTCTTTTTCGGCTGTTAAAACGAAATAGGTTTGACCACCGTGTTTTTCGGCACCTATAATTAAATCACTACGCCAGGGTTGAATAGTAGCTCCCTGTGATTTCCAAAGGCTGTACATAATTGCGGTCCGGGCAAAATTTCCGTCGCCGTGCCAGCCTTCAATAATTCCATCGGGTTGCTGTTTCGCAAACATTACCTGCATTTCACTGTCTATCCAGCTTTTAAGTTTTGGTTCCGGTTCGCGGTTAAATAAATTTATTCCGCTTTCCAACGCATCAGCGTAACCGTCATGACTTGTACCTTCCCAGGCATAATTCCGGTATTTCTCGTTCAGGTTTTTAAACCCATTCAACACAGCTTCACGATATTCCTCCTTTTTATCGACAAGCCAAACCGAATAATATGCATCAAAAACATATCCCCAGTTGTCAACTATTTTTTCATCAACTATTTCGCCGGTTTTCGGATTAATGGCGTTGTAAAACAATCCGTCATCATTTCTGCCAACTTCAAGTACCCGGTCGAATATTTTGTAATAGGGCGCTTTGTAAAGTTCCTTTTTCGCGGGATTTGCAAAATGCAACGTGACATATAATTCACTTAATCCCCCAATAATTTCGCAACCATGATCGCGTATCCTGAGATAATCTATTTGTGAAAGATCACGTTCGCCAAGTAAATAGTAATCGCCAATTTTAACAGCCCAATCCAGATATTTCTCATTGCCGGTCATCCAGTAAATACGCGAAAGTGTTTGCAGCATTTCTCCGTTAACTTCTTCAATTGATGCCTGTCTGTCTTTGAAAAGTGTTTCCAAATCTTTCGGATTTCCCATAAATTCCTGCAAATCATCAAGCATTTCCATCATTCGGTCCTGCCATGGCGATTTTCCAATATATTCGGTTAAGGGTATCAAACCATCTTTTATATATTCTGAGGTTCCAAAAATAATTTGGCTCATTTTGAGTTCGTCCAACCGGAAATTCATTTTGGAAAAAGAGTAAACATCAGGTAATGTTTTTACACGTGAAGTCAATTTTTTCTCGGTTTTAAGCATTTCAAGCATTTCCCCGTTGTACAGATTTTTATCGAGCAAGAAAGCAGTCAGAACCATAAAAGCATAGTTATCGGCAGCCGAGTTATGAGGTTCCCACACATCTTTTGCGCTCGTCAGGTTTGTTG
>DAOPKR010000059.1:12344-25080 GCA_035391305.1 Draconibacterium sp.
TCGGCAGCCGAGTTATGAGGTTCCCACACATCTTTTGCGCTCGTCAGGTTTGTTGGTATCAACCCGCTTGCGCTGTCGGTTTTGGTTAACCAACCATCAACAAATTTTAAACTGCGCGAAAAGCCTTCGTTTGCCTGTTTCCCGTTTTCAACTGCCCGGGAAATAGTTTCAGAATTAAATATAACTTGTTTTTTGCATGAAATAATGGTGAAAAGCATGATGGCAAAAAGTAAAATTTGTTTCATTTTAAATCGTTTTTTTCAAATTTAATATTTTCAAATTGATTTGATTGAACTAAAAAAACAATCAAACTGAAACTTGTTAATAACTTTTTTTCGTATCTTAAGCGCTGATTTACAAAACCTATACAATTATAAAATTAATTATTATGAAAAATTACCTCTGTTTAATGCTAATGGCAATTTTTGCATTTTCTGTTTCGTGCGATAAAATAAAGGACGCTACAGCTGTAGATATTGAAACAGATTTGAGTTTTGAAATTCCGGTTGAAAGTACTGGTCAGTCTGCATTGGTAGCTAAATCCGGCAATTTGGCAACAACTGCATTCCAGTTTGGCGGGAATGCAACATTTTCGTTATCTGACAATGATGACATTGCTGATTATGTTAATAAAATTGATGATATTATTGTTAGTGGTGTGAGCAAAATCCAGATTGTAGATGTGCCGTCAGGCGGTAAAATCTCAAACTGCAAGTTAATGTACGGTGTTGATCCAAATGCAGGAACAACAGGATTTAATATCACAACCGAATTGAACGCAGCAAATGGAATTATAGAAATTACAGATAAAGAATGGGTTAATCAGTTTATTATTCTGCTCAAGCAAAATAAAACAGGGAGATTTAAATTTGTAGTTACAGGTGAGTCAAGTTATGATATTCAATCGGTAATGAAAATTAAAGTACCTGTGCTTATTGAAGCCAATGCACTCTGATAAATAACTTCGTTAATCCGATTATTTTTCTCCGGGAATTCGTTTCAATAGGAGGACTGTATTTTGTATATTTACAGTAAAACGATCAAAATATTTGATAATGAAACGATTTCATTTTGCATTGGTATTTATTGTTTTTTTTTCGGGGCTTTGTTATGCTTTTGAAAATGATTCAATTGACACTTCAAATTCAATCATTTACGAAAAAGTTTATCTCCACATCGACCGCGAATTGTTTGCGCCGGGCGACAATGTCTGGTTTAAATCATACCTGGTTAGCGGAATTAATAACAAACTTATTCCGGGCTACAAAAATATTTATGTTCAACTTATTTCTGATTCGGGAAAATTGATTGCCAGCAGGTTGTTGTTATCAAAAAACGGGACTGCGCACGGAGATTTTCAATTGCCGCTTGAAATTGGCGACGGAACTTACACCATTCGGGCATATACAAAATACCTCGAAAATTTTGGCGAAGAGAGTTTTTTTCATAAAAAGATTGTGATTTCAGGGTTGAAAAATTCAACGGAAATTGCAAACGATGATAATGATTCAGCCCCTGCGAAAATTGATGTTGCGTTTTTGCCTGAAGGTGGAAATTTTGTTCTGAATGCAATCAATCATATTGCTTTTAAAGCAATCGACGAAAAAGGGAAAGGGATTTCGGTAAAAGGAAAAGTAGTTGACGAAACAGGTGAAGCAGTAGTTTCGTTTAGAACCAATTACAAAGGGATGGGTAAGTTTATTATGATGCCGCAGGAAGGGAAAAACTATTTTGCATTGATTGATGATTATCCCGCTTTTAATTATCAGTTTGAACCAGCCAAACCCGATGGTATTTCCCTGCATTACAAACCCGATGGAAATTACCTGTTATTTACTTTAACCCGCAACCTTAAAATCACTGTTCCGCAAAACTATATAATCCGGGCATCACACAAAGGAACAGAGCTTTTCTATTCACAAATTACAATGAAAGAATTTCAGGATGCGCAGCGTTTATTCAAAGGTTTGTTTCCGTTGGGAATATCGAAAATTACAGTACTCGACGAGCAAAACAATACAGTTGCCGAACGGTTGATTTTTGTTAAAAACAGGGACGACAAAGCAATTCGGTTGGAAATAAATAAGGATGATTTTAAAACCCGTGAAAAGGTTAAAATAAATGTTTATTCACTTCTTTCTCCTACAGATACAATTGTTTCAAATCTTTCGGTTTCCGTAATAAATGAAGATTATTTTAGTTCAACCGGAAATAACCAAACTATAGAAAGTTATCTGTTGCTCGACTCGGAGCTGAAAGGCGCGATTGAATCGCCGGCTTCCTTTTTTATTGATGAAAATGATATTTACGCAGAAGAAAAACTCGATTTGGTGATGATGGTAAATGGCTGGAGGAGTTATTACTGGAATGATCTTGAAAAATATCGCGGCACGGTTTTACCTGGCTGGGCTGATTATGGACTTTCGATAAAAGGGAAAGTTGTAAAGCAGTGGGGCGGAAAACCTGTTGATGACGGGAAAGTAGTAATTGGTCCATTTTCGGGAAGTTTTTTATTTGAAGAAACAAGAACCGACCAAAACGGGAATTTTGGCTTCGACAAGCTTTATTTAAAAGATAAGGCGCGGATAATGATAAATGCCCAAACAAATTCTGGTAACAAACGAAATGATATTTTTTTGGACCCTCAATATAAAATTGATTCGGTTTTTTCTGCTGAAGACCTGAAAAACAATAGTGCCAATATTAATATCCCGATGAAGTTTTACCGGCAGAATTATTACCGTCAGATTGCCGAGAACGAATATCAGGTTAAATCAGGAATCCTTTTGGATGAAGTTCGGGCGATTGGAAACAAAGTAACCGGCGACGGGCATTTCAGGCTTTATGGCGATCCTGATATTTCGCTTGTGGTATTGGAGGAAGATATCGACAGGTATTTTAATATTCTTGATTATTTACAGGGACGGGTGGCCGGAGTAATTGTAACCGGAGATGAAGTGAGAATCAGGGGAGCAGCCCGAAATCCTTTGCTGATTGTTGATGGAATTGGCACTGATTGGTCGGATATGACAAACATTCCGATGGGCGATATCGACAAAATTGAGATTCTAAAATCCGGATTTTCATCTTCAATTTATGGATCGCGCGGAGCTGACGGAGTTATTGCAGTTCTCACAAAAATGGGGAAAGGCGAGTGGGAGAATAACTGGAAAAGAATTATTCATGGGCGAATTACACCGTCGGTTGTTGGTTTTCAGCAACCCCGTGAATTTTATTCGCCAAAATACGGAAGTGAAAATATAAATGATGCCCGCCCGGATAAACGCCCAACTTTATTGTGGAACCCTGACGTTGTTGTTGAAAACGGAGAAGCAAAAGTTGAGTTTTTCACAGCCGATGATCTTGCCCGTTATCATGTTTTTGTTGAAGGAATTAGTAAAACCGGCAAAATTTGTTTGGGCACCTGTTTAATTTCTGTGTCAATACCAGGAAGATGATTTTCTGTTAATAAAGAGTTTTAACCACTGATTCGCTGGTTATTACGTTTTTTTTGATGAATGCAATATCAGCGAATCAGCGGCTTATTTTCATAATTATTTTGCCAGCGATTTTATTACTTCTTTAATCGAATCAGCAAGTTCATTCGCTTTTTCCATTGATTTTGCTTCAGCATAAATACGAATTATTGGCTCGGTATTCGATTTGCGGAGGTGAACCCACGAATCGGCAAAATCGATTTTTACGCCATCAATATCAGTAACCTGTTCGTTTGAATATTTTTCCTTCATTTTGGTAAGTATCGCATCCACGTCAATTTCAGGAGTTAGTTCAATTTTATTTTTCGAAATAAAATAATCAGGATAAGTTTTTCGGAGTTCGGAACATTTTAACCCGCTTTTGGCAAGGTGCGATAAAAACAAAGCTGCACCAACAAGCGAATCTCTGCCACTGTGACTTGCCGGATAAATAACGCCTCCGTTTCCTTCGCCTCCAATCACTGCATTTGTTTCTTTCATTTTTGCAACTGCATTTACTTCACCCACCGCCGATGAATTGTAAACGCAACCATGTTTTTCGGTAACATCGCGCAAAGCCCGGCTCGATGACAAATTAGATACTGTATTTCCGGGAGTTTGCCCCAGAACATAATCGGCAACTGCAACAAGTGTATATTCTTCGTTAAACATTGTTCCGTCTTCATTAATAATCACAAGCCGGTCAACATCAGGATCAACTACAAAACAAACATCAACATCACTGTTTTTTACTATTTTCGAAGTTTCAACAAGGTTTTCAGGCAGTGGTTCGGGTGTGTGCGCAAAATGGCCGGTTGGCGCGCAATTAATTTCTACAATATTTTTTATTCCCAAAGCTTTTAATAATGCAGGCATTGCTATTCCTCCAACTGAATTTACAGCATCAACAGCAACTGAAAAACCGGCTTTTTTAATGGCAGCAACATCAACTAATTTCAAATTTAAAACATGTTGAACATGATATTCGAGATAATCTTTTTCTGTAACAGTGCCCAAATCATCAACTTCAGCAAAAACAAAATCTTCAGCTTCAGCAATTTTCAATATTTTTTCACCTTCAGCGGCATTTAAAAATTCGCCGTTCGAACCGAGGAGTTTCAGTGCGTTCCATTGTTTCGGGTTGTGGCTGGCTGTCAAAATAATTCCACCATCGGCACGTTCGCCTGTAACTGCCAGTTCAGTAGTTGGCGTGGTTGCCAGCCCTATATTTACCACATCGCAACCCATTCCGCTCAAGGTTGAAATTACAATAGAACTAACCATTGGACCCGAAATGCGCGCATCACGTCCAACAACTATTTTAATTTTTTCTTTACCCGATTTTTGCTTCGCCCAGGTTGCATACGAAGCTGTAAATTTTACCACATCCAGCGGGCTTAATCCTTCGCCGGGTTTTCCCCCGATTGTTCCGCGAATTCCTGAAATTGATTTTATTAAACTCACTTTTTTATTTTTTTTAATTGAATTGTCAAAGATAACATGACGATTGAAAAAGGGGTTTTGTTTACTAAAAAAATAATAAGGAGGTAAATTTGGTATATTTGGACAAATTTTTTTCGCAATGACTTTTGTAACGGGTGGAACAGGATTGGTAGGCGCACATTTGCTTTTTGAACTTACTTCAAAAGGTGAATATGTGAAAGCATTAAAACGGCGGACGAGTAATTTGGGGCAGGTTTTAAAAATATTTTCCTTTTATTCTGAAAATCCGGAAAAACTTTTCAGTCAGATTGAATGGGTTGATGGTGATATTCTGGATTATTTCGGCCTTGAAAATATTTTGGCAGGTGTTACCGAAATTTATCATTGCGCGGCAATTGTTTCCTTCGATCCGGAAGAACGAAAAAAAATGATTGCAAATAATGTGGAAGGCACTGCAAACATTGTTAATGCCGCTATTGAGAATGGTGTGAAAAAGATTTGCCATGTTAGCTCCATTGCAGCTTTGGGACGACTGGAAAATGGAAAACTAATTACAGAAGAAACAAGCTGGATACCATCAAAAAAAATTTCGGGTTATTCTGAAAGTAAATTTTTTTCTGAAACTGAAATATGGCGCGGTATTGAAGAGGGATTGGACGCAATAATTGTAAATCCGTCAATTATTTTCGGACCTGCCAACTGGGAGACCGGTAGCGCTAAAATGTTCAAAACAATTTGGGACGGCTTGAAATTTTATACAAAAGGAATTACTGGTTTTGTGGATGTCAGGGATGTGGTAAAAGCTATGGTTTTGCTAATGGAAAAATCAAATTTTGAAACTGCGAAAAACCATCGTTACCTGTTAAATGCCGAAAATTTAAGTTATCAAAATATATTTTTTCAGATTGCAGATGCATTGGAAAAACCCCGGCCCAAATATTTTGCTTCCGATTTGCTTCTTAATTTTGTTTGGAGGGCAGCAAAATTTACCGGTTTAATGAGCGGGAAACGTCCGGCGATTACGCGCGAAACTGTAGCAAACTCAAATGCTGTTTACAAGTTCGATGGCAGTAAAATAACAAAACAGTTTAATTTTGAATATCATCAGGTTTCAGAAACAATTCAGCAAACCGCCGCTTTTTTAAAACGCGAAATTCACGACAAGAAATTTTAATATCCGGTTCTTTTCTTTTTCACTTCTTTGTGAAAATCAAAAAACTGTGGCATTTTATCCATGAAAAACAAGCAACGGAGTTTTTGTATGAAATACCATTCGGTTTGCCAAACTAGGGTTAAACAAACGCGTAATCATGTTTCTTTTGTGAGTTGTGAGTGAAATAATGTCAATTGTTTCTTCTTTCATATAATTCTCAAGTGCTTCAAGAATGTTCCTTCCAACAATCAAATGACAATGAAATTCAGATCCTTTGTATTTTTCATGAAGTACGTCTTTCATTCCTTCCAATCGTGCAATATCCCATCCATCGCCGTGCGGCTGACCTACATGAACGCATTTTAATTTTATATTGAATGGCTTTAATAAAAGCATCAGTTTATCAAGCGAAACAAAATCTTTCTCGTCAAAATTTGTTGCATATAAAACATTTGAAAAATTGTCAAGGGTTTCCTCCGGAGTATCTTCCGGAACTATCATTACCGGCATGGTTGCATTATACATAATGTCGGCAGCAATACTTCCAAGCGTTCCGTACGGTGCATTTTTACCACTGCTTCCCATAACAATCAGCTGTGAATGGTGTTTTTGTGCAAAAGCCAGAATATCATCTTCAGGATAACCTGATTTTATTATGAATTCAGGTGAAACTGATTTCCACTTTTCTTTCCCGATTTCGTGCGCAAGTTTAGTTACGAAAATCTGGAAATCTTTATTGGCATTTTCTTCTGAATATTCCATTCTTGCCAGTAACGACGAGTCGTATGCATAAATGTCGCTAAAAGGTATTGAGTGAATCAATGGATTGATATAGCAATGTATCAAAATCAATTTAACGTTTAACCTGCCGGCAATGTTAACTGCCATTTTACAGGCTTTTTCGCTTTGTACCGAAAAATCGACCGGCACCAGAATATGCCGTTCTTTTTTATCGGTTTTAACTTCCTCAATAAATGGTTTTGCTCCAAGTAAATCTTCCAAAACGGGTATTGCCTGTTCGATATCTTTTTCCAGAATTTTCACCCTGACAGACGAAGCTGCCGCACCTTCTATTAAATTGATTTCTTCAAGAATACAATCAATTTTTTCCGATTCCAGTCTCATTTTCATTATCTGAGCTTTGGAAAATGGGAGAGTGACGATTGTGATTAAATTTTCTTCCATGGCATTTGTTTTTAGTTGAACTTTGGTACTAACTATTTATTCGGGTACACCAAAAATTAGTTACAATTGAATGGAACAAAAAAAAGGCGTTACATTGCTGCAACGCCCTTATGGTGCATTATTAATATTTCCTCCGGATTAAATTCCGAAAGCAATTTTAACCTTATCAACATAATCCAGTTTTTCCCAGGTAAAAAGTTCAACTTCCTTTTTGAAGGTTGGGAAATATGGAGATTCGAATGTTTTTGTAATTATTTGTGGCTCACGTCCCATATGCCCGTAAGCTGCAGTTTCTTCGTAAATCGGGTTGCGAAGTTTCAGCCGTTCTTCAATTGCTTTTGGCCGCATATCGAAAATCTGGTCAACCTTTTCTGCAATTTTGCTGTCAGAAATTTTCAAATTTGATTTTCCGTAGGTATTAACAAAAATATTCATCGGTTTTGCAACACCAATTGCATATGAAACCTGAACCAATATTTCATCAGCAACACCTGCTGCTACAAGGTTTTTGGCAATGTGGCGCGCTGCATAAGCCGCTGAGCGGTCAACTTTCGATGGATCTTTTCCTGAAAAAGCGCCACCACCGTGACCACCTTTCCCACCGTATGTATCTACAATAATTTTACGACCTGTTAAACCTGTGTCTCCATGAGGTCCGCCAATCACAAATTTTCCGGTTGGGTTTACATGGTAAGTAATATCATCATTGAAAAGTGCTTTAACACGGTCGGGCAAAGTTGCCAAAACACGGGGAACAAGAATCTTTATAACGTCCTCTTTAATTTTTGCAAGCATCACTTCGTCAGCTTTCAATTGAGCTTCAGTTGAATTGTTTTCAGGTTTTGCAAAATCATCATGTTGTGTTGAAACCACAATAGTATCAATGCGTGTAGGAACTCCTTCTTCGCTGTATTCAATGGTAACCTGCGATTTTGAATCGGGACGCAAATAAGTCATCACTTTTCCTTCACGGCGAATTGCAGCCAGTTCAAGTAAAAGTTTATGCGAAAGTTCAAGCGAAAGAGGCATGAAATTGTCGGTTTCGCGACTTGCATAACCAAACATCATCCCCTGGTCGCCAGCGCCCTGGTTCATTGGATCTTCGCGAACAACTCCCCGGTTAATATCCGGGCTTTGCTCGTGAATTGCTGAAAACACACCGCAAGAATCGCCGTCGAAACGGTATTCAGCTTTTGTGTAACCAATTCGGTTAATAACCTCGCGCGCAACTTCCTGCACATCAATATAAGTTTCGGTTTTAATTTCACCAGCCAACACAACTTGTCCGGTAGTAACCAAAGTTTCGCAGGCAACCTTCGAATTTGGATCGAAGGCCAAAATTTTATCCAGAATTGCATCTGAAATCTGGTCGGCAACTTTATCGGGGTGTCCCTCTGAAACCGACTCACTTGTAAATAAATAACTCATAATCCCATAATTTTTTGCTGAAAAGAATTCAGCCGTTAAACATTAAATATAAAACTGCGGGATGCTCGATTGATTTTGAAAAATGCGATTGTTTTAGCGTTTTTTTCATGTGGTTGCAATCAATCTCAAATCTTTCCACGTAGTGGCGGCAAAGGTAATATTCATTTTCGGAATTAAAAAAGAGTTTTTAGAATTATTTTGTTATTGTCTTCTTATAGAACCGTTCTCTTCTTAATCAGATTTGCAGGGTTGAGGTTTTTTACTACCATTTGCAACAAGAGAACGGTTCTCTGAGAACTAATTGATTTTAAATACTTTTACTGCACTAAATCACAAACAATTGCGCCGGTCACCTTAACTAAATCAACAGGTTTTATTTTGAGTTGTAACCCGCGTTGACCGGCACTTACAAAAATGAAGTCGAATAACTGGCAGGTTTCATGAAAATATATAGGGTAAGGTTTTTTCATTCCCAAAGGCGAACAACCACCACGAATGTAGCCCGTTAACGGGAGCAATTCTTTTTGCTGAACCATCATGCAATTTTTATTTCCCGATATTTTGGAAGCTTTTTTCAGATCAACTTCCGTGTTTCCGGGAATTACAGCAACAAAAACACCTGTTTTGTCGCCTCGCAGAACAAGCGTTTTGAAAATCTGTTCAATGTTTTGACCTATCTTTTTTGAAAGTGTTATTGCGCTTAAATCGCTTTCGTCAACTTCATATTCACTTAGTTCGTAACTGATTGATTTGGAATCGAGAAGCCGGGCGGCATTGGTTTTTTTCATTTTTACTTAATTATTTAATTCAATCCCCGCCCACAAATTACTAACTGATAATTCAACTGATTTTTGGAGTTTTTTCTTCGCTTCGCTGTTTTTTCCAAGTCCTTTCAAACCAAGCCCGACCAATAAATTTGCATTTGAAAGCCGGTTATTTGCCGATTCTTTTTCACCGAATTTGGCAAAAAAATCTATTTCCGATTCTTTATTTAATTTGTCGTTCCCGGTTTCTATCAAATCATTGAAACATTTAACGGCGTTATCATTTTGTCCTGATTTTTGAAAGCTTAAACCCTGATAGTAACTTACAATTCCAGTCTCATTTAATTTCTGATCTGTTGATTTTTCGAAATATAGTTTTGCCATTTCTTTGTTGCCCAAGGCTTCATACGCTGTGGCGATAAAGTAGTTGATTTGTGGGTCGCGTGCCCCTGCCTGTTCATCTTCTGCTTCGCGGTTTTTTGCGGCAAGGTACTGGTCGAGCGCCAGTTGATATTGACCGTTTTTCATTAAACTGCTGCCGTTTAAAAGTCGTGCATCAACAGTCATGTCACTAATCCGCGAACTTCCTTCGCGAAAATGAAAGTTGCTGTTTTCAAGATATTTCACTGATTTATCTGCTTGTCCGGTCAGGTTCAAAACTAAAATTTCGCGCACAAATGCATCATCCCGTTTTTTAACTGTTTCATTTGCCGAATCAAACAATTTTGCCCGGGTTTCAAGTGGTGAATTGTCTCTTTCATATAACACGTCAAGTTCGGCGTAATAAACGGGTTCATCTTTTTTCAGGCTGATTGCTTTTTCGTAGGCCAAAACCGACTTTTGAATATTATTCGAATAATTGTTATAACCCCATCCCAAATTCCGCCATGCAATTGCTAGCGATGGATTAAGTTGAACCGATTTTTTCCAGTATTCCATTGCCCTTTTTGGTTGTTTGTCGAACAGCAAATTTCCCAGATAGTATTGAGGAATCGCATCTTTCGGACGGTATTCAATCGCTTTCAAAAATACTTTCTCATCTTCAGCCCTGAAAGGAAAAACATAATCAGTTGATAGGGAAGAAGCTTTTGTAAAATAATTTTCTGCACCGTTTTTATCTCCTCTTAAATCGTGAAAATAACCCAAATAATAATTTACCAGAGTGTTTTCGTAAGGGTAACTTAATAATATTTTTTCAGCTTCGGCAACAAAACCGTCGTTAAGATAACTGTTCGCCAGCTCGCGGTAATTCTCAACAAAATAGCGCATGTTTACATTAAGTTCCGCCAGCAACCCTGCGCTTTCTTCTGTTTCACCATCAATATTTTCAAGCAGGTAACGTTCGTAATGTGTTCTGAAATCCAACGGATCGGAAAGAGCGAGCGGTTCGAGAATTTGTTTGGCTTCATCCACACGCCCCAGTTTTCGCAAAACACCAGCCTTTAGTGCGATTGCTGAGTTGTTTACAGCATTTGTTGTAAGCGATTCATTTACCTGATCAAGCGCTTTTACAAAGTTGCCTTTTATTACCGAGATTCGTGCAAGCTCAAGGTATGCCGCTGAATGCCAGGCGTAATCCCAGGTTGCGCGATAAAGTGTGTCAATCGCTTCATCAAAAAGTCCGAGTGATTTCAATGTTAATCCCTGCAAAAAAAGCGTTTCGCAATTGGCCGGACGGGTGTAATCTTTTGTCAACCGATTGATTGCTGTGGCGAAATAACCCCGGGCTTTTTCATATTCCCGGTTCTTTAAATGGATGGTTCCAACTGCCGTATTTGTCCGGATATCATTTGGGTCGCGTTTTAGCGCTTCGGTAAAGTAATCCATTGCATTTAAAGTGGGGTTGTGAAATTGAAGTATTCGGCTGCCTGCAAGGAATAACTCTTCTACAGTTCCAAATTTTTCTGGTGGTTCAGGTCTTTTTACCTCTTCGGGAAGTTTTTCTGGTTTTTCAATTTGAACAGGTTGGTATGAAACGAGTAACTCATTGTTTTCGGCATTTGTCATTTCTGTAAAAAGTTCGGTCAGTTCAAAATTGCCTTCAATTTGAATATTTTCGGTAAATGATTCTTCAGGAGAAATCTCAACTTGCTTATTAAAAATAACCTGGCCATTTTTCTTTAAAATAATGTTTGCTTTCTCGATTTTTTGGGTTGAATAATATCCCAGAAAAACTTTGCCGTCCCTTTTTTCAAGGTTCACGGCTCCGTTTAGATTTGCATTTTTAAATCCCTGAATGTCTTTTACCGGATACCAATATTGTTTAAATGATTTCACTTCATAAGGTCGAATCCAGCTGTAATCGGGCTGGTTATCGGAAAAAGCGCCTACCATAATTTCAACATAAGGTCCGTCTTTTTCTGTCAGTCGCCCTTCGGTTGCCTGGCCGTGTGCGCCTGATCCCCATTCCCAAAGTTTTGCTCCTTTCACAATGTTATGATCGCCAATATGCACGGTTCCTGTTTCTTTTCCATGATCATAGCCGCCCATAAAATCTTCCTGCAGATCATAAGCAAAATAGGAGTTCTGGTGGACCGAATTTTTCCACCAGCTAATATCAACTCCTTTTGTGAAATCTTCGCCATTATATACTTCGGTTGAAAATGGCCAGTTGGTAAAACTGTTTTTGGCGTGGTAGGTTGCAACTGTTGTGCTGGGCGGAAAGATTACCTGATAATCGTTGTTTGTGTGTGCTGCCACGTTTGCCCAATACAAAAAAGTGTTTGTAAGCGGAGTAGGGTTGTGGATTTTTACCTCGGTTTGATAATACGATTTCCCTGGAAACATTGTTATTCCAATTGTCCAGCGCATTTGATGACGCGGCTCGGTTTCACCAATCCAAATTGTTTTGCTTCCATCCGGGTTTTCAACCAACTTGTAATCGACAGGCAACATGGTTGAAGCCCGGTGGTGATGGATTACACACCACTCAATACCGCCCGAAACCCAGGCACCAGTCATACCAATGTTGGCTGGTTTTACCACATTATTTTTATATACGAAATTGTAACCGGTGGTTTTGTCGGTGGCGTAATACAGTTTTCCACCAATTTCGGGTGTCACACAAAGTTTTATGTATTCGTTTTCAAGAATAAGCGCTTTCCAATCTTTTTCGGTTTTTTCGTTTGAAATCATGTCGTTAAGCGCATACGGATAAATAACCTTTGATGCCCCCTGGTAAGATTCACCTTTAAAAAACATTGGGTTTTTATCAGCAGGCTCAACCTGATATGTAGGAAGTTTCCAGATTTCTTCTGAAATTTTTACCTGTGCAAAAACTGGGTTTG
>DAOPKR010000060.1:0-23081 GCA_035391305.1 Draconibacterium sp.
TCAAGCTGAAAAAGCGGGTTCATGTTTTGCGAATCATATAACATTGCGCCATTTTCAATTCCTTCGGCTGATGATGCAAAATGTTTCAGGTTGGTGTAGTGGGTTGTGATTACGCCAAAAGCGCGCATTTGGTTGAGTTTGTCAAGAATTGATTCGGCAATTGCACCGCCCAGCATCGGTTCGGTTCCGGTGCCAAATTCGTCGATTAAAACCAGTGTGTTTTCATCGCTGTTTTTAACGAAATGTTTCATGTTCATCAAATGCGAACTGTAGGTACTCAGGTCGTTTTCAAGTGACTGTTCATCACCAATATCAATAAAAATCTGACTGAAAATTCCGGTTCGGCTTCCTTCACTGATTGGGATTAACATTCCGCACTGCAACATGTATTGCAGTAATCCGACTGTTTTCAGGCAGACCGATTTTCCACCTGCATTTGGGCCTGAAATCAGCAAAATATGTTTTTCGGGAGTGAGCCTGATATTCAGCGGAACAATTTTTCGTTTTTCCCTTTTCAAAGTTTTCATTAAAAGCGGGTGAATTGCCTGTTGCCAATCGATTACAGGGTTTGCAGAAAACTCAGGTTTTATTGCATTTATTTCTATTGCAAGCAAAGCTTTTGAACGGATAAAATCAATTTCGCCCAGAAAATCGTAAGAGTAAAACAAATCATCGAGATAAGGGCGGATGTCGTTTGAAAAACCGGTGAGAATGCGAACAATTTCGCGTCTTTCAGCATATTCAAGTTCGCGGATTTCGTTGTTCATTTCAACTATTTCATTGGGCTCAACATACGATGTCTTTCCGGTTGAGGATTCATCGTAAATTATTCCTTTCAACTTGCGTTTGTTACCTGCCGAAATTGGAATTACAGCCCGTCCGTCGCGGATTGAAACTGTTGCATCGTCATCAACCAAACCATCTTTTTGCGCTTGTTTTAAAATAGCATGCAACCGTTTCGACATGTTTGATTGCCGGGTTAGAATATCTTTTCTTATTTGTGCCAGTTCAGGTGTTGCGTTATCGCGTATTTTGCCAAATTTATTCAGAATATTGTCGATACGGTCGTAAATGTAAGGGAACACCTGTACACCGGTAGTTTTCTTTTTCAGTCTCGGAAAAACTTCTTCTTCCTGCTTGTTAAAAAAGAAAACGATTGCCCGGACTGATTCAAGGGAACGCTTTAAATCAAAGAGTTCTGTAACTTCAAGAAAACGACCTTCAATCCTGATTTTTTTCAGGGCTTCACGTAAATCATAAAAATGACTGGAAGGGAAATTATCGAATTCACGGACGATTTTGCAAAATTCGTCAGCTTCACCCAACTGGTTTTCAATGCTTTCAAAACTGAGTTGAAACTGCATTTCGTCAACCCATTCCAGGCCCATGTTACTAAGGCACTTTTCATGTAACATTTCGCGAATACGGTCGAACCCGATTTTCGATTCAAAATTATCAGGATAAAACTTTTGCATTGTTGTTTTACAAATTCGGTGCAAAAATAGGGAAAGTTTAAAGAAGTTCAGAGTTTATCGTTCATGGTTCAAAGTATTTGCTGAATATCGATAAAAGTTCTTTCATGCTGTCAATTAAAAATAGAAAATGATATTATGTTTTTATTATAAAAGAAAAATGTAGTTTTATCAAAAAACCAAATTATAGATTTCAAAACCTAATACTGATTTTATGAATCTCAAACGTTTTTACTTCGGCATATTTTTGTTATTTATAAGTTCCGTTGTTTTTGCCCAATCACTTGAATTTGGAGCAAATTTTGCAAGTAGCAACCGAAATTATTACAAAAATGTTTTTGGTGGAAATCTCGGCTATCTCCAGCATTTTAAAAAGCAATTTGTATTTGTTCAATACAAATACGCGTTTAAAAACAATTCATATTCAAATTTTAGTGGAGGACTTAATTATGGTGAATACGATGCTCAAAAAGCTGATGGAACCGTTATAAACCAATCAATAAAACTTGGGTTAGCACAAAAACTGATAAATACTTCTGAAGTTTGTTTTTCATTAGGTGCAAGCGGAAGTTTAAATTTCCTGACATTTGATGAAGAAATTATTAGCATTGCTTTTTCTGAAAACAGAGACGGATTGCTGTTCAAATACAATAAAAAAGATAGTTTCAAAAATCGTTTTGGTATCGGAGCCTTTATCGATATGGAATTAAAACAAATCCTTTTTAACCGGTTGTCACTGTTTTCAAGAGTTGAAGCGGATTATGTTAGGTTGGTTCCTACAAAGCATATTCAACGCGGTTTATCATTTTTAAAGGTTGATTATTCAAGTGTTGAATTTATGTTAGGAATCAGGTTCGATCTTAAAAAGGAAGCAAACTAACCAACGCTTTAACCCGAAATTTTAAGCTTGCTTATCCTTTTGGCACTTTCTCATCCGGAAAACGGTTGGCATATTCTTCCCAGAAAAGTTTTACTTCGTTTTTCATTTCTTTTGAAAGCGAGAGGATTCCAAACAGGTTGGGAATTGTCATCAATGCAATTGTTATTCCCGAGAGTGTCCAGATTATTGTTGTATCAGTAAACGATGCAAGAAAAAATCCGATTACATAAATAATGTGATAATAGATTACTTTACTTGAGCCGAATAAATAGGTAATTGCCCTGTCTCCATAATACGACCAGCTTATTGCAGTTGAAAAAGCAAACATGAGCAGCCCGATTGCTACAATATATTTTCCGTAATCGCCAAACCAGCTTTTTGTGAAGGCAACAGTTGTAAGCGGTGCGCTGTGCAGTAACGATTTTCCGGTAACGGAAATTCCAGCCTGATTGACAAACTTCCCATTGTTGATCTGAATATCTCCTGAATAAGGTTGATTGTTCATCCAAACTTTAACATTTTCGGCAACGGAGCGTGAATTGATAATTGTTGGCTGGTTTTGAATAACACCTTCAATAACCGAAAAATTTCCTGAAAAAAGTGGAAGATTGGTTTTGCCAACCAGATAGTTATGAAGCTGTTCAACATCGTTTTTATTTGTTTCAGAATAGGTTTCATTTAAAACAATCATATCTGAATTCTGAAATTTATTTTCATATTTTTCAGTCCAGGCACCCGAAGACAACAAAACCAAACCTGTTAACGAACAAATAATTATGGTGTCGATAAACGGTTCGAGCAAAGCAACCAAACCTTCTGAAACAGGTTCGTGGGCGCGGGCTGCGGCATGTGCAATCGGAGCAGAACCTTGTCCGGCTTCGTTTGAAAATAAACCCCTGTTAACTCCGCGGTTAAATGCAAATGCAATACTTCCGCCCAAAAATCCGCCAACTGCAGCTGTGCCCGTAAACACATCGCCAAAAATTGCTGCAATTGAAGGAATTATATTTTCGTAATTGTAAAATATGACAGAAATTGCCCCAATAAAATAAACAAGAGCCATAAATGGTACAAGACGCGAAGTTACCTGTGCAATCCGTTTTATTCCGCCAATAATTACAAAACCCAGCAAAACCGCCAAAATACCACCCGTTAACATGTGGTTAATCCCGAAAGTTTCGAACATCGAGTTTGAAATGCTGTTGATTTGTGGTAAACTTCCTGTTCCGAATGATGATAAAACTGTGGCAATTGCAAAAATCACTGCCAGCCATTTCATGTTCAAACGGTTTTTCATGTAATACATTGGGCCTCCGGAAATTGAGCCATCCTGCGCTTGTTCACGATATTTGTGCGATAAAGTAACTTCCACAAATTTGGTTGTCATACCAAGTGCAGCGGTAACCAACATCCAAAACAGAGCAGCCGGCCCGCCCAAATGAATTGCAAGTGCCACACCGGCAATGTTTCCTGTTCCGACTGTGCCTGAAAGTGCAGTGGTTAACGCCTGAAAATGAGATGTGTCGCCAACATCTCCCTCTTTGTCAAATTTGCCCCGAACAATTCGTAATGCATATTTTAAGTATCGGAACTGCGGAAATTTTAAATAGATAGTAAAAAATAAACCTGTACCGAGCAGCAAAAAAACAAACCATTGTGATCCGCCAATGTAGCCGTCGATTAAAGAAAGAATGTCATTGATTTTGTTCATTAAAGTTGGTTGTTGCTATAATTTCTGCTAAAAATAGCATTCTATTTTAAAAAGTTGGGATTTAATTTTGTTCAATTTACTGTTTGATAAAATTAGAGAAAAAGAAAACTACCCGTTTACAGAAAATTCATTTAAAAGTTGAATTTAATTTTGAGTAAGCTAAAAACTGAAAAACAAATTGTCGTACTTTCGTGGTAAATAATAATTATATAATTGAAGCCATGTTACCAAAATTTTTACTTGCTGACAATTCTCAGGAAACACCCGATACAATTTTTGTAGTCCACACCGAAACACCGCGTTTTATAGTTGAATCGGATATTGATGATTTTTGGGCCAACCAGGATGTTCATTGGATTGATGGTGAACCGGGTGATGAAGAAATGATTGCCGACCTTTTGGAAGCTGCCGAAGAATTTCTTGAAAAAGAATTTGAAAATGAGGAACGGTTGAGTGAAGAAGAAGATTAATACGCACAAATTAAATTGTTATCAAAATCTTATTAAGTTTTGAGATGAAAACTTAAATTACCCGTTGCCGGACTTTAAATAGTCCGGCATATTTGATTCTATATAATTTAACCCTGAACAACACCTTTCAACGAAAGTTGAATTCTTTTTCGTGCAACATCTATTTCCTTGATCCTCACTTTTAAATGTTGCTGAAGTTTGACTATTTCGTTGGGATCAGAAATAAAACGGTCAGCCATTTCTGAAATATGAATCAATCCAGATTCCTTTATTCCTAAATCGACAAAAGCGCCAAAGTTTGTAATGTTATTTACAATTCCGGGTAGTTCCATCCCTTCGCGCAAATCATTTATTGAACGGATTCCTTCATCAAATTCAAATACTTTTATTGGTTTTCGCGGGTCTCGACCTGGTTTTAAAAGTTCGTTTTTTATATCGGTAAGTGTTGGTATCCCAACTTCTGTAGTTACATATTTCTGAAAATCTATCTTTGAAACCAATGTTTCATTTCGCACTAAATCGCTGATTTCGCATTTCAGATCTTTGGCAATTTGTTTTACAATTTTATATGATTCAGGATGCACTCCGGAATTGTCCAAAGGGTTTTTCGCCTCCGGAATCCTAAGAAATCCGGCCGATTGTTCAAAAGCCGCTGGCCCCATTCTTGCAACTTTTTTCAATTCATCGCGCGAAGAAAAAGGGCCGTTTTCTTTTCTGTAAACTGTAATATTTTCAGCCAGAGCTGGCCCCAAACCTGAAACATAGGTAAGTAAATGTTTACTTGCCGTATTCAGGTTTACTCCAACCGAATTCACACTCAACTCAACTACTGAATCGAGGCTGTTTTTTAGTTTTTTCTGATCAACGTCGTGCTGATATTGTCCTACGCCAATACTTTTTGGGTCGATTTTTACAAGCTCAGCAAGCGGGTCCATTAATCGCCTTCCAATAGAAACAGCTCCCCGCACGGTTACATCGTATTGTGGAAATTCCTGCCGGGCTACCGATGAGGCAGAATATACCGAAGCACCGTCTTCACTAACGACATAAACACGCAATTCGCGATCAAAATGCAGGCGTTTGATAAAAGCTTCGGTTTCGCGGCTTGCAGTTCCGTTGCCAATTGCAATAGCTTCAATTTTGTACATCTCCACCATCGAACTCAGCTTTTTGGCAGCCATTTTAAACTCCTCCTGCGGTTTGTGCGGATAAATGGTTTCGTTGTGCAAAAGATTTCCCTGTTCATCCAAACAAACAATTTTGCAACCTGTGCGGTAACCGGGGTCAATTGCCAATATTCTTTTTTGACCCAGAGGTGGCGCGAGCAAAAGTTGGCGCAGGTTTTCAGCAAAAACACGGATTGCTTCTTCATCAGCTTTTTCTTTTGAAGAATTGGCAAATTCGGTTTCTATCGATGGTTGTATCAGGCGTTTCAGGCTGTCTTTTACAGCCATTTCAACATGATCGGCACAAGTGTTTAACCCGGTTACAAAAAAACGGTTTAAATGCTCAAGTATTTTTTCGGAATCAGGGGTGATTGAAACCCGCAAAAAACCTTCGTTTTCGCCACGGCGCATGGCCAGCAAACGGTGCGACGGACATTTCTTTAAAGGTTCTTTCCAGTCGAAATAATCGCGGTATTTTTCAGCTTCTGTTTCTTTCCCTTTAATAATTTTTGAAGTGATTTCGGCGCTGTTATCAAATCCGCGGCGCACGATATTTCTTGCTTTTTCGTTTTCGCTGATCCATTCAGCAATTATATCACGTGCGCCTTCCAAAGCATCCTCAATAGTTTTTACTCCGTCGTTCAGAAACGAAATTGCCCTGGTTTCGATACTCCGTTCCAACTGTTTCATTATGATTTTTGCCAGTGGTTCCAGTCCCTTTTCTTTGGCAATTGTAGCTTTTGTGCGGCGTTTGGGTTTGTAGGGCAGGTAAATATCTTCAAGCTCAACAGTATCGAAACAATTTTCTATCCGGTTTTTAAGTTCAGGTGTTAAAAGACCCTGTTCATCGATGGTTTTTAATACTGTTTCCTTCCTTTTTTCGAGTTCTGTATATTTTTCGTTTAGCTCTTTTATATTCAACACCTGCACTTCATCAAGGCTTCCTGTGCGTTCTTTCCGGTAGCGCGAAATAAAGGGGACAGTAGCGCCGTCGTTCAGCAAACCTATAGTATTTGCGACCTGGTTCACTTTAATATCAAGGGTTTGGGAAATTATATTGAGAATTGTGGTGTTCATATTTATAATTATTCAGATTGCAAAAATAGCAAAAGAGAATCGTTCTTTGAAATTGAATAAAAACTGTTCATCTTAAACTTTAAACTTTAAACTATAAACAGTATTTTTGCACCTCATTTTTAAGATTTAAAAACGATGTTTGAGAATTTAAGCGATAGGCTGGAGCGGTCATTTAAACTGCTGAAAGGGCAGGGAACCATCACTGAAATTAACGTTGCGGAAACGCTGAAAGATATTCGACGTGCATTACTTGATGCCGACGTAAACTTTAAAATTGCCAAGAAATTTACCGATGATGTAAAGGAGAAAGCACTCGGACAGCATGTTTTAACGGCTGTAAAACCGGGTCAGCTGATGGTTAAAATCGTTAAAGATGAACTGACCGAGTTAATGGGAGGTAAATTTACCGATGTCAACCTGAAAGGAAAACCTTCCGTTATATTAATGTCGGGTTTACAGGGTTCCGGTAAAACAACCTTTTCAGGGAAACTGGCGCTAATGCTGAAAAGCAAAAAAGGCCGCCATCCGCTGCTTGTTGCTTGCGACGTTTATCGTCCGGCGGCAATCGAACAGTTAAAAGTGCTGGGTGCCCAAATAAATGTTCCTGTATATACCGAAGATGGAAATTTGGATCCTGTGAAAATAGCGAAAGCTGCCATTCAGGAAGCAAAAAGCAAGGGGAACGACATTGTTATTATCGATACCGCAGGTCGTTTGGCAATTGATGAGCAAATGATGAACGAAATTGCAGCTGTTAAAAATGCTGTAAATCCTGACGAAATATTGTTTGTTGTTGATTCAATGACCGGTCAGGATGCTGTGAATACTGCCAAAGAGTTTAACGACAGGCTTGATTTTGATGGCGTTGTTCTTACCAAACTCGACGGTGATACACGAGGTGGTGCAGCACTTTCAATACGCGCAGTTGTTGAAAAGCCCATAAAATTTGTGGGAACCGGCGAAAAACTGGATGCAGTTGATATTTTTCACCCCGATCGTATGGCCGACCGTATCTTGGGTATGGGCGATATTGTTTCGCTTGTGGAAAAAGCGCAGGAACAGTTTGACTCGGAAGAAGCAAGAAAACTTCAAAAGAAACTTGCCCAAAACACATTTAATTTCAACGATTTTCTGAAACAGATTAACCAGATCAAAAAAATGGGTAACCTGAAAGATGTTGTGGGAATGATACCCGGAATGGGCAAAGCCATGAAAAACCTTGATATTGACGACGATGCATTTAAACATATTGAGGCCATTATATATTCAATGACGCCAAAAGAACGCGAGGAACCTGCAATTATTAACGGCACCCGCCGCAAACGGATTGCTGAAGGTTCGGGGACTAATATTCAGGAAGTGAACCGTTTACTTAAACAATTCGAGGAAACACGAAAAATGATGCGCATGGTTTCGCAGGGTAAAAACATGCAACGTATGATGGGCGGAATGCAAAATCAGGGAAGAAAGTTTTAAAACAAAGCCCCCTCCAGCTCCCCCAAAGTGGGAGAGTTTAAAAAAAATGAATAAAAACTTCGGACTTCCTCCCAATAGTTATCGGGATTGGACTTCCGACAAATTCTTCAAAATATGATACTAATCGACGGGAACAAAGTAGCTGCTGAAATGAAGCAGGAAATTGCGGAAGAAGTAAAAAAAATAATTGCGAATGGTGGAAAAGCACCGCATTTGGCTGCAATTCTTGTTGGTCATGACGGAGGAAGCGAAACTTATGTTGCCTTTAAAATAAAAGATTGTGAGGCAGTTGGTTTTAAATCTACGTTGATTCGGTATGAAGATGATGTAACAGAAAATGAATTACTGTCAAAAATTGAAGAACTCAATAATGATGATGATTTGGACGGTTTTATTGTTCAGTTGCCTCTGCCAAAACACATTTCGGAACAGAAAGTTATAGAAGCCATCAACCCTAAAAAGGATGTTGACGGATTCCACCCAGCAAACGTTGGCCGAATGGTAATCGGCTTGCCATCCTACGTTTCGGCAACACCGTTTGGAATTGTTGAATTGCTGAAACGCTATAAAATTGAAACAAACGGTAAAAACTGTGTAATTGTCGGGCGCAGCAATATTGTTGGCCGGCCGTTAAGTGTGTTGATGTCGCAAAAAGCTGTGAATGCAACAGTTACAGTTGCCCATAGCCGCACTGAAAATCTGGAGGAAGTTTGCCGGAATGCAGATATTTTAATTGCAGCCATTGGTGTTCCCGAATTTGTGAAAGGAAATATGGTAAAAGAAGGCGCAGTTGTTATTGATGTTGGCACTACACGTGTTAAATCGGATTTAACAAAATCAGGATGGAAATTGAAAGGCGACGTAAGGTTTGAAGAGGTTGCCGAAAAATGCTCTTATATCACACCGGTTCCGGGCGGAGTGGGACCAATGACAAGGGTTTCGTTGTTGCAAAATACATTGCTTTCGGCAAAAGGGGAGATTTATAAATAATAGGAGAATTTCAATTTTTAAGATTTGTAGCAGGAACCAAATGGCTGGAATTATTTCCAATCAGGTTTAAAAAAGATCAAAATAAATTACAAGGGGGAGCAAAGTTTGCACCCCATTTTTTATTCAAAAAGCAATCCTTGTAAATACTTTTACTTTTAGAATGAATTTAAACTAATCTAAAAACATAGTTTTCAAACTGTAATTCAACACATTGAGAATAATTTTTTTATTTTTGAATTCGGAACTTAATAAAAAAACCAAAATTAATCAGGATGGAAAGTGTTGATAATAAGGAGGAAATGAGGAATTCTGATAGCAAATTCAATCAGGATATCCATTCAAAGGTAGTTAGGGCAGGGAAGAGGACCTATTTTTTTGATGTTAAAAGTACCCGAAGCGATGAATTCTACCTGACAATTACCGAAAGCAAAAAACGGTTCGAAGACAACGGGAATTTTCATTTCGAAAAACATAAAATCTTTTTATACAAAGAAGATTTCGAAAAATTTGCAGAATGTTTACAGGAAATCATCGGTTATATTAATGAAAATCAGGTTGAAACTGCTTCTGAAGATTTACCGCTGAATTCAAAAACCGAAGAAGAACCAATTGCAACTTACACAAAAGTAGATTTCGAGGACATTTAGTTGAAACCGCGTTCTGTGTGAAGTAAAATATTTAAGTCAGTTCACTCAGTTCAAGCCAGCGCAACTCTTTTTCGTCAATCAGTTCCTTAATTTTTACGAGTCTTTCCGATTGCCGGTATAGTTCATCATGCGGTAAAGTGCCCGAATTCATTGAGGTTTCCAATGCTTCCTTTTCTGTTTCCAATTCCGCAATTTCATTTACTATTGCTTCAAATTCCTTTTTTTCCTTAAAAGTCAGTTTTCTTTTTTGAGCTGAATTCAAATCATTGGCAATTTCAATCTTTTCAGGTTGGTTTTTCTTCGCCTGATTTTGCGCTTTCAATTTTTCATTTTCAAGGTCCTGCAGTTGTTTGTTTCTGTAAATTGTGTAATTCCCCGGAAAGTCGGTAATCTTTCCATTTCCTTCAAAAACAAACAGATGATCAACTATTTTATCCATGAAAAACCTGTCATGCGAAACAATAATTACGCATCCTGCAAACGATTTCAGATATTCTTCAAGCACATTTAATGTCATTATATCCAAATCGTTTGTGGGTTCGTCAAGAATCAGGAAATTCGGGTTTTCCATTAACACTGTACATAAATAAAGCCTTCGTTGTTCCCCACCACTCAGTTTTTCGATATAATTATATTGTGTATCGGGCGGAAACAGAAAGTAGTTAAGCATTTGCGCAGCGCTCATTTTTGTGCCATCTTCGAATGTAATGAATTCGGCAATGTTTGTAACCGCATCAATTACCCTTTCATTGTTATCGAATTTAATACCATCCTGCCGGTAATACCCGAATTTTATGGTTTGACCAATTTCAATATTTCCCGAATCGGGTGTAAGTGTTTGTGTAACCAGGTTCAAAAAAGTTGATTTGCCGGTACCATTGTTGCCAATTATCCCAACTTTTTCAAATCGTGAAAATTTGTATGTAAAATTCCCGATCAACTTCACTCCCGGAAATGACTTTGAAACGTTTTCAAGTTCCACCATCTTTTTCCCGAGCCTCGATGATCTGACATTCAAATTTATGGTATCGTTGTTGAGTTTTTGCGATGCTTTATCCTGCAAATCGTAAAAGGCATTTATCCTGTATTTTGCTTTGTGGCTGCGGGCTTGCGGCATTCGGCGCATCCATTCAATTTCGGTGCGCAACAGGTTTTTTGCTTTTGCAACCGAAGCCTGTTGCATTTCTATCCGTTCATCTCTTTTTTCAAGAAAATAGGAGTAATTACCCATGTAGCGGTAAATTTGATTGTCTTCCATTTCAATGATTTCGTTGCAAACCCGATCGAGGAAATAGCGGTCGTGGGTTACCATCAAAAGTGTTGATTTTGTTTTTTCCAGGTATGCTTCAAGCCATTCAATCATCTCCAAATCAAGATGGTTGGTCGGTTCGTCAAGAATAAGTAAATCAGGTTTGTCGATAAGTACTTTTGCCAGGGCAACCCGTTTTTTCTGCCCGCCTGAAAGTTCTGAAATTTTCAGGTTGTGGAGATCTATTTTTAACTGGGTTAAAATTTGTTTGATTTCAACCTCAATATCCCAGGCACCCAGTTCATCCATTTTTGATGATATCTCGGCAATTTTTGCCTGGTTGTTTTCTGAAATGGCGAGTTCGAAGTCTTTGACAGTTTTAAGTTTTTCATTTTCCGAAGTAAAAATCTCTTCCAGAACGGAATGGTTGGGATTTAACTTTGGGATTTGTTCGAAATAACCAATTTTAATGTCATTGGTAAGCGTAATTATTCCTGAATCAGGAGCTTCTTTTCCTGCAAGTAAATTGAGCAACGTTGATTTTCCTGTGCCGTTTTTGGCAATCAGCGCCACTTTCTGGCCTTCGAAAACCGTAAACGAAATGTTCTCAAAAAGCATCAATTCTCCCCATCTTTTCGATAGGTTTTCTCCCTGAAGGAAAGGTTTCATAGTATATAATTTTAGGTAAAAATAGAAAATGAATGATACAAACCTTGCAAACTTATATTTTAGGGTATCATGGTTTGCTTAACGGCGAGTGCTCCACTACAGTGTTTTCAGATTTTTGTTTGTTTTTAAATTCAAAATACAAATTGAAAAATGTGGGTACAGCCATTGAAAAATAACTGTTTGGTGAATTGGTGAGAACAGCAATTCCAATTTCATCTTCTTCGCAAACTGCAATCTCGCTTTGGTAACCCGAAACATAACCACCGTGATTAACAATGGTATGATTTTTATATTTAATTATTCTCCAGCCAATACCGTATTGTTTCGAATCGATTTTATCCCAGTTTTTGTAATATGTTCTTTTTAATGGTGTTTCAATTTGAGGAGTAAATACAATTTTGCGGGCTTCATTTGAAAAAAGATCGTCATTTTTGTTTGAAATGGCGATAAGAAATTGCGCCAGATCAGAGATGCTGGCATTTATCCCGGCAGCAGGAACCGTAATGTAATATCGGTCATTCAGGTTCATCACCGCAAAACCGCTTTCAGTTTTTTGGTGTGGAAAGGCTTTGTTTTCATTGTGCTGAAAGGATTCAAAATCAGAAGAAGCGTTTTTCATTCCAAATGGTTTAAAAACTTTTTCATTTAGATTTTGCTGAAAACTTTTATGCGTTTTTGCTTCAACAATCGGATCAAATAAGCTGAACATTACATTTTGGTAAGCATAAATCAAACCGGGCGGCGAAACAATTTCAACTTCGTTTAATCTTTGTATGATCTGGTCGAGTGGTACTTTATCTTCAACCATCATATCGTATGCATGGGCAACCAATCCGGATGTGTGGCTGAGCAGGTGTCTGATTGTAACACTTTTTGTATTTTCAGGCAACCTAAGTTTGAAATCAGGTAAATAATCTGCCACTTTATCGTCAAGGTTAATTTCGTTTTCGCTTGCAAGAATGCCTGATAAAACTCCTGTTACAGATTTTGAAACTGATGCCAGCCGAAAAACTGTGTTTTCATTAACCGGGCTGTTTTCCCCAACCTTTCTTTCACCAAAACATTTTAACATGGCAATCTGCCCCTTGTATGTAATTGCCACAGCTCCGCCAACCGCTCCCGATTCAAGAACATTTGCGTTATATATGCTGTCAAATTTGCTTAAAACTTCCTTTATTTCTTTTGAATGATCAACCTCCAGTATTTCTTCGAAAACATTTTTGGTTGAAGCAGGTTTGTCAATAACTGACGGAAAGATAAATGCAATAACTGCAATTATTATGATGATTGGAATCAGAAAATATTTGAATTTCTTCATTTAAATAAGGAATCGTTGTTATAAAAATAATGCGGCGAAGATATAAAAAAGGAGAAAGTCTGAAGACGGAAGTAAAAAGCAAAAAAATAACCTGTAACCTGCATATTATGAATTCAACATTCAGTGCAAAAAAAAAGCCGGAACTCTTTCCGGCTTTCATTGCTGTTTAATTTGCTAATTTAAAACTATTTCTATTAAATGGGTCAGAAATAATTATCGGATAGCATGATGTAAGACAAATGAAATCACTTTTTGTTACAACTTGATTAAGAAATAATCAACTATTTTTACAAAAATTGAATTGCAATATGAAAAAAGCAGATTTGTTTGAATTTGTTATCAGGTATTTTCAAAAAGAAATGCCTGTTGCCGAAACTGAACTTGATTATGAAAACCCATTTGAATTAATTGTTGCGGTTATTTTATCGGCGCAATGCACTGACAAACGTGTAAATATGATTACCCCGGAATTGATTAAGCGCTTTCCTTCGCCTGAAAAGATGGCTGCAGCAGATCCGGCAGAAGTTTTTGATTATATAAAAACCTGTTCGTACCCAAATAACAAGGCAAAACATTTGGTTGGAATGGCACAGAAATTAATGGAATTGTTTGATGGTAAAATTCCGGATGACGTGGACGAACTTCAAAAATTACCGGGAGTAGGCCGGAAAACTGCAAATGTGGTTGCATCCGTATTCTTCAATAAGCCTGCAATGGCAGTTGATACACATGTTTTTAGGGTAGCGGCAAGAATTGGGTTAACCACCGGCGCTAAAAACCCGCTTCAAACCGAACAACAACTTGTAAAATATATTCCTGAAGATTTAATTGCAAAAGCTCACCACTGGCTGATTTTACATGGTCGTTACACATGTATTGCGCGAAAACCTAAATGTGAGAATTGTGGATTGACGGAAGTTTGTAATTACTTTCAGAATGGTAAAAAAGGTTTGATTAAGTAGTTTATGGTTTCTGTTTAAGAATTCCGGTTTTATTTATTTATCATTTTTCATTCTCTCATTCATTCAGTCTTTGCTAACCCAACGCCACGTCAAGAAGCATCATTGTTGCAAAACCAAGCATTGCACCAATAGTTGACAAGTCGGTTTCGTGACCGGTTTGAGACTCAGGAATTAATTCTTCGACAACAACAAAAATCATTGCTCCCGCCGCAAATGAAAGTGCAAAAGGAAGTATAGGTTGCATAATTAAAACCAGATAAGCACCTAATACAGCGGCAATTGGTTCTACGGCACCTGAAAGTTGCCCGTAATTGAAAGCCTTCAATCTTGAAAAACCTTCACGGCGCAAAGGTATTGAAACTGCAGCTCCTTCCGGAAAATTTTGTAACCCAATACCCAGTGCAAGTGCAATGGCGCCGGTTAGTGCTCCAATATCGGGGTTACTTGCCAAAACTCCAAAGGCAACACCAACTGCCAATCCTTCAGGAATATTATGAAGAGTTATTGCCAGGACAAGCAAAACGCTTCGTTGCCAGTTGGTTTTTATACCTTCGGCTTTATCAATTTTTAAGCCCATGTGTAAGTGAGGCAAAATCCTGTCAATTCCAAATAAAAAAGCGCCACCTGCCAAAAATCCAACAACTGCCGGTATCCAGGGTGTAACTCCCATTTCTTCTGACATAACAATCGCAGGATTGAGTAATGACCAAAAACTGGCAGCAATCATTACACCTGCAGCAAAACCTAACATCGAGTTTAGTACTTTCCTGTTTATTTTCTTAAAGAAAAAAACCATTGCAGCTCCCATGGCAGTAACTGCCCATGTGAAAAGTGCTGCAAACAGTGCAAGCACAACAGGATTGATTTTTAATAACGACTCCAGATTCATAGTAAATATTAATATAATGGTTCAAAAATAGCAAAAAAGAATCTTTCCAAACTACTAACTGTAATGGGGGATTAATGGTTTGATAACCAGTAAGATGTGTTTTAATTTCTCACTGGAAAAGAAATAATAGGAATCGTTGGGTTTGAGTTTTATTGAATCTTATTACTTTTGCGAAAACGAATGTTTAATTTTAAAAATCGCTATTATGGCATATAAAATTTCTGAAGAGTGTATTGCATGTGGTACATGCATTGATGAGTGTCCGGTAGATGCAATTTCGGAAGGTGATATCTATAAGATTGACGCCGATCTTTGTACTGATTGCGGTTCTTGTGCTGAAGTTTGCCCAGTTGATTGTATTTCGATTGACGAATAATCTGGACAAAATAAAAATTCAAACCTGGCTGTTTTTTTGACAACCAGGTTTTTTTTATTTGTTAATTACAGATACTGAAATAGTTAAATTCTGAAAGCGGGTAACAGAAACACAAATATTTAAAAACAAAGCTTTTTTAATTTAACCTGAACTCTGTTACTATTTTATACTCTTTTTGATGAATCTCTGATTACCAACTCCGTGGGCAATACAATAGTCTTGTAGTCAAAATTTTCGTTGTTATGTAAAATTTGCTGAATAATCAATTGAGCTGCTTTTTGGCCGATCATAAAACCAGGTTGTTTTACTGTACTTATTGATGGCGTGACCACTTCTGAAAAAGGTTCGTTACTAAAACCAACAATTGCAATATCTTCAGGTACTTTAATTCCTTTTTCTTTTAAATGAATGATAACACTTAATGCAGTTGTATCGTTTGCGCAAAAAATGGCATCGGGTATAATATCATTTTGAAGTAATTTCTGAATAGATAAAGTTCCCTCTTCCCTGGAAAGGCTGTTGTTAACTATTAGTGATTGGTTTACGGCCAAACCTTCTTCTTGCAAAGCATCGCAATATCCGTTTTGGCGATACTCGTAAATTTTCAAATGTAATGGGCCGCCAATATGTGCAATGTTTTTTGCTCCCTGGCTAATTAAATGTTTGGTTGCCCTGTAAGCGCCGCCATAATCATCAACAACAATTTTGTGTGCTTCAATTTCATCAACAATCCTGTCGAAAAAAACAATCGGAATATTTCTTTCAGAGAATAATTTCAGATGATCAACTGAGTTAGTTTCCATTGCAATGGAGAGTATAATACCGTCAACACGGTTTGCAAACAAAGCCTGTACAATTTTTGATTCCTTTTCAATTTTGTCGTTCGATTGCGAAATGGTTACTGCAAAACCACTGTTATATGCTATTTCTTCAACCCCGCTAATTACTGACGAAAAAAAGTGCCGGTTAATTAAAGGTACAATTACTCCGATTGTATTGGTGCGTTTTGTTCGCAAATTGGCAGCCAGCGTGTTCGGACGGTAACCCATTTCAGCGGCAATACGTTTTATTAAATTACGGGTTGGTTCACTAATTACCGGATTGTCGTTTAGCGCACGTGAAACTGTTGACGCTGAAAGATTTAGTTTCTTCGCAATATCATGAATCGTGGTTTCGGCCTGGCTTGACATAGTTTATAAGTTTATACTCAAAAATATATAATAATATTAATTTATGCAATCGATTGCGGTTTCTTTAAACTTTTTTATTTTTGTAAGAAGCGTTGAAACTAAATACCAGCAACGAACGACAAAATTAAATATTAATTAAACAATTATAATATTATGGAAACAATCTTCGAAGAACGTTACAATTATCATCCCGATGATTTCAAAAAATATGAAACTGAGAGGATAAGGAAAGAATTTCTTGTTGAAAAAGTGATGGACCCAGGCAAAATACGATTGGTTTATTCAATTATTGAACGTTACATTGTAGGTGGTGCAGTTCCGTTAAAAGAGGATTTAAAACTTGAGCCAATAGAACCTTTAAAGGCATCATATTTTTGCGAAAGGCGCGAAGTTGGAGTTATTAACGTTGCAGGTGCCGGATCAATTGTTATTGATGGCACTGAGTATAAAATGAATTTTAAGGATGCTATTTATATTGGAAAAGGTTCAAAAGAAGTAATTTTTAAATCGGATGACGCAGAAAATCCAGCGCATTTTTATATCAACTCAACACCGGCTCACAAAGAATATCCGGTAAAACATGTTACACTTGATCAGGCAAATAAATTGCATTTAGGTTCATTGCAAACTTCAAACGAACGGACAATCAACCAATTATTGATAAATACAGTTGTTGAAACCTGTCAGCTTCAAATGGGAATGACAGAATTAAAACCGGGAAGCGTTTGGAATACAATGCCACCACATTTACACAGCCGCAGGAATGAAGTTTATTTTTATTTCGATGTTCCGGAAGGTCAATCGGTTTGCCATTTTATGGGGCAACCACAGGAAACAAGGCACATTTGGATGCAAAACGAGCAGGCTGTAATTTCACCAAACTGGTCGATTCACTCGGCAGCAGGAACAAGTAACTACATTTTTATCTGGGGAATGGCCGGCGAAAACCTTGATTATACTGATATGGATCCGATAAAACCAACCGAACTTAGGTAGTTTAGAGTTCAGAGTTTAGAGTTCAAAGTTTAATTTACTGATTGATATGGTGCAAGAATCAAAGCGTAAAATGCAATACGTTAGCATCCGGTATCAAATAATCATTAATCACTAATAAATAATCAATAAAAAAATGATACAACAATTATTCGATTTAACAGGGAGAATTGCATTGATTACCGGTGGAACCCACGGAATTGGAATGGCAATCGGAAAAGTGCTTGGGCAGGCCGGTGCAAAAATATGTGTAAACGATATTTCCGACGAAAAACTTGAAAGTTGCAAAGCCGAATATGCCGAAGTTGGAATTGATGTTTATGCAATAAAATTTAATGTTACCGACGAAGTTGATGTTGATCGTGGCATTTCGCAAATCGAAAAGGAAGTGGGAGACATTGATATTCTTGTAAATAATGCAGGAATTATAAAGCGAATTCCAATTCTTGACATGGCAATATCTGATTACAAAATGGTAATCGATGTTGACCTTGTTGCACCACTGATTATTTCAAAAAGAGTTGTGCCTAAAATGATTGCCAAGCGCTCAGGAAAAATCATTAATATGTGCTCGATGATGAGTGTTTACGGCCGTAATTCAGTTTCTGCCTACGCATCGGCAAAAGGTGGGTTAAAATTACTTACTGCAAACATGACCTGCGAATGGGCAAAATATAATGTTCAGATTAACGGAATTGGTCCGGGTTATATCGCAACTTCGCAAACTGCTGCAATTCGCGAAGGAAATCACCCGTTTAACGATTTGGTAATGACACGGACACCGGCAGGTCGTTGGGGTGAACCTGAAGATATTGGTAATGCGGCACTTTTTCTGGCTTCAAAAGCCAGCGACTTTGTAAATGGCCATGTACTTTATGTTGATGGCGGAATTCTTGCCAATTTTGGTTATGTAAAAGGTGAAAACGATATTCCTGAATAAAATGAGAACGACCTTAATTTTACTGATATCAATCGTGCTTTTTTCGTGCGAAAAAGAGGCGAAATTTACTGTTACCAATCCCATGAATGTTGATCGAGCGGACGAGGTACTTGTTTTATCTAAAGAGCAGCTGGCAAAAAAAGCTGAACTTAAAGAAGGGTTATTTCCTGTTTTCAAAGTAGAAGAGGATAAAATACTTCCCAGTCAGGTTGATGATTTGGATGGTGACGGCAGTTGGGATGAAGCTGTTTTTATTATCGATATTTCTGCCAGTGAAACAAAAAAAATTGAAGTTGATTTTGTATCAAAAGATAAATATCCTGAATTTGACAAACGAACAAATTTGAGGCTCGCAATTAAACAGGACGACGGCAGCTACAAAGAAGTGGATAGTTATCGTGCGCTCCCGTGCAAAGATGGTTTTGAAATAATTGCTCAGGCCGAAAGTGTGAGTTGGGAAAACGATAAAATTGCTTTCCGCAATTATTTTGATTGCCGGAATGTGAAAGATTTGTTTGGAAAGCTAAAACCAGAATTGATTTTGGATAAATTGAGTTCTCCGGAAATGGGGAGTTACCACAATTTAAACGACTGGGGAATGGATGTTTTGCATTGCGGAAGTTCACTGGGATCGGGCGGTCTGGCTATCCTGAAAAATGATTCGCTTTACCGTTTAGGTTCAACTGAAGTTTATGAATATCAGAAAATTGTTGAAGGTCCGGTGCGCTCTGTTTTTGAGTTGCGTTATTCGGGTTGGGATGTAAACGGTGAAAAATTGAAAGCAGTTGAAAGAATTTCAATTTATCCGGGGAAATACTGGTTTGAATCGGATGTAACATTTAGTGGTTGTTCTGATGATGATCAGATTGTTACCGGAATTGTTACCAGCATGTTAAAACGTGAACCTTTTGAGTTTCAGGCTGGAAATTTTCAATGTATTGGAACCCACGATGTTCAGTCGCTTAATAATGATGAATTGGGAATGGCTGTGATAGTTCCACTTGCTGAAGCCGGTAAAATCGGTCGCACTTCCGATATCGATTTTTTTAAACTCGGTTACGAAACAGTGGTTTCAAAATCATTCAGCAATATCATTTCACAAACTTATTATATCGGGCAAAATTGTAAGAGTGAAGTTCCGGCAAAACATTATTTTTTCTCGGTTTGGGGGCTCGACAAAGAACAGTGGAAAACCGAAGAAGGGTTCAGAAAATATATTACTGAAGAGGCTGAGAAACTTTCTTCGCCGATCGTATTAGATTAATTTTCCTTAAAAAAGAAGAACCGTTCTTCCTGAATTCACACAGAAAGAACGGTTCTTCTTCTTATTAAATCTATAAATCGTTAATCTTATAATCAACAATCGTTAATCAAAAAATATATAACCTAATCCACCCCTGAATAATTTCCCCAGTTTCAGGATCGAGTTGAGAACCAAACATGCTGTGCGGAATTGAATAAACAATCAACATCACAATTGAAGCCATAATTGTATAAATCGGGCGTTCTTTTTTCCGGTTCATAAAAAAGGCAAGAACCCAAAACAGAAAGGCTACAAGTGTTTTATTGTCAGTTAAATCCCAGGCAAACGGAATACCCGCCCATAATTCGTTAAAAGCATACAATTGAACAAGCGGGCCGAGAATCATACCTCCAATAAATAGCGCAATCACTGTTACATTGGTATAAAACCTGAATTTTTTGTATTTGAAAAGTGCCATAATTCCTGCTACGTTTCCCAAAAACATGGCGAAAAACATAAAGAAAATATGTGGAAACAAAATAGTTTCGGGAACATGTCCTTTAAAACGGATAATTACAGGTTTCCCTTCATTCAATGCAAAATTCTGATCACCTTTTCTTAAAGTTATCTTGTATTCATATTTTCCTGCGGGTGGGAGGTTTGGAAGACTTCCCGTTAAAAGGTCATTTTCACGAGTTAATTCAACCAGAGTCCATTCATCTTTTGTCGGGTATTTTTTGTATTCAAGCACACCATCAACATTTTTGTCGGGCATTCCCAGTTGTATTTTACAATCGGTTGTTCCTCCGTGACTTCTGACAAGTTTGAATTTGTAGTTCCGATTGTCAATTGTAACTTCTGTTTTTTTGTCGTAGGTAGGTCCGGTTTTACGCTGATAAATAATTGCAGCAAAAGTTATTATCACTGCTAAAATCCAATAAAAAACTACTTTCATGATTTACCTCTTTTTTTGTGAATTTGCAAGTATAATACGTTTTTATCTGAATTGATAGAAAACTTGAAAAAAATACTTTGTTAACTATTTCCAAAGTCAATTTATATTTAATGCAATCTGGTATGTCGCCCATTTTTTATTATTTTGGTGGCTTATTTATTTTAATATTTCTTATCCTTTCCATCAGTTGAAGGAGAGGTCAGGAGGGACAACTCAATGGCACTAAACTACATTTGGATTTTCTTTTTTCTTTCCGCTTTCGTCATCGGTCTGGTTCGCTTGATTTTTTTTGGTGATGTTGAAGTTTTTCCGGCAATGATGAATTCCACGTTTGACATGGCAAAAACCGGTTTTGAAATTTCACTTGGTTTGACCGGGGTTTTAACACTTTGGATGGGCATCATGAAAATTGGGGAAAAAGGCGGTGTGGTTGCGGTTTTTTCAAAATTGATAGGCCCGTTTTTTAACAAGTTATTCCCCGAGCTTGGCAAAAATCATCCGGCACACGGGCCAATTATGATGAACCTTGCCGCCAACATGCTCAACCTCGACAATGCTGCTACACCAATGGGATTGCAGGCTATGAAAGAAATGCAGGAAACCAACCCCAACAAGGAAACTGCATCAAATGCCCAAATTATGTTTTTGGTTTTAAATGCTTCCGGACTTACGATTATTCCGGTCAGTATAATGGTTTACCGCGCTCAAATGGGTGCCGCCAATCCTTCCGATATTTTTATCCCGATTCTGATTGCCACATTTTTTTCCACTTTGGCAGGCTTGATTTCTGTGGCTATTTATCAGAAAATTAATTTGTTCGATAGAGTAATTCTCTCCTATATCGGTGGTTTAACTGCATTTATTGTGGCTTTGATCTGGTATTTTTCGACACTCGAACAAGCAGAGATTACAAAAATTTCAGGCGTGGCAAGTAACTTTATTCTGTTTGCAGTTATTGTAAGTTTTATTGGGATGGGAGTGTTAAAAAAGATAAACGTTTATGAGGCATTTATTGATGGTGCAAAAGATGGTTTCCTGACAGCAATTAAAATCATTCCTTATTTAATAGCCATTTTGGTTGCAATTGGGGTTTTTCGTGAGTCGGGAGCAATGGAATGGCTGGTTTCGGGATTTAACTGGGCTTTTCAACAATTGGGAATCAACACCGATTTTACACCTGCTCTGCCAACCGCTTTAATGAAACCACTTAGTGGCAGCGGCGCCCGAGGAATGATGGTTGATGCCATGTCAACTTACGGCGCCGATTCGTTTGTAGGCCGCGTGGTTTGCACTATTCAGGGTGCTGCCGATACTACTTTTTATATACTTGCCGTTTATTTTGGTTCGGTTGGAATAAAAAATACACGTTACGCTGTTGTCTGTGGTTTAATAGCCGATTTAGCCGGATTTATTGCAGCAATTACAATGGCATATTTGTTCTTCCATTGAACAGGAAGTACACCCAATTTCTTTCCTTAAACTCTGAACTCCTTAGTCCACCGAATCGTAAACCACCACTTTGTTCCACAAATGCGAATTTTCTTCCACAAATTTCAAATGAATCGGATCAATTTGATATGCGTCCTGATCAGCCTGGTTATCAAACATTACCATATATGAAACCGAATATGAATGGTCAACCACATCCCGGCTTTCTGTTCCTGCCGGAAATCCGATATGACTCATTCTTATTGTTTTAACCTTAAGTAAATCGTTTAAAGCGGCAACCAATTGTTTTTTATGTACTTCGTTTTTGGGTTCTTTCAACCAGAAAAAAACATGGTGAATTAATGCGCTTGTAATTTTAACTTCTCCTGCCATTGCGTTTTTCGATAAAGGTAACAAACCGGCCAAAGTTAAACCGGCGGCGGCTTTTTTAATAAATGTTCTTCTGTTTTTCATATTCTTTAATTTCATTAATGTTTTTTTTACTCCTCACCTTCGGGTAGACTGGGAGAGGCTTCTGTCAATTCCTCAATTTCCCCCAAATGCAAACTCAAATGTGGCAGAAAATCTTCAACCATTTCCTTTAAAGAAACCCGGCTGTTTTCTCCTGAAATCCATTCGTTTTCGAGTTTTTCAGGATTGATATGCCGGATTACATGTGCAAAATGCAAAAACGAAAATTTCCAGAGTTGAACCAGGTTAGCCCAATTTTCATCCTGATAATTCTGGATGGCAATCCACCGGTCATTATTTCCAAAAGTTGCATAATTCGGAAACTCAAGCGGTGTTTCACGATACTGCAGATGAACAGTTCTGTGCATATTATTCGAAGCCGAATCAATCAAATGCCCGACAATTTGTTTGATGGTGCGATTCTGTGAATTTCTTCGATGGGTAATAACGTCCTCTGGAAGTGACATCAATTTGTTTTCCCATTCTGAAATTAATCTGGTAATTTCTTT
>DAOPKR010000061.1:0-12519 GCA_035391305.1 Draconibacterium sp.
CTAAAACAAATAATCGATTTTTGGGGGGAATTTGAACAACAGGAAGAACAAGTGAATTTACTTGATTTTTCGTATTGGATAATCTCAAAACTAAGTGATGGAGCCGCCTCCGGCATACCCACCTCAAAAACGAATTCAGCACGAATCGTTGAAAATATACGAAAAACAACAAATCCCAGCAACAAAACGAGTTTTCTTGAATCAATTTCGAGGATTGCCAGATATCATGATTTTTATATTCGCAAAGCGCTCCTTGAATTGAATATCAACAGTCGGTTGGATTTTCTCTTCCTGCAATCAGTAAATAACCTTGAAAAGGCAAAAAAAACCGACCTAATTAACATGCATCTTTTGGAATATACTACCGGGATGGATACAATTAACAGGTTGGTTAAAAATGAGATTCTTTATGAATCGCAGGATACCAGCGACAAACGGGTGAAACTTTTGGCTTTGACAGAAAAAGGCATTTCTGTTTTAAAACAAGCTGAAAAAAGGATTGCCGAAGAAAACGAAATGTTTTTTGCTGCCATAAATGAAAACAAATGGAAAAAAGCGCTTCCTGTTATCGAGGAGATTGACAGTTTTCACAATTCAATTTATTTGAAACACAACAATAAACCGTTTGCTGAGATTTGCAACCTTATGGGTTCTCTAAAATATTTATACAAATAACATTCGTTGTAAAATACAAAAATTACCATTGTAAAAATGGCTGTTTCGAGAGCCACGAGTTATGATAATGATAATCAAAAGTCACTTCCTCTCCTACCCAATCGGGCAATTCAAATTCCTGGTTTTCATTTTCAAGTTCAATTTCGGCTAAAAACAGGCCTTTGTTTTTTCCTTCGAAAATGTCAACTTCCCAGGTCATATTCAAAAAATTCTCTTTAAAGCGAGTTTTTTCCACTATAAATCCATTACACATTTTTAAAAGCACCTCTGCTTCATTTTTGGGTATTTCATATTCAAGTTCGGTCCGAACAATTCCATTTGCCTTTCCTTTTATTGTAATAAATCCCAAATCGTCAGCAATCCTGACACGAATAACCTTTTCAGAATCAATGGAAAGATAACCCTGGCTAATTTTAATCCCTTTTACAGTTGGTTTCCAAAGTCCGGTTTTTATTAAAAATTTACGTTCTATTTCTACCATAACGATTTCTTTTGATTTCAGAACTGAATTAATAAATGCCAAAATTAATTATAAATTTAACCGCATTAAAACAATTAACATAAACCGTAATAAAATGATTTCAAGAGAAAATGCCATTCAATTGTTAAAAGATAACGTATCATCGGAAAATATGCTGAAACACAGTTTTGCATCGGAAGCCGTTTTACGCGGAATTGCAAAGAAATTGGGCGAGAACGAAGATGAATATGGAATTGCCGGGCTTTTACATGATATCGACGTTGAAATCACAAATGCCGATCCTTTTACACACGGACCTTATGCTGAAAAACTTTTAAATGGAAAAATTACTGGTGAAATGCTTGATGCAATTGTAATGCATAACGAAATTGCAACCGCGAAAGAGCGCTCAACCCGGTTTCAGCACGCATTGGCAGCCGGCGAAACAATTACCGGATTAATTACAGCAACAACACTTGTTTACCCCGACAAAAAAATTTCCTCAGTAAAACCAAATTCTGTAATCAAGCGAATGAAACAAAAAGCGTTTGCTGCTTCGGTAAAACGTGAGAACATTTTGGAATGTGAAAAAATCGGGATTCCACTCGAAGATTTTGTTGTGCTTTCATTAAGCGCAATGGCAGATATCAGCGGGGTTTTAGGACTGTAATTTCATCATAAGAAACTAAACTTTTGCAAAATTCATCGATTTAGTGTCAGGTTAACCTTTTTTAAATGATATATTTTTCATAGCTTCGTACACATTAAACTATAACCATTGAATTAAACTAAAGCTGAGAATTTCATGTTTACCAGCCAAAATTTCATTTCACAAATAGTTAAAGGCGACCAAAAAAAGTTCAGACAATTGATGGAATTAACTTCAGACGATTTACTTTGTTTTGCCATCGGGTTTCTGAAAAACAAAGAGGTTGCCGAAGAAATTGTTAGTGATGTGTATGTTAAAATCTGGAATAACCGAACACAACTTGAATCTATTCTAAACCTGAAATCATATTTATTTATTTGTGTAAGAAATGGGTGTTTGTCGTATTTGCGGAAAGTAAAAAACGAGAAAATCATTTCAATCGATTCTGTCAGCGAATTCCAGTTTGTTCAGGTTGAAGGGCCTGAAAATGATTTGATAGAAAAAGAAAAAATTGAACAAATTTATGCAGCAATAGAAACTTTGCCATGTAAATGTAAAATAGCGTTTACACTTGCAAAAATTAGTGGTTTAAAATATAAAGAAATTGCTGAGGTGCTTGGAATAACTGAAAAAACAGTAAACAACCATTTGGTTCTTGCGGTAAAAAAAATAACCGAAACGTTAAAAATAGGCAAGAAGGAAAAAGAAAAAACTTCGCCTTTGAAACAAACTGGCATTTTTTGATATTCAAAAAAAAAAATTCAATTGGGTATAATTTTCAATTTGTGTGTCTTTACACATAAAGAACCTGGCATTGAACTTAAACGAAAATATAAACGACTTAATTATCAAGGATTTACTTGACGAAATTTCTGAGAAGGAAAAATCAGACCTTGACGTAGTACTTTCCGGAGATTTGGAATTGCGCCAGAAAAAAAATATAATTTACAAATTCTGGTTTAGTTATTTCCCAAAAAAAATTAGTCATCAAATTATTCAAAAAACTGAAAAGAAGCTGGGATTTAGCGCCAATCCCAAATCCCGTTTCATAAAGCTAAACCTGCTCAAAATTGCAGCATCTGTTATCTTAATTTTTTCGTTAGGCTACAGCATTTACCATCACTATAATTATCACCAGGTTGTATCATTAAATGAATATGTTACATTACCTGGCGAAGTAAAAAAAATTATTTTGAGCGATGGCACAAAAGTTTGGTTAAACTCCAAATCAGTTTTAATAGCTTCAGAACCTTTCGTTGATGAGAGCCGTGAAGTTTTACTTATCGGAGAAGGTTATTTTGAGGTTACACATAATAAGGAAAAACCATTTATCATAAAATCACCAAACCTTAAAACGAAGGTTTTGGGAACTCATTTGAATGTATCTGATTATCCAACTGATTTAATAACCGAAGTTTCACTTTATGAAGGAAAAGTTGAATTATCGGACAAAAATACACCTGCAAATAAAATGGCAATGAAACCTGGACAAAAAGTTTCATTCTCAACAGATGAAAGGAATTTTTACATCAAATCAAATGAATTTGAAAAACCTGCAGAATGGCGCGATGGTATTCTTCGGTTTTATAATGAAGATTTAAATTCAATTAGCCAAAAACTGGAAAGAAAATTCAGAACAAAAATTTTAATATCTGACGAAGAAGTCGGGAAACTAAGATTTACAGCAAGTTTTGACACTGAACCCCTGGATAAAATTTTAAAACTTTTAAGTGAAGCACATCAGTTTAAAACCATTAATACTAAAAACGGAATAATAATTAAATCATTAAAAAACAACACATAACGACCGCATGTAACATTTTTTATCTAAACCAATTAAACCGAAAGGCCTGGGAATCTGGTCAGTTCCTCACCTTTCAAAAAAAAACGAGTGTTCATTTTTTTTATTATTAATCATTCTAAACTATGAATTGTATGGAACAATGCGTAATTCAATTGCCTTCCTTGTTTCGAAGAAGGCTAAAAAAACTTCGCCTTGCAACTGGAATGTTCCTTTTGCTACTGGCGATGGCGATCAATGTTCAGGCAAGTACTTATTCTGAATCGGTTAAGTTCGATTTAAAACTGAATAAGGTAAGCCTGAAAGAAGTTTTTCAAACAATCACTGATCAAAGTGAGTTCAAGTTTATTTACAACAACGATGTTGTAAATGACAAACAAAAAGTTTCTGTTAATACCGACGGAGCCAGAGTTGAAGAAATCCTGAACGAAATCCTGCCTCAATTCAATCTTGAATACAGGGTAGTTGACAAACAGGTAATTGTTTTTCCGGTAGAAGAAAAAACAAAATCAGAAAGCTCTATCGATTCAAATGGCCAACAACAAAAAACCATAACAGGTAAAGTTGTTGACAACACAGGATCGCCACTTCCCGGAGTTGCTGTAGTTGTAAAAGGCACAACAATTGGTGCGGTTACCGATATCGACGGGAACTATTCGCTGGATGTGCCTGCCTCTGCAGAAACACTTTCATTTTCCTTTATCGGAATGAAAAACCAGGAAATAGCAATTGGCAACCAAACAGCAATCAACGTTACTCTTGTTTCGGAAGTAACAGACCTCGATGAAGTTGTTGTTGTAGGTTACGGTACTCAAAAACGTGCAAACGTTGTTGGTTCGGTAACAACAGTAAATGGTGAAAAGCTGGCTGCTATTCCTGCCATGAACGTTTCCAACGCTATCTCCGGTTATCTGCCGGGTTCTGTTGTAATACAGCAAACCGGTGAGCCTGGGCAAATGAGACCACGTGTTTTGGTTCGTGGCCGTACTACACTTGGAGGTGATGCCGGAACTTATGCTGATAATACTGCACCACTTGTAGTTATCGATGGTATTCCCGGTCGTTCGATGGACGAAATTGACCCTAATGATGTTGAAAGCCTTTCTATTTTGAAAGATGCATCTGCTGCTATTTATGGGGCACAGGCTGCCAATGGTGTAATCTTGATAAAAACAAAATCGGGTGCTGAAGGAAAACCCCGTTTAAATTACCAGTTTTACTCAGGAATGATGACACCAACTGTTATACCTGAAGTAACAAATGCAGCTGATTATGCAACCATGCTTTCTGAATACCAGGTTTATCAAGGTAAAGCACGCAGATATACAGATAATGACATTGAACTTTTCAGAAGTGGTGTTGACCCATGGGAACATCCAAATACCGACTGGTATGGTGACCTGATTGAAAAATGGACCAACACAACCCGACATAATGTTACACTTGACGGCGGTGCAAATGGAATGAAATATTATGTATCGTTTGGTTACAAAACCGATGATGCCATTTACAAAGCGTCTTCAACCAAATACAAACAGTACAACGTTCGTACAAAACTGGAAATGCCAATTAACGACTGGTTAAAAACAAATGTTGAACTTGCCGGATTTTTGAACGACCGTCAGTACCCATACAAAAGTGCTGATGCCATTGTTGGTCAGTCAACACGTTTGGTTCCAACCAACTGGTCATACTGGCCAACAAGTGAAGGACGTTATCCTGGTCCTGACATTGAATATGGTGACAATCCAGTTGAAACACAAACATTCAGTGCAGGTGTAAACGATCAGAAAACGTATAGGGTTCTGAGCACTTTCGGTGCAACAATAGATGTTCCTTTTGTTAAAGGTTTATCATTTACCGGAAGTTATAGTTTCGACCTAACCAATTACTACAACAAAGCATTTTATCAACCCTGGATTTTATATTACCCAAACTGGGACCAGGCAACAAGAAATTCTCAGGGTTATATAACGGATATGCCTTTAACACCTACGCCAAGAGGACTTTCAACTCCTGAAAACGCAGAAAGGTATGACAGAACTATCAACCAAACAACCATGTTTAATGTCAACTACATAAAATCAGTTGGCGACCATAACATTTCGTTTTTTGCCGGTTATGAACAATATCAAAGCGACTGGAATTATTTCAGGGGATATCGGAAATATTATATTTCTTCCATCATTCAAACAATGAATGCTGGAAATGCCAAAGATCAGAATCTGGAAGGAAATGCATCAATTTATGCACGTAAATCAGTTATTGGCCGTGCAACGTATGACTATCAGGGCAAATACCTGGCTGAAGTTGTGTTCCGTGCTGACGGTTCGCTAAAATTTCCTGAAACCAAACGCTGGGGTTATTTCCCGGGTGTGTTGGTAGGATGGCGTGCTTCTGAAGAAGGTTTCTGGAAAGACAACTTATCAGCAGTTAATTATTTTAAACTGAGGGCATCTTATGGAATGATGGGTATGGACCCAGGTGATCCTTTCCAATATCTGAACTCATATGGCATTTCAACAGGAATGACATTTGGTACAAGCGGTGCAATTGCAACAGCTGTTGGACCACCCGTAATTGCAAATCCTAATATCACATGGGAAACGCAAACAACTTATAACGTGGGATTTGACTCTAAACTACTGAATGATCTGTTACATTTCAATATTGATATGTTTAAAAATCGCCGTGAAGATATTCTGGCAACTAAGGATGCTTCGGTGCCTAACTTTACCGGGTTGTCATTACCACAGGAAAACATAGGTATTGTTGACAACAGGGGTATTGAGTTTGAAGCAGGAATACATAAAGCGATTAACAAAGATCTGTTTATCAATTTTGGAGGTAATTTCAGCTACAACAAAAATGAAATTGTATATATGGACGAACCTGAAAGATCAGTTCCATGGCAACAGCTTACCGGTCATCCTTACGGTGCCCAGTTAATGTATAATGCAATTGGCATATACAAAGATCAGGCACAGGTTGATGGCACACCGCACGTATCAGGAGCAAAACCGGGTGATGTAATTTTTGAAGATGTTTCGGGTGATGGCGAAATAACAAACGATGACAGAATACTTGTTGATGAATATGATTATCCGTTTACATTCTACGGGTTAAACATGGATGCAACATACAAAGGATTTACACTTTCGATACTTTTGCAAGGACAGGGAAAAGTTTACAAACGCTCGCAATATGACAACCGTCGCGGTGAAGCAGGTAACTATTACCAGTGGCAGTTTGACAACCGTTGGACACCAACCAATACAGAAACTGATGTTGCACGCGCTTATAACCGCGATGACCTTTACTGGTCTCCGGATGTACGCATGAGCACATATTGGTTGGAAAACTGTGCATACCTCCGTTTGAAAAACGTTGTATTGAATTATGCAATTCCTACAAATTATTATTCTAAAGCTGGTATTGCAAAAATTAGCGTGTTTGTTTCTGGAAATGACGTTGCATTACTCTATTCTGCAAACAAAATCTGGGATCCGGAAGCCAATAATCCGGGTGTTTATCCACTGATGAAAACATTTGCAGTAGGTGCAAATATTACTTTTTAATAACCATTTAATTTATAAATAGTTAGAATATGAAAAAAATATTATTTAACATATTAACAATTGCAATAATCCTGTTCCTGTCACCGTCATGCGACGATGTCCTCGATCAGCAAGCAGTTGATAAGTTTAATGAAGAACTTGTTTTCTCTGATTTAAACGTAGTAAATGCATACCTCGGTAAATGTTACGACCGAATGGGAGGAAGCACCGATAATGGAATTCTCGGCAACCGTGAAGACCTGTTGGTGTCAGGTACCGATCAAACTCTGTGTATTCACCGGCCAGCCAGATATGTAATGATAAAAGGAACGATGAGCCCGGACGATCTTCAGTTCTTCGATCAAAATGACCATGGCGGATATTTACGTTGGACAAATCTTTACGCTAATATCCAAAATGTAAATAAAATTCTGGATAATATTAATGATGTACCATTAACAGCCGGACAGGATGCCCTTCAGAAACAGATGCAAGGAGAAGCATACTTTATAAGGGCGTATGAATATGCCACACTTCTAATGGTTTATGGCGGCGCAATCCTTCAGGATAAAGCGTTTATGTTGGGAGAAGATTTCCTTACTATTAAAAGATCAACTATCAAAGAAACATTGGATTTTATTTTGAAGGATATTCAAAGTGCAATCGATAACTTACCTGCTACTGTTGAACAAGGCAGGGCAAACCGCGCTGCTGCTGCTGCTTTAAAATCGAGGGTTCTGTTATTCTGTGCAAGTACACTTACCAATGGCGGTTATGAAGCATCCAATACCTTGGTTTCATTTCCTTCAGGCAGCCAGAATGGCTTATTGCAACAGGCACGTGATGCGGCAAAAGATGTTATGGATGGTAAATACGGTACTTTCTCACTGGTAGGTTCTACAGATAACCCTCCATCAATGTTAACTCCTGCCGATGTACAAAAATATGCTGATACCTATTTTAGCAACTTTGTACAAAAAGCAGGATGGAACAGCGAAACTATCTGGGGAATACAATTCCCTCTTTCGGGAGGAAACGTAAACAATTGTAACTTATGGTTTGGGCCAAACGGTTACCACAACTGGGGAAACAACAACCCAACCGAACCAATGGTAAGAAGTTATGAAATGGCTGATGGAACCAAATTCCAGTGGGATAAATATAATCCCGGCGATATGGAAGTACGAACTGCAACTGCTGCTGAATTAGCAGCCGATCCGGAAAGAAATCCTTACGTGGGACGTGAGCCTCGTTTTTATGCCTCAATTCTTTATGATGGCGCGCCTTGGCAACAGCGTCCGTCTGATGCTGCCGGACTTGAACCGGATAATGTGGTACAGACAGGTTATTATTTAGCTAATCCCGGTGATGCAGATCCATACAAAAGTGGTTTGGATACACGTCAGGGTTTAATCGAATCATGGAACGGAACCAAAAACGGATATTATATCCGTAAACTTACCGATCCGGCTACGGCAGGGCAATACTTTAGAGGAACCCATACCTGGGTAGAATTCCGATATGCAGAAATCCTTATGAACTACGCTGAAGCTTGCATAGAATTGGGTGGTACTGACCTTCAAAAAGGTATCGATGCAATGAATATGGTACGCAACCGTGCAGGATTACCAGACAGAGTTACAACCGATCAGGCTATGGCAAGGGAATATGTTCGTCACGAACGTAACATTGAATTCTTTGCTGAAGGTCACCGTTTCTACGATATGCGCCGTTGGATGATAGCAGAACAGGTTATCGAGGATGTGTATGGAATGAGGATAGAACACTATGATGATGGTTCACATATGTGGAAATACAATAAAGCTGACAAAGCTGATGCTCGTGTTTTTAATGATAAAAAAATGTACTGGGTACCAATTTCACGCAGCGAAATGAACAAAGCGCCGCAATTACAGCAAAACCCGGGTTACAACTAGTTTAGTTTGGTAAATAATTAACAAAAAGGCCGGCTCAAATCGAGCCGGTCTTTTTAATTTTTCTTAAACAATTATAAAATGGCAAGATTTAAACTTTCAACAATGATGTTACTGCAATACATGATGTATGCAGTTTGGTGGGTTCCTTTAGCCGCCTATCTTACAAACCTCGAAATCGGGCATACCCAAAAAGCCCTCATTTTAAGTTCGATGGCTATTGGTTGTATTGTCTCACCGGTAATCGGCATGCTTGCTGACAGGTTTTTTGCCGCCCAAAAAGTGCTTTCAGGTTTGAATGCCGTTAATGCAGGAATGCTGTTACTGGCCGGAACTACAAATAATCCTGATTTGCTCTTTATCTGCCTCATTGTTGCTATGCTTGGTTACATGCCATCGTGGGGTTTAACAAGTTCTATTGCAATGGTACATTTGCCTGCCGAACAGTTTCCCAAAGTGCGTGTTTTTGGATCAATCGGCTGGGTAGTTTCTGGTTTGTTCAGCATTTTTTTTATTAATTTCTTAAAAATCGATTTCGATGGTACAAATATCCCTTTTTACTGTGGTGCCGGTGTGAGCATTTTTGCAGCCATTACAAACCTGTTTTTGCCAAATACGCCGCCTCTTGCCAAAGGCAAAAAAATCTCGCTTATCGATGCATTCGGTCTTGGAACCTTAAAACTCATGAAAGACAGGAATTTCGCTGTTTTCATCATTTTTTCATTTCTTGCACTACTGCCATTTGCCATGTATTATTCCTATTTTTCTGAATTCCTGTTAAATATCAATACAAAATACATTTCTGTTACAATGAACTGGGGTGTGCTGGCCGAAATGGGCTTTCTGCTGCTCATTCCCGGAGCAATCAAAAAATTCGGGTTACGAAAAGTGATGATTTTTGGCCTGGTAGCTCTCGTTATCCGGTATTTGTCTCTTTATACAGGTGGAGTAATTGATCAAAGCTGGATGTATTATATCGGCATTCTGATTCACGGGCTGATTTTTGGTTTTTTCTTTGTTGGCGGACAAATTTACATCGACAAAAAAGCCCCGGCAGAATTACGTTCTCAGGCACAGGGATTTATTTTTCTTGTAACTTTCGGTTTGGGATTATTGGTTGGAAACCTCATTTGCGGGCACGTTATCGGTTATTATAAAAGCGACACCGGTTATAACTGGGACGCGATTTGGGGAATCACAACAATCAGTTCTATACTTCTATTGGTGCTTTTTATATTGCTTTTTAAACAGGAAAAAGAATCTTAATTATCACCTTCAATTTATTTTGCAATTTGCTGGCTGGCACCTGTCGAATTGATATCTTATTGAAATAATTTTTTCAATCCAGCTACACATTTTCCTTCTGGATTTTTTACTTTCAAGTAGAAATTCGATACTTGTAGAGTGTTATTTGATACTTACAGAGTGTTATTCGATGCTTAGAGAGTGTTATTCGATGCTTAGAGAGTGTTATTTGATACTTTCAGAGTGTTAATTGATGCTTTCAGAGTGTTAATTGATACTTGCAGAGTGTTAATTGATACTTGCAGAGTGTTATTTGATACCTGCAGAGTGTTATTTGATACTTGCAGAGTGTTATTTGATGCTTGCAGAGTGTTATTTGATGCTTGCAGATTGTTATTTGATATTTATAAAGTGTAATTTGATGCTTGCAGAGTGTAATTTGATGCTCGCAGATTGGGATTTGATGCTTGAGAAGTGTTTTTGAATGCTTTTAGGTGGTAAACAAACTAAAATAACAAAAGCTTTGAGTAGTTTTATCGTGCTGAAAAACTTAAATAAAAAAACAAAATCATGATCAGGTACAATTTTAACCGTATTTTCAAGGCCAGAGGTATCGAAAAGCCATTTACCTATTTGTCGAAGGCTGGATTATCGCAAAATTTCGCAACGAAAGTTAAAAATAACAAGGTAGCAAGGCTTAATATGAGCGAACTTGAAAAACTGTGCATCCTTTTACGTTGTACACCCAACGATATTTGTGAATGGATACCGGATAAAGACGTTCAGCTTGATTCAGAGCATCCGTTGCACAAACTAAAAAGGTCTGAAAAAGTCGTCGATATTACAAAAATGCTCAACTCAATTCCGATTGAATATCTCGAAGATATTCAATCCGTGATTGCAGATAAAGTAAAAACTTTTCAATCGAAACAGGGAAACAGTTAATGCAGCCAAACGGATTTGAAAATTCATCAGGTAAGCCCCAAAAAGCAATCGGGCCTGTTACCTGAAAAACACATAATACCAGAAAGTTTCAGAAAAACCTTTTAGTGCATTTTGGGCTTGCTCTTTATTTGCTGTGTTTTGCTGAAAAATTTTGTAATACTCATTAAACCGGATAATCGTTTGGGGATTGATTACAAATCCTTCAAATTCAGGGTATTTTTTCAGGTTCAATAAACTATATGCAACCACGGCTTCCTCTGCATTTTTCGGAATTGTCGTTTCGCCGGTTTTTTGAAGGAGGGGTAAGTCCTCAACAATTCCTTTCATGTCACTTTGAAGCAGCAAAAAAGCAAGTTTGTAATCCAAAGCAACCTTGTTTGCTGAATCGGCAGCCAGAATTAAATCGAGGTTGGCGGCAGGGTTTTCCGAAAGAACAAAGAAATCATGTTTGGGTTTTAACCGTTTTATTTTACCGAGTTCAGGATGCAAATCAATTGCTGAATCATCAAAAAGAAGTTTTTCAAATTCACGGGCTTCCTTTCTGTAAAAAATTGAATTCTTCAGTATTGAAATATACTTGTATGCCGATTTGTAATTCCCGTTTATCAGTTCTGTTTTGATAATCATTTTAATGCTTTCCGGTGTGTTTCCGCGCATAACCATGTATTCGTAGGCCCAGCGCTGCGCCTCGTTCACCATTCCCAGATAATAATAAAAAAATCCGCCCCGCTTTAATACTTCCGACACAATTTCCCACTTTAAAAAAAGCGTTTGTCCGTCAGGACTCTGAGGAAAACAAAACAATTCATCGTTCAATTTGCCGGTTTGGCTAAGCGCTATATTATTTAAGTAATTTGTTAAAACATTTTTCGACGGGAATTCGCGGTTAAATGCAATTATTTCATTGAATTTCTGTTGATAGAACAATTTTTCAACATGAAAATATTGGGCGTTTTTATTGTCAATCCGTTGTATAGAAAATAAAATTAACACACTTAAAACTGCAAAAGGAGTAAATTCAATCAACTTTATTCTGCGAATTGAAAACGATGAAATTCTTGTAATACTGATCTTTAAAATAACAGGCAACAAAACTATTAATACTATTACAGCAAAAAACAATTGTATTTGCAAGCCTATTTTTTGTTCCGAAAACGGCAGCAGAATTAACTTTTCAGTTGTTTGATAAAACAGGAATTCTTTTCCCGCAAAAAAGAAAATAAGCGCAAAAATCCAAAGAAGGGCAAGTTTTA
>DAOPKR010000061.1:12619-23022 GCA_035391305.1 Draconibacterium sp.
TCTTTTCCCGCAAAAAAGAAAATAAGCGCAAAAATCCAAAGAAGGGCAAGTTTTATTATCCATCTTTCATTTCTTTTCAGAATGAGATATTGCGAAAAGAGTAAAATAAAAATGAGGGAAAAACTACCGAAAAAAAAATAAATTGCAGGTGATGCTACTACCGGAATCCATTGAAGTTTCGGGTTTAGATAACGAGTAACCCAGTAAAAAAGGGCCAACTGAAATAATATTCCCAAATTATTAAAAGCACTGTACTGGTAATTGGTTTGCAAATAAAACAAAGCAGCGCCAATTACAAACGGAATAAAAAGAGACCGGGTTCCGTTTATTGCTTTTCCTGTTAGCGAAATAATCAGGATAATCAGTAATATTTCTGCTGAAACCAAAATCGCTCCAATTACAGGATAAAAATAAAATGAGGTTTGCAACTCTCCCAAATAAATTAAAAAGTTGCCCGGCTGTGTTAAATGCCCGGCTAAATACTGCGGGGAAAGCAGAAACAATGATGACTTTTCCTGGTAGAAGAAGATGTAACCGGCAAACCAATTTAGATAGACAAACGAAAAAATAAAGAAAGACATGAGGGACAAAATAAGCAAAGCCCTGTTATTTTTAATGCTGGCTGAATTCACTACTTTCATTTATAAATTATTCGACCATGTTACTTTTACAGCTTCCTTTTCAGCGGCCTTTCTGATTTCACCGGGGCCAAATGAAACTTCAGTTTTTGCAAATTCCGGAATATTGAAGGTTTTATCGAAGGTATTGTAAAAGCCGGGGTCTTCCTGTGGTAAAACAAATGGTTTCCGGGTAATTCCATTTTCATCAACAAACGAAATATAGGGCCGGGCTGTTAGTCCATCGTCACGTTTACTACTAAATATCAGCCACTTTCCATTGGCCGACCATGAATGGTAACTTTCGGTGAAATCGCTGTTTAAATTCTCCATTTTTTTAACCGACAAATCTTTTAGATTTATCGAATACAAATCAGCGTCTTTGTGCCAGATAGAGAAAACACCATAATTGTGATAGGTAAAAACCAGCGATTTACCGTCAGGTGAAACTCTTGGAAATGAAACACTTTTTCCTTCGGCTGCAGCATTAAAAATTATTTTCGGCTCGCCAAATTTTCTTGTGTCTGCATTAAAACTTACTTCACACAAATTATAATTAATTTCTTTGTAATCATAAACTTCGGCAATTTTAGGGGCTCTGCAAAAATAAAGCGTTTTCCCATCCGGCGACCATTCGGGATAAGTATCCATAAATTGTTCTGATTCATCAACAGGAATCCGCATCATTTCATTTTTTTCGAAATCATACAAAACGAGTGATGAGCTTAAATCGGAGACCTCAATTTTTTTATCCTCAACTGAATGAAACTGTTGCACTACCTTGTTTGTTGAATAGGCAATATATTTACCTGAAGGATGCCAGCGTGCATATGTTGCATTGCTCTGCATTTCTTTGGTTTTCAAATCAAATTTCTCCAACTCGCCATCTTTTAAAAAATATGTTCCTCCCAGCGAACCACGCATATGAAACATGAAATTACCCGTATTTTGCTGATTGAATGAATGACAGTTTACACAATTCTGTTCAACCACATTATTTTCAATAACTGATTTTTCGTGAAAACTATCCAAACTGCGTTGCACAATTTTTATCTCCGACCAGCTTTCGTAACCAGGAAAAAGCAATCGGTAATACAGATACGGATCAATTTCAGCATCGGAAACCTTATTCTCAAAAGTTTTAAACTGCTTCCACTTCCCATCCCGTTTTACATAAATATAATATGCAATTGTACTGTTTTGGTTTGCCTTCAACCATTTTTTCCACTTCTTCTCAGGAAATTTAATCGTTCCGTTTGCCGATGACACAGTCAAAGAATTCCCTTCCGAACCTTTAATTTCCACAAAAAAAGCATCTCCTGCTTCTTCAATAAAAAAATTTAACGGAGCAATATTTACGGGAATAGTGATTTCTGAATAATCAGGTACTATTTTAGCTATTTGGTTTTCATTGACTATAACACCTTCCGGCTGGTTTGAACATGCTGCAACAAAGCATATGAATGCTATAAATAAGAGTGTATTATTAGTTTTCATTCTGGTTTTTATCGAGTGTTGTAAAGTAAGAATTCAAATTCATAAAAACCAAACATATTAACGGTTTTAACAATGTCTGCCGGCACCTGAAAAGTGGATTTAAAATTTAAATCTTACATTAAAAGACTTCCTTAACTTTAATTTTCGTAGCAAAACCAACAATTTAATTTCAATTCGTTTTGCTTTTTAAATTGTTTTTTTACATTTGCCATCAGTATTACAAAAATTACTGATGAAATTATTTTCTGCATATATTCTAGTCCTCGTGGTGGTCATTCTTGAATGTTCAGGGAGAGGTTAGTTTATTGTGTAGAATTAAAATATTTACAAGCCTTTTCCGAAAACGGGGAAGGCTTTTTTAATAATATAAATTTTTAAAATTCGATATAAAATGCAAATACCACTTAGAAGCAACACAACAACACAAGGCCGGAGAATGGCAGGAGCCAGAAGCCTTTGGCGCGCTAACGGAATGAAAGAAGAACATTTTGGAAAACCTGTAATCGCGGTGGTAAATTCGTTTACACAGTTTGTTCCAGGTCATGCTCATTTACATGATATTGGCCAATACATTAAAGGATTGATTGAAAAACACGGCTTTTTTGCTGCCGAATTTAATACAATTGCCATTGACGACGGAATTGCGATGGGGCACGACGGGATGCTTTATTCACTGCCATCACGCGATGTAATTGCCGACAGTGTTGAATACATGTGTAACGGGCACAAAGTTGATGCAATGGTTTGCATTTCGAACTGCGATAAAATTACACCCGGAATGTTAATGGCTGCCATGCGTTTAAATATTCCGGCAGTTTTTGTATCGGGCGGACCGATGGAAGCCGGTGTTGTTGGCAGCACAAAATACGACCTTGTTGACGCAATGGTTTTGGCCGCCGATCAGTCAATTTCTGATCAGCAACTTTCGGTAATTGAACAAAACGCCTGCCCTACCTGTGGTTCGTGCTCTGGAATGTTTACAGCCAACTCCATGAACTGCCTCGCCGAAGCAATTGGGCTGGCTTTACCCGGAAATGGGACCATTGTTGCAACCCACGCCAACCGCAAAAGATTATTCGAAGAAGCAGTTGAGAAAATTGTCGCTGCAACTAAATCATATTATTCCGAAGGAAACGAAAAAGTACTTCCGCGGAGCATTGGAACACGCGATGCATTTCTGAATGCAATGAAACTTGATATTGCAATGGGTGGTTCAACAAACACAGTTTTGCATTTACTTGCCATTGCACACGAAGCTGAAGTTGATTTTACGATGGAAGATATCGACCGTCTTTCGAGAGTTACCCCAAATTTATGTAAGGTTTCTCCAAGTTCACAATATCACGTTCAGGACGTTAACCGTGCCGGTGGTATTTTATCAATATTAGCCGAACTTGACCGTGCAGGATTGATGGAAACCTCGGTTAACCGGATAGATGGAAAAACATTAAAAGAAGCAATTGCTGCTTATGATATAAAAGGTAAAAATGTTACTGACGACGCTAAAAAACGTTTCCTTTCTTCGCCCGGCGATGGAAGGAGAAATTTAGTCCTTGGCTCGCAGGACAATTATTATACAAATTTAGACGATGACCGTGAAAAAGGTTGTATTCGGGATTTTGAACATGCATACAGCAAAGATGGTGGCTTGGCAGTTTTATATGGCAATATCGCTGAAAACGGCTGCATTGTTAAAACTGCCGGTGTCGATCCTTCGATTTTCAAATTTACCGGAACGGCAAAAGTGTTCAATTCACAGGATGATGCGGTAAATGGCATTTTAGGCGATGCAGTTCAAAAAGGCGATGTAATTGTTATCCGTTATGAAGGGCCAAAAGGCGGGCCGGGAATGCAGGAAATGCTCTACCCCACCTCCTACCTGAAATCGATGCAACTTGATAAATATTGTGCTCTGATTACCGACGGAAGATTTTCAGGCGGAACTTCCGGGCTTTCTATCGGACATGTTTCTCCTGAAGCAGGTGGTGGCGGTGCAATCGCATTGATTCAGGACGGCGACAAAATTGAAATTGATATAACAAAACGATCAATTAATATGATGATTTCGGATACAGAACTTGCAGAACGCAGGAAAGCAGAAGAGGCAAAAGGAAAGGATGCTTTTACGCCGGTTGGCCGGAAACGTAACATATCAAAAGCACTCAAAGCCTATGCAAAATTTGTTTCAGCTGCTGACAAGGGAGCAATCAGGTTGATTGATTAATGCGTGAATGAGTAAATGCTTGAATGAAAGAAAAGATATAAAGAGAGGCAGGAGAACGGATTCCATCTGTATTTTAACAGTTGGAACAGATGGAATCCTTAAATATCCGAAATCGGAATAAAGAAATTAGAAAAAACGAATTAGAAAAAATCAAAATAAAATGACAACAAAAAAAGTTACAGGATCACAGGCGGTTATATTGTCGCTGCTGGAGGAGGGAGTTGATACTATTTTTGGATACCCCGGCGGCGCAATTATGCCCATTTACGATGCGCTGTATGATTTCGATAAACATGTAACCCACATTTTAACCCGTCATGAACAAGGCGCGGTGCATGCAGCCGAAGGTTACGCAAGGGTTACCGGAAAAGCCGGGGTTTGTTTTGCAACTTCAGGACCGGGAGCCACCAACCTGATTACCGGTATTGCTGATGCGATGATCGATTCAACACCACTGGTTTGCATTACCGGCCAGGTTGCATCTCCGCTGCTTGGTACAGATGCTTTTCAGGAATCGGATGTGGTTGGCATTTCTATGCCGGTTACCAAATGGAATTATCAGATTACTGTTCCTGAAGAAATTCCCGAAGTTATTGCGCAGGCTTTTTATATTGCTCAAACAGGCCGTCCTGGACCGGTTTTAATCGACATTACAAAGGATGCACAATTTGGCGAACTGGATTTTAAATATGAAAAATGTAAAAAAATTCGCAGTTATGTTCCTGAAACTCCTGTTGATCCGTTTAAAATTAAAGAAGCAGCCGACTTAATTGATACTGCCAAACAACCTATGATTTTGTTTGGTCAGGGAGTAATTATTGGCAATGCTGAAGATGAATTAAAGGAATTTATCGAAAAAACCGGGATTCCTGCAGCATGGACATTACTCGGACTTTCAGCAATGCCAACCGACCATGAATTAAATGTAGGAATGCTGGGAATGCATGGAAACTACGGTCCTAATCTACTGACAAACGAAGCCGATTTGATTATTGCAGTTGGAATGCGTTTCGATGACCGTGTGACCGGAAAAGTGAGTGAATATGCAAAAAAAGCAAAAATCATTCACCTCGAAATCGATCCGGCTGAGATCAATAAAATTAAAAAAGCAGATGTTGCGGTTTTAGGCAATGCAAAAAAATCGCTTAGAATGTTAACCGACAATGTGAAGGAAAATTCGCACAACGAATGGTTGCAGAAATTCAGGGATTGTGATGCCATTGAAAAAGAAAAAATCATTAACAGCGAACTTTTTCCCGAAAAACCAGGCCTGACAATGGGCGAAGTAATTCGAATTACAGGCGACAAAACCAACCATGAAGCTATTTTGGTAACCGATGTTGGCCAGCACCAAATGGTTGCTTCCCGTTATTTCAAATTCCGAAAATCAAAAAGCAATGTAACTTCCGGTGGACTGGGAACCATGGGTTTCGGGCTTCCTGCAAGTTTAGGCGCTCAGTTGGGTGCTCCTGGCCGCACTGTTATTGCAGTAATCGGCGACGGTGGTTTCCAGATGACAATCCAGGAGCTGGGAACAATTGCGCAAAATAAACTTCCCGTGAAAATTATTATCCTGAACAACAATTTCCTTGGAATGGTGCGCCAGTGGCAGCAGTTGTTCTTTGACAAAAGATATTCGTTTACCGAACTTCAAAATCCCGATTTTATAATGATAGCCAAAGGCTTTGGAATTGAAGGACATAAAGTTGAGGTACGCGAAGACCTGGAAACCGGAATCAGTAAAATGATAAACCACCACGGGCCTTATTTGCTTGAAGTTGTTATCGAAAAGGAAGACAATGTTTTCCCGATGGTTCCAACCGGTGCTTCAGTGTCTGAGATTATTCTGGAGCCATAAAAGAGTTCAGCGTTTAAAGTTTAGAGTTTAAAGTTCAAAATACAAATCTTGATACTTGATACTCATCATCTAAAATCTAATAAAAAAAATGAAACAAGAATTCAACATAACAGTTTTTACCGAAAACCATATCGGATTACTAACACGGATTACAATTGTTTTTACGCGACGTAAAGTAAATATCGAGAGTTTAACTGTATCAGAATCGGCAATACCGGGTGTTTTTAAGTTTACAATTGTTATAAAATCCACAAAGGAACAAACCGTAAAAATTGTTGGTCAAATCGAAAAGCAAATTGATGTTTTAAAAGCATTTTATCATACCAACGATGAAATAATTTACCAGGAAATTGCACTGTACAAAGTACCTACCGAAGCATTGTATGACAGCGACACGATAGAAAAAATGGTTCGAAAAGCAAGCGCACGTATTTTGGAAATTACCCGCGAATATGTGGTAATCGAAAAAACCGGGCATACAGAAGAAACCCAGGCGCTTTTTGAAGAACTCAATAAATTCAAAGTCATGCAGTTTATCCGTTCAGGCCGGGTTGCACTCACACGTGATCCCATCGAACGTTTATCAGAGTTTTTGCGTGAACGTGATGCTTTCCTGAACGCAATGGATTAATCAGGAGATTAAAATTCTTAAAGTTTAGAAGTAAAACCTGTTTGAAATATTTCAGACAGGTTTTTTTATTGCCTAATCAAAATCTATTCAATTCACCGGAAAAATACAGGCATTTACTTTTAAATCAGTAACAAATCTTTTTTCTATTTTTGAAAAAACCTTTAGCTGATCGAAAACTGTATCAAATGAATAAATCTTTTACAAAGGTTATCTTTTCGTTTTTACCTGCTGTTTTTATGCTAATTGGATACCTGTATATACTTTTGGGCATTCAGCCCGAACTTATTTTTCATCACAACCAACCGGCTTTTATTGTCAGTTCAGTTTATATAAACCCATTTTTCAAATATCCCGGAGGTTTGGCTGAACTCTCGGCCAATTTGATTTCGCAATCATTCTATTTTAAAGTTTTTGGAGCAGGTGTTTTTTTTGCACTTGCTTTTGTAACCGGTTGTTTAACTTTACTGATTATCAATTCGATTAACAAAAGCAAACTCAATCGTTTTTGGGCCTTTCTGCCGGTAATATGTACGATAACGCTTGCCAATGATTACAATTTTCCGCTTGCTGTGGTTGTTTCAATTGCCTTTCTGCTATTAATGTTGCTTGCGCTGCAAAAATGGGGGAACAATTTTATCAGCAGCATATTAATATATACTACCGGAGCAGTAGCTGTTTACTGGTTTGCCGGGAGCGGGTATTTAATGCTCTTTTCGATGTCAGCACTTTTTGTTTCGCGCACAAAAAAACAATGGGAAAAAGTTGTGTATTTACTTTACATTCCGGCTTTTGCATTTCTGTTTCCGTTACTTGTTTCAAACTATTTGATAGCGCTTACTTTGAAAGACCAGTTCTTTTACTTTTTCCCCAAAAACAGATGGATTGTGCAATATGAACCTTCAAAAGTTTTCACTATATATTTGCTGCTAACGCCAATTTTACCGGCTACTGTTCAAATTTCAGCTTTCTTTCAGTCGGGAAGAAAAAAAACTGACCCACAAAAACCAGTTTATTTGTATATAAAAACTATGTCTGCCATAATAATCGTGCTTGTTTTTTCTGTTTTCGGCCATTATTTAACCTATGATCATGATGCTAAAAAAACAATACAAGCTGATTTTTACTGCTATAAAAATGATGCAGAAAACACAGCAAAAACAGCAACCTCAACCTACAAATACGATTTTTCGGCCAATTTAAATTACAACCTTGCAATGAGCAAAACAGGCCAATTAAACAGCCGTTTTTTCGATTTTATACAGATTAAAGGAACCGAAGCACTGCATCCCGATATTGAGTTTGATTCAGAACTTTCATTTATTTCATCTGATTTTTATTACAACCTGGGTTTCATCAGCGAAGCACGTCACTGGGCTTACGAATCGCTCGTTTTTTATCCGTATAGCTTAAGGGCAATGCAAAATCTTGTGAAAATTCATTTGGTAGCAGGCGAATACAAAGCTGCCGAAAAAACCTTAAAAACATTGGCAAAAGGTTTTATTGACAGGGATTTTGTAAGAGAATACATGCAGTATGTTGCGGACACATTACTTATTAAAAGTAACGGCGAGTTGATGGAAAAAAGAAGTTTAATACCTGCAGAACGAGAACTAAACCGCACAATTGAAGGACGTTTCAAAGAACTGCTTGAAGCAAACAGCCGCAACAAAAAAGCCTTTGAATTTCTGATGTTGTATTATCTGGCTGATGCCGACCTTGAAAATTTTGCTGAGTTATTTAAAGACGCAGAAAATTATTTCGAAGAAATTCCGTCGGTTTATGAAGAAGGCTTGCTGATGTACGCCGGTCGCACAGGAAAAACATTGCCTTCAGAAATAAAAATCAGCGCCGAAACACAAAAGCGGTACAACAGTTTTATGCAACAACTTGAAAAATACAAAGGAAAAACACGCCTGGCCAGAAATTCGCTTTATCCTGAATTTGGAAATACCTATATGTATTTCCTGAAATTTGTTTATCCGAATATTATCGAAACCGAAATTATTAGCAATGAAGATGACTATCCGGCAATATAAAACCAAAATCACCATTAATCATAAGCTTTTAATTTCTATGGTTTCAGTGGCATTTGCAATTTTTTTAACAGGTTGCGGAAACAACTACAAACAAGCTTTTGACACAAACCGGACAGCATCCATTTTCCCCGAATATTACGGTTCAACACTACCGGAGAACATTGCGCCGCTCAATTTTATAATAAAAGAATCAGGGTCGAAATTCAGTGTCGAAATAAGCGGCAGCAGCGGCAAACCAATAGTAATCAGCCAGAGTTCACCAAAAATAAATATTCCTGTAAACGACTGGCACAAATTACTTGAATCAAACTCCGGAAAAACAATACGAATTGATATTCTGGCGCGTACCGGTAAAAAATGGAACAAATACAAAAGCATAGAACACCAAATTTCAACCGATACTATTGATCCGGTTTTGGTTTACCGAATTGTAAATGCCACTTATTTGAAATGGAACAAAATGGGTATTTACCAACGCGACCTTACCTGTTTTGAAGAAACTTCAATTATCGAAAATAGCAGTACCGACGGTGGATGCATGAATTGTCACACATTCTCAAAAAACAACCCTTCAAAAATGGCCATGCATTTTCGGATTATTCACCCGGGAACGATGATCTGGAACAATGGAAAACTCACCAAAACAAACACAAAAACCGACGAAACCATGTCGGCTGGAATTTACCCTGCCTGGCACCCCGATGGAATTCATATCGCGTTTTCCACAGGTAAAATCAGTCCGCATTTAACTACACGCAGCGATAAACCTGTTGATGTGGCTGATAAAGCATCGGGGCTTTTTGTTTACAATTCCGAAAAAAATAGTTTATCAACTTCAGCAGAAATATCAACCATCCGCCGTGAAAGCATGCCTGAATGGTCGGCTGACGGAAAATTCCTTTACTACATAAGTGCACCCGAAGCGCATAAAGGCGATGATGAAAGTTTGCTGCACAACCGTTACAGCCTGATGCGAATTGCCTACGACCCACTTACTGAGAAGCTGGGTAACGCTGAAATGATAATCAATGCCGACTCTACTGGAAAAAGTTTTTCGATGCCGGCAGCTTCACCCGATGGAAAATTTATGGTTTGTGCCCTCACCGATTTCGGCTACTTCACCATTTTTCACCAAAACAGCGATTTGTACCTCATCAATTTTAAAACGAACGAATTGAAAAAGATGGAACTGAACAGCAACACTGCTGAAAGTCATTCGTCGTGGTCGTCAAACAGCAGGTGGCTTGTTTTCAGCAGCAAACGAATGGATGGTGTTTTAACACGTCCGTACATTTCGTTTATCGACAGCACAGGAACCGCGCACCCGCCTTTTTTGCTGCCGCAGGAAAATCCCGAAATATATGATCAGTTGCAGGCCAACTACAACCGCCCCGATCTGGTTACCGGCAAAGTTGAACTCTCGCCCATTGAAATACGGAATTTGGTTATGGGTGAAGCGCAAAATGCGGAGATGGAAAAGTAAAACCTGTCTTCTACTAAAATAGCTTGACAAAAAAAGAAGAGTTATTATGGAAAATTT
>DAOPKR010000062.1:0-10249 GCA_035391305.1 Draconibacterium sp.
TGCTGCACATCAATCCATTTACCAAAGTAGAGTGGGTGTGCACAACAAAACTATATTCGAACAAGTTGTGTAATGAAGTTTCAACCGACGGACGTAACCCGGAACCGGGGTCAACCCGGCTGTTCAGAAGCGCATTTTTTACTTCTTCTTCTCGTTTATCCGAATCTGTGGAAAATTTTTGACTGGGAATTTCAGCAAGCTTTTTCCGATCCAAAACACAAAACCCATTTTCTGTAATATCGCCCAGGTTTATTCCACTTGCTTTTATCCAAAGATGCTTGTCATCTTTAAACGAAGTGTTTCCGCCACCGGCAATCACGTACTCTTTCTTCTGGCCGTAATACTGCGAAATTTCTATTAATTGTTGTACTCCTGTATTCATGTTTTGTTATTTAATTTGTTAACCCGCCGGGGTTTTGAAAGTAAGCAATCACAGCTTTTCCCAATTCAATAAAACTGGCTTTTTCGCTAGTTTTGGCAACGCCGTTTTTCAAATAACCCTCGTTTCCGTTGGCAATTAAATATTGGTGAGCGGCAATTACAGCAGTACCTTCATAATTAATTTGTTTCAGTTCATCATCCAAATCAATTCCGCCGCCACAACTTATTTTCATTGGATCGAGTTGAGGGGTGTTGTGCTCGGTGCCAAAAGTAATTACAAAACCATTTTCGTTGAAATACTGCACAAAATCCTTCAAAATATTGAAATTGTTCCTGCCTGGAATCAGTTCGATGCTGAAGACATTTTTGCTTTTCAATGTTTTCATGAGTGCAACTTTATCGGCTTCGTAATCAGTAAAATTTCCGTTCCCGAAATCGAGAAGTACCGGATAACAAGGTATTCCGCCAGCATCAATAATTATTTCCATAACTTCTTCCAACGAAAGAAAAGCTTTTGGATCTTCAGGCACAAATGCCGCACCGCCAGCTTTCAAAAGGTTTCCACGAATTTCGTTTTCCAAACCGGCAACATTGCTCATTTCCGATTTTGGTTCTTTCCCCGAAAATATTTGTGTGAACAGTTCTTTTCTTTCAAGTTCATATTTTGCTTTTTCAAAAACTGCAATCCGAATTGCCTGAGCAATGTGACGTTCACGGAAGAGGTTTTTTGCCAAATGATTTTGCACTTCAGCAGCATCAAATTGAATTTCGATACCATTTTCAGCAAAGAAAACATTCAGTTTGTCAACCATTTCGTAGGTTTGGTGGTTGCTTTCAATCTGCAAATCTTTTACTTTTTTAAAAGAAGTCCCGCTCATTTCAGCGGGTTGTCGCAACCCTTTTCCACTGAAATAGGTTCGCCCCGGATTACTTGGGTCGTTTACGCGGATTCCGGCTGCCTGTAAATCGTTCTGCAAGGCCATGAATTCGATATTGAATAAAGGGAAAATGTTGTTTTTCAGAGCAAGCGCGGCAAATTCATCATACCCGTCGGTAGTGTAAAAATCATTTATTCCCAACACCGAAACACCTTCATTTTTTGCCAGTTGAAATGCCTGTCCGATACTTGAAAATGCACTAAAAGAGTGTGGTGTGTGAATGTGCCCGTTAATATCTGGCACCATGTTTTCAGGTTGGTTTCTGTACCAATCCAATAATTCCTGATTTCCGGGAAATCCGGTAAATATGCTTTTGTTTGTTGTCATTTTTATTGATACTAATTTCGCTGCAAATTAACAAAACCGATTGGTTTGGGCTGTCCTTTGGTATCCTGTTTTTACGGAATCAATACAAGTGCTTCTGATTTTTAAAACTTAGATTGAAATGAATTGTTAATCATGCTGAACTTAAAAAAGATTTTATGAGTAAGCAAATTCTAATGGCCGCATCAATTTTACTCGCACTTGCGGTTGCAATTGGCGCTTTTGGCGCGCATGGTTTGAAAGCACGCCTTTCAGCTGAAATGATTATGATTTACAAAACAGGTGTTGAATATCATTTCTATCACGCGCTTGGATTACTTTTAATAGGTGTTCTTTCAGTTTCCTATCCATCCGGTTTGCTGAATTGGTCGGCTATCCTGCTTGTGACCGGAATATTTTTATTTTCAGGGAGTTTATATGTTTTGGCAATTTCGGGGATGAAATGGCTCGGAGCAATTACTCCTCTTGGAGGACTTAGTTTTATTGCAGGTTGGGTTTTGCTTTTTGTTGCAGTCTGGAAAAAAATACCACTTCGGTAATCAATAAAAAAATTGTTAATGTTTATCAAACAAGTTGTTATTCTGATTCAAAACCAGAAATAAGTTAAAAGTGCATTGTGAAAATTTATTAGTATTGCACGTTTTTAAAATCAAAATGTTTTGTATTTTGTAGCACCAAAAAATATTTGAATGCAAAAGGTCATCCTATTAACTTGTTTTTACATGGTTTTTATGCTGTTTTCAGCAAAAGCACAATATATAAATACCGACTCATTAATTGTTGTTGAAGGCCTCGAAATGGGGTGTTTAATTTCAGAATTGGATTCAATGGAATACTATTCACCGGAATTGGTGTCTGATAATGTAGCTCAGGAATCCATAACTTCGGGTTATCTGCTTTCAATGTTTTCGATGCCAGGGTCGGGTCATGTAATCAGCAGGTTTGGTCCCCGATCAGGCCGGATGCACACAGGTACCGATATTAAAATGAGTAAGGGCGACACAATATATGCGGCTTTTGATGGGATAGTGACCCGGAGACAATATTATCATGGCTATGGAAATATGGTAGTTTTGGATCATGGCAACAATATTGAAACTTACTATGCGCACCTGTCAGGCTACCTTGTTAAGGACGGAGCATCTGTTGAAATGGGCGAACCAATTGGATTGGCAGGGGCAACCGGCAGGGCAACTACAAGTCACCTTCATTTCGAAATAAGAGAAAATGGAAAACCGTATGATTCGGAATTGGTTTTTGATTTTGAAAATGGAAAAACTAGAGGCAAAGTAGCTACAGTTGAGAATTTGGCCGATCTGCAAAAGGAACTAAAACCCAAAGGATATTCTGTAAACCAACCGGTTTCGCAAAAATATGTGGTGCGTTCAGGCGATTCGCTTTATAAAATCTCAAAACGAACCAAAACCACAATAAAGTCGTTGTGTATGTTAAACGACCTGAAGGAAACTTCGATTCTGCAAATTGGTCAGGTATTAACTGTTTATTGAAAAAAGATATGTTTTAAAATGAATAATGATAAGGGATTTGCACAGCAAATCCCTTTTTTATTTTGTCAATTACATTGTCTTAAATCATAAAAGTTTGTAAACTTTCAAAGTTGGAAACAGAATTGAAATAATTGCAAACATTTATATCTCAGCTTTCCGGAAATTGAGGCAGGTATACCGTAACGGTGTTTTTTTGGAATGATATTTGATTAAAATAATTCTTTATTTACAAGTTATTCATAAATTGCGTATTGATATTAAAAAACATATAATTTCAAATGGTATGAAAAAACTATTTTACCTCATTATTATTTTAGCATTTGTTTCCTGTCAATCAGGAACTAAAAATAAAGCAGAAGAAAAAACAGCAACTGAAACTGCGCAGGTTGTGGAATCAACAATAAATATTGGAGGAATGCATTGTGACATGTGTGTGGCTTCAATTGAAAAAGGAGTTAAAGAACTTGATGGAATTGTGTCAGTAGCGGTTAGTTTAAATGATTCAAATGCCGTGGTTTCGTATGATGCTTCCAAGGTTGACAAAGCAAAAATTGAAAAAGCAATCGAAGCACGGGGTTATTCCATAAAAGCTGGAATATAGTCCATAAAACATGTCAGAAAACAATTAATACAGAAAATAATGAGCAGAAAAGTTAACCTGGACGAGTTTCTTACAAAAGAACGAGGACCAATTTGGAGCGTTAAGGTAGGTATGTACTCTCATCTACTGGAAGGCTCACAAGTAAAGAAATTACAAATCAGACGTTGGAAAATCAAGGAGATTTTAAATTGATGATTTGAGTAAATTAACGAAGGACCGTTTTTCGCAAGAAGAACGGTTCTTCGTTTTTATACACTATTTTGCACATTTTCCAATTATAACAATTCTGGGAGGCGATTGAAAACCATGTTTTGAAGCCGCCTGACGAAATTCTTCTATTTGTGGTTTAAAAATGTCATATTCCGGCCGGCCCTTAATTTTTTCGAGATGTTGTTTCATTTTTTCAAGCCTATTTTCAAACTCATTGGATTCGGCGAGAGATACAGGTTTCAGATGATTCTCAAATTCAAATTGAATGTCGATCCCGGAAGCTTGTACAATTTCCCTTATTTCATCTTTTTTAAATGTTTCATTATGACTGACACCGGTTAGCCTATCAATTTTGCTTCGGAAATGGTGAAGCATTTTATGAACTTCTTCGGCAGGGTTAAGGTTATCGCTGAATAGTTCGTTTACAATTATCCAACCTCCGGGTTTTACAACACGTTGCATTTCTTTTAGCGCTTTCTGAATGTCGGGCAAATGATGCAATGCCATTGAAATGCTCGCCAAATCGAATGAATTGTCCTCAAATTCAAGCTTTTCGGCGCTCATTTCTGTAAATATTATTTCTGTGAATATTTTTGCTGCTTCAATCAAAGATTCAGTATTTGGATCGATTCCCGTGATTTTTGCTTCAGGAAAAACTTCTTTTAAAACTTCGATAAAATCTCCGGTTCCGGTTCCTGTATCTAAAATTGTCGATACATTTTTATTTGCAAAAAAATCTTTTAACTGTTTCATGTTCAATATTTCAAATTAATAATAGAAATGCAGAAAGTGCGGTAATTACAAAAACAAATGTGCGGTATAATTTATCTGAGAATTTTTTTACCAGCCAAACACCCAGAAATGCACCTGTGGCAATTCCCGGAAGTAGAAATAAATCAAGCGTAAAAGTGTTCCAGGTAATTGTTTTCCAGATAAAAATATGAAGCGGGAATTTAGAGAAATTGATGATCAGAAAAAACCATGCACCGGTTCCGATAAAACTGTTTTTGGGGAGGTGCATTGCCAACAGATAAATAGCGAAAATAGGACCGGCAACGTTTCCAATCATCGTGGCAAATCCGCCCAAAACTCCCATGGCAGCTGCAAACCACCATGTATCGGGAAAAATATTCCTGTTTCTGTTTCGGTCTTTCCAAAGCATCAGTCCAATGCAAACAAAAACCAAAATTGAAATGATATTTTTAAACCATTCATCGTTTACAACTTCGCCTACCCAAAGTGCTATTCCAACACCGGCGAATGCCCAGGGCAGCAGTTTCCACAGGTATTTCCATTCGGCATGCCGGTGGTAGTAGCTAACTCCAAAAATATCGGCCATCATTAACATTGGCAGCAACACCCCGGTTGATGCTTTTCCGCCAAAAATTATTGCCAAAACTGGCACAACAATTAGCGAAACACCCGGCACACCAACCTTCGACATGCCAATAAACATTGCGCATACAAAGAAGAGCAACCATTGAAGTATCGAAAAATCAAATTCAAACATTCAGGCGATTTTTTTGGTTAAAATATTTTTTCTTCGAGTTCAATAAGTTCCTTTTCATCAGATTCACTAAACCATTCAGTAATTTTTTTTCGTGCATTTTCCTTTATTTCCGGTGTTATTGCCGATGAAATTTGTTTTAAGGCAAAAAGTAAAACTCCAAGGTCATCAGAATAACCAATAATTGGTGTCAAATCGAAAATGGCGTCGGTTGGAAGAATGAAATATCCAAGAGCAGCGGCAATAAAAACCTTTGTTTTTAAACTCACTTTGCTGTCAATCATTGCGTAATACAAAAGTAAAACAGCATAAATTACTTTTGCGCCAGCAGCTTTCGAGAACTTTTTTATCTTTTCCCAAAGCGATTCTTCAGAATAATATTTTGAATATTGATTGTCCATCATGCTAAATCTGAAATTGAATAATCCAATTGAAAATTACCAAAATTATCAACTATCTCATCGAGAACACAATTTACTTCTTCACCTGTTTCTGCGCGAAGTAATTTAATTTTTAGTTCGCGAAAGTTTGGTAACCCGGGGAAATATTTTGCAAAATGACGTCGCAGCATTAATATTCCGGTACGCTCATTATCTTTCCATTCAAGATTCATTCGGATTTGTTCTCTTAATATTTCCACAACCTGTTCAACATTGGGAGGCGGAAGTAACCCGCCGGTTTCAAGATGATATTTTACTTCTTTGAACAACCATGGACGGCCAATTGCACCGCGGCCAATCATTAATGCATCAACTCCTGTTTGCTCAAAAAAATATTTGGCTTTTTGTGCGTTTGTGATATCCCCATTTCCAATTATCGGAATAAAAATTTTTGGATTGTTTTTTACTTCGCCAATCATTGTCCAGTCAGCCCGGCCTGAATATAATTGGTCGCGTGTGCGCCCATGAATTGCAAGCGCGGCAATTCCTGCATCCTGTAACCGTTCAGCAGCTTCCAGAATTGGTTTGTCAGATTCGGTCCAGCCCAAACGGGTTTTTGCTGTAACAGGTATATTTACAGCTTTAACAATTTCTGCAGCCATTTGCTGCATTTTTGGTAAATCCTGCAACATGGCAGCACCTGCACCATGCCGCACTATTTTTTTCATGGGGCAGCCAAAATTAATATCAATAAAATCAGGACTAAATTCTTCTGCAACTTTTGCTGCACTTACCATAGAATCGATATTATACCCATAAATCTGTATGGCAACGGGACGATCAAAATCGTACAGCATCATTTTCTCCTTTGTTTTTTTTATATCCCGAATAAGTGCTTCGGAAGAGATAAATTCGGTGTACATTATATCGGCTCCAAATTTCTTGCACATCCAGCGAAAAGATTTATACGTTACATCTTCCATGGGCGCCAGAAAAAGCGGGGTACCTTTTAATTCAATATTGCCAATTTTCATTGTCGTTTTTTACAGGAAGTTACAAATTTAACTAATCATGCAACCAATCAGAATATTTGTAAATCTATTCATAAAATTAAACTGAAATAGTATTTTCATTGTTTGCAAGCGTATAACGCAACTTTTCAGAATAGTTTGATTTATTGAATTAGGAAGCTTTTGTTTAAAACCAGGTATGCTCTGCTATAATTTTGATACCCATTGCAATAAGAATTATTCCACCGAGAATTATTGACTGGTGGCTTCTTTTTGCCGGAACATTTTTCCCGAAAAGCATTCCCAGCATCGAGGCAATAAAAGTAACACCACCAATTACAATTACCGGGAAAAGAATTGGCATGTCGAGAAATCCAAAACTTAATCCAACAACAAGTGCATCAATACTTGTAGCTATTGATAAACCTAACAAAACCTTTAAATCAAAAGGATTGAATTTTTTCAGTAACCCTTCAGGTTTAAAACCTTCAACAATCATTTTAATCCCGATTATTGCAAGTAATCCAAATGATATCCAATGATCGACTGAGTCGATAAGTTTGTTAAATGAAGAACCCAAATACCAGCCAATTAATGGGAAAACTGCCTGAAAAAAGGCCAGCGAGGCAGCAACAATAATTGCTTGTTTAAATTTAATTTCCTGTCGCATTAATCCGCATGACACCGAAACAGCAAACGAATCGAAACTTAATCCGATACCAATTAAAAAGAAAGTGATGAATTGTGTAATCGTCATTTTTTATAAAAAGCTGTAAAAATAAAGATTTCTGCGAACCGGAAAGCATGAATGCCCGAATGTGTCAATGAATCAATGTAAATCGTAAAGAAAAGCTGCTTAAATTCTTAATACTTCAGAAAAATAAATTAAAAAAGAATAATTTGTTATAAAATGAAAATTCAATCGTCAATAGAATCAAATGACCGCAGAAGAGTTTAAAAAAATGGTAATTCCATACTCGGTTAAATTGTATCCGATGATATTCAGGATATTGAAGAGCGAGGAAGAAACCCGCGATGCATTGCAGGATTTGATGCTAAAACTATGGGATAAACGAAGCGCATTGAAACAGTGTTCGAACCTTTCGGCCTATATTATTACAATAGCAAAAAACTACAGTTTTGATTTATTAAAAAAGAAACGCCCGGTAGTTTTTGATGAAAATAATGAATTCAGGTTTATGAATATTGAAGAAGAAAGTTTCGACCCCGACAAAAAAGAAAAATTTGAATACATACATAAAACCATTGAACAACTGCCTGACAAGTATAAAACCGTTATAAAACTAAGAGATATCGACGGTTTTACTTTTGAAGAAATTAAGGAATTTACAGGATTTGAAGTAACCCACATCAGGGTTATTTTATCGAGGGCAAGATTGAAAGTGAAAGAAGAAATTGAAAAAATTTACGATTATGACGAAACAAAAAGATTTATTAGATAAGTTTTACCGGGGTGAAACCTCGCTTGAAGAAGAAAAGTTGCTTGAAGCAATATTTACAGATTCTGAGATTGATTCAGCAGAAAAAGATATGTTTACTTATTTTCAAAGCGAAAGTAAAGTGCCCGGAAACCTTGAAGAATCGGTTTATTTGGGTTTATCGGGAAAAATAAATAAACCGCGAAAATTTAAAATCCTTTTAATAGGAATTAGTTCGGCAGCAGCAGCAATTTTCTTTTTGCTGAATATTTATCTTAACCATCAGGCTGAGCAAAAGGCTAAAATGGAAAGCAGTTTCCTTGCACTGGAAAAGGCGCTTTTTCAGGTGTCAGAAAGCATTCAACCTGAAGAACAGCAGGAAATGATGGTACTTTGGGTTGATAACGACGTGGAAATAATAATCAATTAAATATTAAAAAGTAAAAGCTATGAAACAGTTAATTTTTTTTATTGCTGCACTAATTTTTACTACTCCGTTATTTGCGCAACAAGCCCCAACACTTTTTAACCAGTTAACCGAAAAATACGCTGACACTGACGGGTTCAGCGCCAGTTTGTTAACGAGTGATATGTTTGATCTTTATTTAAAGAAAAAAAATCTTGAGGAAAATTCGCCTGTTTTCGATGCTTTGAAAAATCTCGACAGAATTGTTGTTGTTTCGCAAAGCAAATTCTTGAAAGGTTATACTGTGGCAGGCCCAGCAACAGCATCAAAACCCGCGGAAAACCAGGTGTATGAAAGCATTATTGATTTCTACAAGAAAAATAATTACACGCTTTTTAAAACCGAAAAACGGATGGGAGAAGATATAAAAGTGTATTTAAACAAAAATCAGGATAAGATTGTATCGTTGGTTTTGGTTGCAAACTCCGATGCAGCTACCAACCTTGTTGAACTGCAGGGCGATATAGATTTAAAAAACGTTGCCGAATTAAATAAAGCGTTAAATTTAAGGGGACTCGAAAACTTATATAAACTCGATAACAGTAGTTCTTTTTATGGTTTTCCTTCAAGTGCTGGTTATTCACCTGAACGGGTCGAAGAAATGGTGGCAAGACAACGCGAGCAAATTGAAAGACAACGCAATTTAAGCGAGGAGCAACGCGCCGAAATTGAAGTCCGTGCTAAAGAAATGGCAGACAGGCAAAGTCAGTTGGTAGAAAGATACCGTGAAATGTCGGAAAAATATCAGCGGGAACCTATTTTTCTAAATTATCCGGGCGACACAAATACGGTTTACTATATTGACGGCAAAAAAGTTAAAGCCAAAGAAATTAAAGAACTCGACAAAGAAAAAATTGAGAGTATTGAAGTTAAGAAACCTGAGAAGGAGGATGATAAAACGACAATAAAAATTAAAACCAAGTAAGAAACTGATTTAAAAATAAAGAAAAGTGGATGCCTGTAAATTTACGGACATCCACTTTTTTTATAAATATTTTCAAATGCTTAATAGGTGGTTAATCCCTATTTAAATTGAAACTATTCAGAGACCTTTTAATTTGTGTATTTTGAATAGGTAACAATTAATTTTATACCGGTTTTACTTGTGCTTCCTTTTAAAACAACACGGTTTGCCTGATCGTTCTTCCGCGCAGGGGTAAGGTAAAAACCTTTATTTACAGCATTCCCATCTATAATTTCCTGTAAATGCTGGGTTATTGTAAAATGATAGGTGTAATCAGCACGTAGTCCGCCTCCATAAAATGAAGGATTGAAAACATAATCTTTGGGTAAACGCTCAACACCTGTTGAATCAACCGCAGTAAACAGCATTTGTAAAGGAGGTTGGTATTTATGAACCTGAGAAGCAATCGTATCAACCTGAAAAATCAATTCGGCTTTGTTAATTGCATAAGGGAAAGTGTCTGTACCAACAATTGTCATCGAGTCTTTCCAACTTGACAGGTTGTCGATTAATATCCTTGA
>DAOPKR010000062.1:10349-16711 GCA_035391305.1 Draconibacterium sp.
CTTTTTAATGAATCGTTGTGATAAAACATAGCAAGCGCCGAACCGTCAAAACTTCCACTTCTCACTGCTTCCAACGAGAGAATTGCACCTCCTTGTGCAGTTAATTTTTCGGATTCAACATATAATCCTCTAAAATGAGTCAGGAAAGTATCGATATTGGTCATAACAAGTGGATCAGCATTTATCAATTTTTCGCCCAATGAGATATCAAGTGGAATAACTAATGACTGGTAATAAGCAGTATCTCCAAGCGAGTCTAATCTTACTCTTGCCGTAAATTCATATTCAGCCAGCAGTTTGTCGTAAGTCATTGATTTTAAATCAACATCCTGCTTGTATTTTGCGTCATAATTAAGCGGTGATTCAAGTTCATAAACCCTTAGTTTTTGTTTCGTAAGTGTATCACCGTAAATTATCCTGTAATAAAGGAATAATTTGATTGAATCTACCTGGGCATTTTTACTGAAATCAGGAAATTCATTTAAGCGGTATTGCGCCGCAAAACCAATTGTTGTATTACCAAAAATCGAATCGGTAAAACTTCCGAGTAAACTTTTACTGGGTTGACTGGTAGTTATTGAATCTTCCGAGAAAGTGTATGATTTTGTGTTTTCAATGGTATTCCGGATTGATATTAAATCGCCGCCGGGCAACACTTCTATTCCAATACTACTCTGATCTTCGCAGCCTGATAATGTTATCACAAATAATGCGATTACAAAAATGCAATTAATGATATAATTGTTTTTCACTAAATTTTCTGATTAATTAATATGCCGGTTTTATTTCTGTTTTCTTTAAAATAATTATACAAACCTATTAAAAATGCATTGATTACCCATTTTTAACAATGCCAATTTTTAAACTTTTAAATTTTAATTTGATTTTTTAACAACCTTTTTTTAGACGACCTTATCATAAAAATCGTTGTATGCATCTATATATGTTTCCGGGGATTGATATTCAAGAAAAAGTTTGCCAGTTGATTGAATATATTTTTCAACATCCGTATTAATTCTGCTTGTTCCTTTAATAACCGCATCCGAAAAATTTACAGCAAGTTTGCTTACATTTACAAAAGTCGGATCGTTTATAACTTTAACATCGTCTTTGTCAACGCCTTCAAGTAATAGTTTTTCACTAAACCTTGAGTTTAATTTATTTTTAAACGCATCATTGTACACCGAGTAAACCACCTTTGAATTCCGGAATAGAGGGTTGTTGTAGTAATATTTTTTAATATAAAGCGGCACAAGCGAGGTAAGCCATCCGTGACAATGGATAATATCAGGTGCCCACCTCAGTTTAATAACAGTTTCAAGAACTCCACGGGCAAAAAATACGGCGCGTTCATCATTGTCTGTAAATTCATTTCCCTGTTCATCGGTTAGCACACATTTCCGTTGAAAATAGTCTTCGTTATCAATAAAATAAACCTGCATACGGGCAGTTTGTATCGAAGCTACTTTTATTATTAACGGGTGGTCGGTGTCGTTAATCACCAGGTTCATACCCGACAAGCGAATAACTTCGTGCAATTGGTTGCGACGTTCGTTTACACAGCCATAGCGGGGCATAAAAGTGCGGATTTCTCTTCCCCTTTCCTGCACTCCCTGTGGTAAATACCTCGAAATTTCAGACATTTCGCTTTCAGGTAAATAGGGGAAAATTTCTTGTGAAATATATAGGATTTTTTTCTTTTCCATTCTCTGTTGAACCCAGTTTATAACAGGCTGCAAAGGTAATAAAAATATCCTGAATATTCAATTTAAGGAGGTTAGGCAGGTTAAATCGTGTTTATAGTTGCAATTCGACTCAGCAATTTCCGAATTAAATTTATTTACTTTGCACCGCAAAATAAAAGAACTATTATGTTTCTTGTCAAAACAATATCTGCGTTAAATGAAAGGCTTGAATCCTTTGGAAGTTCTGCTGCTGTTGGGTTTATTCCCACAATGGGGGCGCTTCATGAGGGGCATTTGTCGCTTGTAAAACAAGCTGTTTCTGAAACCAGTGTAGTGGTTGTCAGTATTTTTGTAAACCCAACACAATTTAATGACCCTAAAGATCTTGAGCGATATCCGCGCACTTTGGACGCTGATTTGCAATTGCTCGAAAAAACAGGTTGCCAGATTGTGTTTGCTCCCGGTGTGAATGAAATTTACCCCGAGCCCGATAAACGCAAATTCAATTTCGGAGAACTGGAGTCAGTAATGGAGGGTTTGCACCGTCCCGGCCATTTTAATGGTGTTGCACAGGTAGTAAGCAAATTGTTCGAAATAGTGAAACCGGAAAAGGCATATTTTGGACTGAAAGATTTTCAGCAGCTGACAATAATAAAAAATATGGTAACTCAGTTGAATTTGCCGGTTCAAATTGTTTCGTGCCCTATAATACGTGAAGAAAGCGGACTTGCAATGAGTTCGCGAAATGAATTGCTTTCGGCTGAAGAACGTAAAAATGCCGCAGTAATTTCTGAAACCCTTTTTAAATCAAAAGAACTCGCTTCCCAAAAATCCGTAAACGATCTTAAAAACTGGATTGCTGAAACTATCAACAAAAACAAATTCTTAACTGTTGAATATGTTGACATTGTTGATGATATTAAACTCCAGCCGGTAAAAAACTGGGGCGAAAATGTTGTAAAAGTTTGTTGTGTTGCGGTTTTCTGCGGAAAAGTAAGATTAATTGACAACATTGTTTTTTAACTAAAAATCAAAGTGATGCAAATTGAAGTTTGTAAATCGAAAATACATAAGGTAACGGTTACCGAAGCCAACCTGCAATATGTGGGAAGCATTACAATTGACCAGGATTTAATGGAAGCAGCCAACCTGATTGAAAACGAAAAAGTTCAGGTGGTGAATATCAATAATGGCGAACGCCTTGAAACCTATGTTATTAAAGGCGAGCGGGGATCGGGGACGATTTGTTTGAATGGCCCGGCTGCCCGGAAAGTTGCTGTTGGCGACATTGTTATTATTATTTCATACGCGTTGATGGATTTTGAGGAGGCTAAAAAATTCAAACCCTGGTTGGTTTTTCCCGATACCGAAACCAATTCAATTGTTTGATTCAAGAATTACCCAACCCCAACCCGGAACAATTAGTTTTAGCATGTTTCTTTCAAACTGAAAGGTTTTAACCCGAGGTAATATCAGGCAGAGCTTTTTTGAGAATTCGCTGTCGCAACAAATTTTGGTGCATCCAACTGCCGAAAATGATATAGCATTTCCATCGGTTGGAAAATAATCGCCAAAGCAATTGTTAACGTCAAGTTTCAGATTAAAAGTCCCATCATTTTTAAATTCGATAATAGGATTGAAACCATTATTTTTTGGGTAAGAAGCCGATTCCAAAGAAATGAAATCAGTGATTGTCCATTTTCCGGCAATGTATTCAAATTCATTTTTCACGTTTTTATCGCATGAAAATAAAAACAGTATAAAAAAGAAGATAACAGTTAATTGAAAACGGTTCATGTTGCTTTTTCTGTAATGATTAAAAAGTTTGCAGTTTGGTTGCGCTGCAATATTTTAAACCACAAAATTGACCGATTCGCCCCAGTTTAAAATCTTTTGCGCCCAATATCAGGCATTCAGCCCAAATGCGGGCAAAACATTTGAAGTACTGACTGCATGAGTTATTTTCAGGTTTTCAGACTCGAAATAAATGAAACAAAGGATAGCTCTGATTATTCTTTTAAGCTTGTCAGTAAAATTGTTTGCACAGGAAAACAAATTTGAAAGGTCGTGGAAGATAGATTCGGTTCAGATTAAAAAAAACTGGCGCACCCGAGATAAAATTATTTTGCGCGAACTTCAATTTGAACCCGGTGAAACTATTGATAAAAATTGCATTGAAACTTCAATAAACCAGATTTGGAATATCGGTAATTTTGCTTTTGTTGATTATTCGCTTGATTCAATTTCGCCTGAAAGTTACCTGATGAAAATTCAGGCAAAAGATGCTTTTACTTTGCTCCCAATAATATCATTCAATGGCGCGCGCGATGATTATAATCTCGGACTTGGCATTTCCGACAACAATTTTCTGGGACGGAATATTACACTTGACCTGAGCGGAAACATTGGAACTTACAGCAAAAACTACAATGTGGGTGTCGAAATTCCGCGTCAGTTGCTGTATAAAAACATGACGCTTGCATTTCAGGCTTTGAACGGAACAGGAAACAATTTCAGATATGCGGATGATAGTAAAATTTCCGTGGTGGCGTATCATACAAAACAATTTTCCGGAAGCATCGGAAATCCATGGCATACAGACTATTACTATACTTTTTCGCCCAATTTAAACTGGAATATTTTTCAACACAAAACCGATAAATCATTAATTGAAACTGACATTCCGTTTGCTGATGATTATGAAGTGAATTATCTATCACTTTCTTTGGGCGAATCAATGGGAATGATTAACCGAAAACGTCACCAACGCAACGGATATTCAATATCAGCAGGATACGGCGTTGGAATAGGCCTTGATAAAAACAGTCCATTTTATCAGTCATTTGGATTGAATGCTGTTTATTATAAACTATTTAACCCTGTTATTGAATTTTCTGCAGGATATTCAACCGGATATACAACTTCCGCTAAACCTTCACTTATTACCTATCTCGGTCCGGGAAACATTAAAGGTTTGACAACAGGTAAGGAATCGGGGCAGGGATATTTCTCAGGTTTTGTAAAAGGAGGTTTTACCTATCTCAACCGCGATTGGTTTGCATTGGAACAAACCATTTATTTAAATTTTGGGAAGGCAAACGACAGGTATTTTGACATTTACAAAAACAAGCCACGTTTTTCCGCCGGAACCGGGTTTAAAATATGGACACCAATGATTCCGTGGCTTGCTGCAAGTGTACATTTTGTATGGTTAAAAGGTGGAGACAACTGGTTTTATCTTGATATTTAACTCCCAAAACTTCATCGTTTTATTAATTTTGGTCATCCATCTTCCTTGTTTTAAACTGAATTACAAATGAGTAATAAAATAAAAATATCACTGCTTCCGCTCGGAAAAAAAATCGAAGTAAATGCAGGGACTCCGTTAAAAGATGTTTTGCATGGGTTTGGCGTTGAATTTCCGTGCGGAGGTAAAGGAACCTGCGGAAGTTGCAAAGTTAAATTGCTAAAAGGCGAACTTGCTGTTGACGACCTTCAGCAAAAAAAACTGAACAAGCTGAAATTGGCCGGTAATTGGCGTTTGGCCTGTTTTTGTAAAGCTGAAAATGATATTTCACTCGAAATTTCGCAATTTGAAAATATTATACTTGCCGATAATTCAACTTTTGATTTTCGGCCGCAAACAGGATTTGGGATGGCAGTGGATTTGGGAACCACAACAATTGTAGTTCAATTGGTTAACCTTGAAAACGGGCATGTTCTGGATTCCGTTTCCGAAGTTAATCCGCAGGCAAGGTTTGGTGGCGATATTATTTCCCGCATTCAAAGTTGTCTGGACGGCAATTTTGAAGAATTAAAGAATATTGTCAGTTCAAAAATTGACGAAATGATTCAATCAATTCTTCAAAAACACCAGGTTAATCTTTCAAAGATTGCAATCGTTGGAAACACGGTTATGCACCATATTTTTTCAGGATTGCCTGTAAATTCGCTTTCGTTTTATCCTTTTCAATCGCCTAATTTGGGAGTTCAGGAATTTTCAAATAAAGATTTGAACTGGAGAATGCCGGACACGGTAAAAATTGTGTTTTTTCCTTCAATAGGCAGTTTTGTTGGCAGCGATATTTTGGCCGGAATTGCGGCAACTAAAATGGCTGAAAACAAAAAATACTCGGTTTTAATTGATTTGGGAACCAACGGTGAAATTGTTGTTGGTAACCGCGATAAAATAGTTTGTGCATCAACCGCTGCAGGGCCAGCTTTTGAAGGAGCAAAAATCAGCCAGGGAATGCGGGCTGCCACCGGAGCAATTTCATCAGTCAGTTTCGAAAATGGTGAATTAAAAACCCATGTTATTGGAAATACAAAAGCCAGGGGAATTTGCGGTAGCGGTTTGATCGATATTATGGCAATTTTGCTGAACAGAGCTCAAATTGGCATGTTTGGTGAAATAAACAGCGGTGAGGAATCGATTCCGCTTTCAGGGAAAGTATCAGTTACGCAACAGGATATTCGCGAGTTTCAACTTGCAAAAGCCGCAATTGCAGCAGGAATTCAGATTTTACTAAACCAGTTAAAAATTTCATATTCCGAAGTTGAGAAAGTTTTTATTGCCGGTGGTTTTGGTAATTTTTTAAACATTGAAAATGTAATCCGCACTGGTTTAATTGAATGTGAAGCAAATAAAATTGTAAAACTTGGAAACACAGCATTAAT
>DAOPKR010000062.1:16811-22899 GCA_035391305.1 Draconibacterium sp.
TCAAAAGAAATTCGCCGTTGCCGGCCAAAATCCCAGCTTTTTATTTCGTTTATCACGTCTTCAATTGGGTAGGCAACCTGCACCGGCATCAGTTTTTGCCGCTCTTCGTGAAATGGTGTGTGTAAACTCACTGCCAAATGTGCTTCGCTTTTTTCAAGGAAAGTCAACATTCCCGGGATTATTCCGATGGTGGAAACGGTTATGCGCCGCGGACTCATGGCAAAACCCCAGTCTGAAGTAAGGATTTCTATGCTTTTCAGCACTTCTTCAAGGTTATCGAATGGCTCACCCATTCCCATGTAAACGATATTTGAAACTTCGTTAGCTTCCTCAATACTGCGGATTTGATTTACTATTTCGCCGGCAGTTAATTGCCCCTGAAAGCCCTGTTTGGCGGTGAAACAAAACAAACAGCCCATTTTGCAACCCACCTGCGAACTCACACAAACTGTTCGGCGGTCGCCTTCAGGAATCATCGCCGTTTCAACAAATTTATGTTGGGTTGTGGGGAAAAGGTATTTTTTTGTACCGTCAACGCTTTCCTGGACTCTTGTGTGCCCGGTCAACCCGAATTCATATTTTTCATTAAGCAGCTCACGGGATTTTATCGAAAGATTTGTCATCTCGTCAATCGATGAAACGGGTTTTTTGTATAACCAGTCTGCAATTTGTTTGGCTGTGAATTTTGGCAATCCAAGCTCATTAACAAGTATTTGAATTTCTGACAAGGTTTTCCCGAAAAGGCGTTTTTTCATCTTAAACAATTTTCTGCAAAGATAAATAGAATATTTAAGGGATATGAATATAACCTATTCCACTATTTTTCCCGACAACAAAGTGGCTGAATCTGGAGGTTTAAATCATATCAAAATATTTGGTTAAACTGCAATTTATATGTTTTTAAAAGTGAGTATTCCGACTAAAGTAAACATACATATTTTCATACTTCAGTAGATGTCTCGTTTCGGCTTATTACCTGTAACTTTCAAACTTTTAGAGCCAGATTTATTTTGAAATTATCTTCTTCATTTTTTTGTGAAATTATGAAGCTGTACTAATCCTTTACCCAGCTAATTTTCTTACTTACTCTTTGGGTTAATGAATTGATGCACACAATGTAAGCTCCACTTTTTAGGTTGCCCATTTCAATTTCTGAGGCACCATCAGGTTGAAGCAGGGTATGTATTAGTTTGCGTCCCAACATATCGTAAACTGTAATGTGAGTAATATTCTCAGTATTGCCAATTACATTCAAGATATTAAGTTGTGGACGTGGAATTATAGTAAAATTAGCTGAAACGGGGTCAGGATTAATTAGTTCGGATGCCGATTTGTTTGTATGAATAAAAAAGCGGCCTGTTCCTTCTGTTTTTGTCGAAACGGTAACTTTATACGAATGTCCTGCTTCAGTTAAATCGGTAAATACTTTATTTAAACGGTCTTCCAGAACTACGGGAATTTCTTGGGGAAAATTCAGCGCTTCAGCACGGAATATTAATTCTGTATTAGCCGGAGCATTCAACCCAACAGGAATAACACAGTCAAAACTATCTGATGGTAAACACTGTATATCAAAATCAACTGTATTCGATTTGTCACCAACCAAATGAGTATAAATTGAAAAATTATTATCATCGAGTGAAAGACGACCGGCATCGTATCCTGGATCAAGACCGGTAGTCATATCTTCGCGATACAAAATGTTTGTTGATGATATTCCCTGGCTTTGTTCTGCAATTAATTTAATTGAAGGCGAAGGTATTTCACCATTTTTTAAAATATCACCTGAAAGGTGGGTTTGCATTGCTTGTGTGAATTTTATCGTTGAACCGCCATCAACCGAATATACAAAAAACGCCTGACCCGGTTCTATGTAAGTTGGAGCTGATGAACTATTCACTGTATTGTATTTACCGCTGGCTGCATCCCATATATAAATTGCTTCGTAGGAATCGTGAATGGCTCCGGCATTAACAGATAAAAAGTTGGTTAATGTATTTGCATTGATTGCAGATGGAAATGGGTTGCCAACCAGGTTCCAGGCTTTGCCGGGTGCTTTTGGAGATGTAATGGGAACACTTACATCGCCATTGGCAAAAGAACCGGTAAAAGTTATATTCCCTTCCGAAGTTTGAAAAAATTCATATCCTTTCCCGGGCGTAAAATTATCAGTAGTGTTTCCCGGTATATATTTACTCCAGTTTGAGATGGTATTGTCATAAATGACAAGTCCGTGCATATCATCTTCTATTTTATCTGATGAATGAATGGCCGGATTTGAACTTATAAAGTCTGTAACGGATTGTTCTACAGGTGAGGAAATTTGTTGCCAGTTGTCAGTGCCGGTTATATAACGCTGAACATTAACAGTTCCGTTTACTATTATATTATTTTGCCCGATTAGCGAACCTGTTCCCGTTGAATTGCTTTCGATAATAAGGTTATTGCAAGTTCCTGCTTTTAATACAATTGGGTAATTATTTAGTCCGGCCGGGATTATGACATTATAATTTGCTGATGGGATAATAGCTGGAGTCCAGTTTTCGGAAGTCCCCCAATCATTGCTTACCGAACCGTTCCAGGTAAGTTCGCCCATGCCGGTGGTGAAATTCACAACATTTCCAAAGCTGGTACCAACACTGTTAGTAGCAAAAGTTTGAACATAATAACTTGTATTTGGCAACAGATTACTAATTGTGGTACTAAAGGAACCGGTTCCGCTTCCATTAAATATGCGGTTATCCCCAACACCACTGATTATAGAATTGGGATTGGTGGAGGTTATTGAAAATATGATACCTCTTGCACTAACAGTTGTTCCACCTTCAGCAACAACAATACCGCCAATTGTTGCAGATATTCCTTCAGTAGATGTATTAGTTGTGGTACATACAGTTGGAACAGTTTTCGAAACTGCACCATATTCGTACGCCCCAACATCATATTTACCTACTCTGTCAAATCCGCGCTGATCAGAACGAAGCGTGCTTACAGTGGCATTTGTTAATGCGTTACCTGCATTTATTGCAACACTTCCTGTCGCCAATGCCAGAAATGGTGTTCCATTTTCTTGATTTTCATGAGTTAGTGGTGGTGTTGAACCAATTCCTTTTCCAAACAAGTTGATCTGTTCTCCGGTAATTGTTCCGGCACCCGTGAAGTTTGGTGAATTATGAAATTCAACAATATTATAACCGTTGTCGTAAGTCATTCCGTCGAAAGAATCATCAAAGTCTTCGGTATTAGTTGTTGTGCTTATATTATTTGCAACAATGCTGTTTTTGATATATAAATCCCCTTTGTCCGAATTACCGCCTGCGATACTAACTCCTCCACCTTCCAACGTGCATGTATTGTTAACAATTGTACAGCTAGTTATATAATGTACCCCAAAAGCAATGCTGATTCCCCCACCATATGAAGCACCTGTGTTGTTGCAAACTGTAGAATTTGAAATATTTATTCCATAAGTTGTGCCGGCACGTTCCTGTGCATCAATAGCTCCACCTGCGTTGACTGTTCCATTGTTAAACGAATTGTCAGAAATAGTTGAATTTGTAATAACTAAATTACTGTTCAGCGATTCTATTGCAAAACCCTGGCGGGCGCAATTATGATGGATGTAACAATTTAATATATTTATATTGCTGTAATAGCCGATATTAATTCCTCCACCATCATTTGTTCCGTTAAGGTATCCGTTTCTTATTTCTAAACTTTTTAATGTAACTGTTGAACCCGGTGAAATTGTAAATACCCTGCTCTTGTTTTCTCCTGAATTTATTGCAGACTGAACAACAGCCAGTTTATTCCCAGAACCTTCTATTGTAATATTCTTCGAAATGGTAAAACCTGTAATTGTGTCATCTCCCGTTTCATTGATATCTGTCCATGTAAAAGTTCCTGTTAAAACCAATGTACCATTTGAACGTACCGTTGCATATCCTTTTGTAAATGATTTAAAAGGCTTTCCGAAGGATCCATCACCCAAATTATCATCTCCTGTGTAACTGTTAACGTTTACAGTTTGAGTAAATCCCTGCATCGTTAACAGGAGTATCCAAATGCCGGATAGTGCTGTTCTAAAAAACATTATCGTTTTCATAATGCCATGATTTAGAATATTTTGATTTAATTTTGATGCAACCCCCCTGAATATTTTCCAGATAAGTTGTCGACCCATATAATATATTATAAATGTAGGGAGACAATCAGCGTCTATTGTTCTTTTGTTTGCTGAATATAGGGGTAATTATTGCTGATTTTGAGGGTGCAAAAAACTGATTTTGCAGATAAAAAGATACGCAGAAATAATTTACTTGTGAAAAATATAAAACCAACGGTCAAATCAAATTAATATCTGCTGCTGCTTATCAGATTTGCAAGTGTCTGGTTTCTAGATATTATTGTATTTTAACCGAAGGGTTTAAATATCTGTTAAGTTTTAATTAACTGGGAGTTTATTTCTTGTTGAATTAAAACAACTTAGATGAGAAAAACTCAACTGGCAAATGCAAATTTTTAATTTGCTCATACTTTATTCTGTCAAAGTTTTCAAAAATTCCGGTGTTTTTCTGTGTTTGGTTACCTGCTCGAAAGCATAGGCAATTCTCAGTAAAGTGGGTTCGCTCCAGGCTTTTCCAAAAAATGAAATTCCAACAGGTAATCCTTTAACAAAACCCATCGGAACTGTAATGTTTGGGTAACCGGAAATAGCAGCCGGAGATGAACTTCCGCCACTGAAATGATCGCCATTTACCCAGTCGATTGTCCACGCAGGGCCATTGGTTTGTGCAATAATGGCATCCAGCCGGTAGTTTTCCATCGTTTTGTCGATGCCTTCTTTTCCAGCGTATAATTTCGAATTTTTCAAAGCTTCCAGATATTCTTCCGAAGTAAGATCTCCCTTTTTCTGAGCTTCTTCAAAAATTTCCTGGTCAAACCATGGCATTTCACTGCCGGCATTGTTTCTGTTGAATTCGATAATTTCTTCAAGTGATTTTACTTTTGCATTTTGATGTTCTGCCAGGTATTTGTTCAAATCCGCCTTAAATTCATACAGCAAAACCTGGTATGATGGATCGCCCCATTTTCTGTTGTTTTCAAATTTAACGTCTTCAATTATTTCAGCTCCTTTTTTCTTTAAAACTTCTACCGCATCTTTAAAAACTTTATCGACTTTCGCATTAAACCCAATCATCTGAGAAGCAATTCCAATTCTCATTCCAGTCAAATCTTCGGTATTAAGAAATTGAGTGTAATCGTTGAATATTTCGCCTTTTTCTGCGTGCGTTTCGGCATCATCAGGGTCAAATTCGGCCAAAGCGCCAAGCAAAATAGCTGCATCCCTCACTGTTCGCGCCATTGGGCCGGCTGTGTCCTGGCTGTGCGCAATAGGAATAATTCCATTTCGGCTCCACAAACCCAAAGTTGGTTTTATACCAACAACACCATTTATTCCTGAAGGACAAACAATAGAGCCGTTGGTTTCGGTTCCAATGCCTAGTACACAAAAATTAGCCGAAACTGCTGCACCTGTTCCTGAACTGGAACCGCACGGACTTCGGTCAAGGCAATAAGGGTTACGTACCTGGCCACCACGTCCGCTCCAGCCACTCGAAGAATTTTCTGATCGGAAATTTGCCCATTCACTCAGGTTGGTTTTTCCCAGAATTACAGCTCCTGCTTCGCGCAGTTTTTTGATGATAAATGCATCACGCGGAGCGATATTTCCTTCCAAAGCCATTGACCCGGCAGTGGTTTGCATTTTATCTCCTGTGTCGATATTGTCTTTGAAAAGGATTGGAATTCCGTGAAGAGGACCGCGAATTTTTCCTGTTCTGCGTTCTTCATCCATATGTTTTGCAATTTCCAGGGCATCGGGATTTACTTCAATAACCGATTTTAAAACCGGATCTACCAACTTAATTCTATCTACATATTTTTGACAAATTTCAACCGAAGTTAATTCACCGACTTTCATTTTTTGTTGCAATTCATCAATTGTTATTTCGTTGAATTCGAATTCAGAAAAATCAATTTCAGTTTTTATTTCATCTTTGACAGTACATGCTGCGATACCTGAGAT
>DAOPKR010000063.1:0-22590 GCA_035391305.1 Draconibacterium sp.
GAATGTATTTAATTAAAACAGAATTGTATAATAATTACCGAGTTCAGAAGTTAATTAAAAAATAACTCCAACTCTATCTCGTAAAGTGTATAAATAAAAATACCGGGGGTTACTCTCTCGGTATTTTTATTTTAAACCCTCCTGCCGAAAAGTTATGTCCGGAAAACAGAATTTTCAGCCTTAGAATTGAAGTAATCCAAAACATAATTTCAAAAATAGAATAGATCCAAGAGTACGATTTCAAATATTAAAGAGTAAATTACGCTGAAAAAAAATACCATGCTATGAATGACCTAAAATTTTCAGTTTCGCGCCGTAAGTTTATACAAACAACGGCAACAGCAGCCCTGGCAGCTCCATTTCTTCTCGAATCATGTGCACCAAAAACCAAATTGCGACATGCCTGTATTGGTGTTGGTGGAATGATGGGATTTAATGATTTGCAAAATTTCGTATCGCATCCTGATGTTGAAATAGTTGCAATTTGTGATGTTGATTCAGATTTTTTAAAAAAAGCACTGGAAATTGTACCCAATGCCCGAACATATTCCGACTGGCGTGAAATGCTTGAAAAAGAAGCAGATAACATTGACTCTGTAAATGTTACCGTGCCAGATCACAATCATTTCACCATTTCATACAATGCTATTCAAAAAGGCAAACATGTTTACTGCCAAAAACCTATGTGCCACGATGTTGCCGAAGTTCGTTTACTTACAGAAGCATCGGTAAAATTTGGTGTAAAAACACAGCTAGGTACCCAGCATGCATCTTCTGCCAATGACAGACGGGCAGTGCAATTGATTAAAGAAGGTGCGATTGGGAAAATCAAACATGCTTACCTCTGCTCCAATCGTCCAGGTGCAGTTGAGAATTACCGGCCAATGGGGCCTCGGCCTGCAGAAGGAGAGGAACCCCCAGCAACTTTAAATTGGGATGTTTGGACTGGTACTGCTCCCATGCGGCAATATGTTCCAAAAATTTATCATCCTTCGTTGTGGAGAGGCTGGCTTGATTATGGCACCGGTTGGTCGGGCGATATTGGATGCCATATTTTTGACGCTGTTTGGAAAGGACTTGGATTAACACCGCCAAAAACCGTTATTGCTGAAGTTCAGAAATCGTGGCAGGAATCAACCGAACGCAGGGCCGACAACTGGCCACAGGGAAACCACATTACATGGATGTTCCCGGGAAACGATCTCACTGAATCAGATGAATTACCCCTGGAATGGTTTGATGGTGAATTTTATCCTCCGCAGGAAGTTCAGGATTTATTTCCCGGCGATCCTTATCCTCCTGAATCGGCAATGCTGGTTGGAACGGAAGGTGCGCTGCTTGTTGCCCATGGAAATGACCTGGTACTTTTACCTCAGAGTAAATTTAAAGACTATAAAATACCAAACTTTAAAGATCGCAATCATTATCACCATTTTGTTGATGCATGTTTGGGCGGTGAAAATACCGAATCGCATTTTAAACAAACCGGACCAATGACAGAGGCTATTTTACTGGGAACTGTCGCAATTCGTGTTCCTGATGAATTATTGGAATGGGATTCTGAAAATTTGATGGTTACGAATAATACGGATGCAAACAATTTGATTAAACGTGATTATCGTGAAGGCTGGAATGTCGCCGGATTTTAATGTATGCAGCTTTCACCCGTTGATAAAAAGTCAACGGGTGGAAGTTGCTTACATTTTTTGTTAAAATGATATCCCAATTTGAACACCGGGGTAAACATTCTTAAAAAAATGGTCGAAATAAAGTTCAGGATTTACAGAAATTGTTTGGTTAATCCTTTTATGAATGCCAAACTTCCAGGTATTTTCATTGAAAAAATCGGTATTTCTGTCAACAAGGTAGCCAAGTGATACCCCAAACCATTTTTCGTTTTCAAGGATTTTTGAGTAATTATGTTCCCAACCTACAGTTACAAAACTATTAACCGAAAACAAATTATCGTTTGAGGCATTTGAGAAATCATAGTACATTTTAAGTTCGGCAAAATATACATTATGTTGCAGCCCTTTTTTCATAAAACCTAAACCTATCTTAAAATTAATATCGTTAACCCACTGATTTTTAATAACACCCGCTCCCACTCCGGCATTCAAAATCAGCATATCTAAAGTCACTGGTGAAACTTCTTCCAAAAAATGAGTATCAAAACTACCTTCTTTATTTGTTGTCATCCAACCATTTATTTTTTTTCTTCCGTCAGGAAGCAACTTTTCAGCATTCGCAATTTGTTCGCTAAAAGTTTCGGCTGAAATTTTCTTTAAATCCTGAATCGCCTGCAAATAATATTTTATAGTATAAACAGGTCTCCGAATTTCGATTATGTAATTTCCAAAATCCTTTTCCAGAATTTTACCGTCAGAAAAAACCATTTTCTTCGAAGTCCGTTTTCTGTTTTCAAAAATCACATTTTCATAATTCGATTTTTCATTGCTGTCAGCAATTGAAATCAAAATATAAATCAACTCATCCGATTCAGGCTCACTAATGTTAACCGGTTTAAGCCAGTCAATTATTTTTGTCGCATTTTCAGCTAAACCTGCCTGTTTTAAAGGATTTTTTATTAAATCAGACGTAATTACTTCAATCATAAAATCATCAAACTTAATTCGGATTGTATCTCCTTTATATTGCTCAGCACCCCTACCCGAATTGGTAAACATTAACAGCATAAGAATTAAAATCGCAATAAATTTTTTCTTTGTTTTCATTGTTTTCATGGCTTTATTATTTTTTAAAAATGGTTGAATTCATATCAAAGTTTGTTTTTTCATTGGGGCTAGAGAAAAGTTGAAGTTTCATTTTAGGGTTAGCAGTTTGAGAGTTTTGCTGCAATGGCATTTCGTATTTTTCCGACTTCAACTCTATAAAATTTGGCTGCCCGTGTTTTTCGCTTTGAATAGAATTGGTTTTATTACCAAGAGCAATATTTAATGCAATTATTTCATTTAACAGACTGTCAGTTTTGATTTGAAGATTTTTTGTTTCCAACTCAAATTGTTTGGTTTGAAGGATAATTTTGCTTTTTAATTTTCCAATTTCTTCATTTTCCGCTTCAGTTAAAGTCGATTTTTTTTCAACCCGAATATAAACCGGTTTTTCCTTTTCAACATACTCTATTTTGGTAACTATTTGTTTTTCAGCAAACTGAAGAGAATCAACAAGAACCTGCAAATCATAGTTTTTATTTTCAAGCAGAGCGATTCTTGATTTATTGTAATTGATAAACAGAATAGCTGAAAATGCTCCTGTAATAAAAAATATTGCAAGTAAAACTGCTGCAATTCGCCAGAAACCGTTTACAGGTAATCCGGAATTTCGGGTGTTGGAAATCCTTTTCCAAAGCTCATCTTTATTTTGATAGTTTGTTGAAGCATCCTGTTTTTTGTATGCTTCTGCAACTTTATGTTCCAAATTCGTTTCCATAATCATTTTTTATTTTTTGTTGAAGCAGATTTCTTGCTTTAAAAAACTGCGATCTTGAAGTTCCTTCGGCAATTCCTAACTGCTCTGCAATTTCCCGGTGCGAATATCCGTCAACAACATGCAACAAAAACACTGTTCGGTAGCCCGCAGGAAGCAAATCAATAGTTTCAAGCAAATCTTTTTCACTCAATTCATCTGCAACTATCAAATTTTCGTTTTGTAATTCTGAAATTTCTTCAACATTATAAACTGTCCTGAAATCGCTTCTCAAATACATTAAAGCTTCATTTACTGCTATTTTTTTGAGCCAACCAAAAAGGGCCTTTTCACTGATAAAACTAAATTGATTTAAATTGTCAAAAATCTTCATCATTGCCTGGTACAACAGATCATCAACTGTCTCCGAATCCTTTATATACCGGTTTATTGTGGCGTACAACAGATCAATATATTTATAAAAAAAAGCTTTTTGAGCCCTTTGATCTCCCTTCAAACACCTTTCTATAATTTGCTTAGTATTCACTAATAATTGAGATTATTTTCAAAATTAACCGGAATTAATTTAATCATCTTTCAATGTAATAAATGCACAAAAAGTGTTTTTCGTTGCCTGATGGAAATTTATTTTTTTGAAAAAAAAAAGCTGCCAGGAAATGACAGCTTTTAGCAGAAACGAAAAAATCCTTTTCTATTCAATCTCTTTATTTTGTCCGGTCAATTCAATTCTTGCTGAAACTGCATTTGAATTTTTATCATCGGGCTGCCCTCCGCCAATTGAAATTGTAAACCAACCTTTTTCAATTACCCGTTTATCATTTGCGCCAATCATCGAAAACTGACGAGCAGTTAATTCAAACTCAACAACTTTTGATTCGCCGGCATTCAAATGAATTCTTTTAAAACCTTCCAACTGAACCTTCGGACGAATTGTTGACGCTTCTTCATCTTTCAAATACAACTGAACAACTTCATCGCCCGCAACTTTACCAACATTTGTAACTTTAACTTTTACTGTTATGTTGTCGCCAACCTTCGCTTTTTTGCCAAAAGTTAAATCATCATATTTAAATGTGGTATAACTCAAACCGTAACCAAACGGATAAAGTGGTTCGCCTTTGAAGTATTTGTAGGTACGGCCTTCCATATCATAATTATCAAACGATGGCAACTGGTCAACAGATTTGTAATAGGTAACGGGTAAACGTCCGGCCGGATTATAATCTCCAAACAAAACATCTGCAACTGCATTTCCACCTTCCTGCCCCGGGTAACCCGCTGAAATTATGGCGTCGAGGTTTTCATTTTCCCAGTTAACTGCAATTGCACTTCCGTTGAGTAAAACCAAAATAGTTGGTTTTCCTGTTGCTTTTACGGCTTTTACCAAATCTTCCTGTGTTTTTGGGAGATTTATATGGGTGCGGTCGCCACCCGCAAAACCATCAACATGTATTGGCATTTCCTCTCCTTCCAGCCGTTGCGACAAACCTAACACAACAACCACAGCATCAGCTTTTTTGGCTGCTTCAACTGCTTCGGTTTGCATGTTTTCATTTGGCATGCTCCACATTAATTTTGCATCGCCATCACCTGTCCAGTTTTTATATTCAAACACAAATTTGTATTTCAGCCCTGCCTGCATTTCAACGGCTTTTTCCTGGTGAAATGCGTGGTGTTCGGTATTTGTGCTTATTATTTTATCGCCTTCAACCCAAATATTGAGTGTGGGCATTCCCCAGCAACCAATTTTGTATGTCCCTGAAACCGGGGGAACTATATAACCTGTCCACCTGATACTGAAATTATCATCGGGCAATTCGGGTGCCGGAGAACCAGTTTCCCAATAAAAATTAATTTCATCGTCAACCCTTGTAAATGCCGGGTTTCCTTTTAGCGAATCGTTTGCAAAATATTCTCCCACCACACCATGTTTTCCATCGGCAGTAAGCAAATATTCGTTTTTAATAACATGCAGGTTTGTAACACCTTCAGCCAAATGCGAACCTTCAGCATAAATTAATTCAGTGTTTTGCAATTTATTCCGAATTCCTTCGAGCACTGTAACCGGGTGTTTTGCAATGCCGTTATAATTGCCAATTAAAGCTTCCCAATTATCAGCATTTGGCCCCACAACTGCAATTTTGCCAATCGATTTTGAAAGCGGAAGTGTGCTGTTTTCATTCTTTAAAAGAACAATACTTTTTTGAGCTGCTTCCAGGGCCAGCCTGTCATTTTCCTTTGAAGTATTTACTGAAAATGGAATCCGTGCATAAGTCACCTCTTTGTCCGAATCGAACATACCCAATTTGAAACGTGCCGTAAACAATCGTTTTACAGCAACATCAATTTCATCTTCGTTTATTATTCCGCGATCAAATGCTTCTTTCAAATGAAAATATGAATTACCGCAATTCAAATCGGTACCGGCTTTAACTGCTACCGCCGAAGCCTCAGCCGCATCTTTTGAAAATCCCTGGAACTGGAAAAAGTCAGAAATTGCCCAGCAATCGGAAACCACATAACCTTTAAAACCCCATTCGTTTCGTAAAATACCCATCAATTCAGGACTTGCACAACATGGAAAATCACGGAACTGATTATATGCACCCATTACCGAATATGCGCCACCATCTATGACCAACTCCCTGAATGCAGGTAAATAAGTTTCACGTAAATCCCGTTCACTCACTTTCGCATTGAATTTATGGCGCAAAGGTTCGGGTCCCGAATGAACCGCATAATGTTTGGCAGTAGCCACAACTTTCAGATATTTCGGATCGTTACCCTGCAAGCCTTTTACAAACTGTGTTCCCAAAGCGCCTGTAAGGAATGGATCTTCACCATAAGTTTCATGTCCGCGCCCCCAGCGTGGATCGCGAAAAATATTAATATTGGGTGACCAAAAAGTAAGTCCCTGGTAAATTCCACGTTTCCCGCGACGGACAAACTCGTGATGTTTTGCACGCGCTTCATCTGAAATTGCTGTTGCCACACGATATATCAAATCGGTGTCCCACGACCCTGCAATTGTAATCGACTGGGGAAAAACTGTTGCATATCCGGCGCGCGCAACACCGTGCAAACACTCATTCCACCAATTGTATTCCGGAATATTCAAGCGATTTATTGCCGGTGCTGTAAAAACCATCTGATTGATTTTTTCCTGCACTGTCATTTGGGAAACAAGCAAGTCAACACGCTCTTCAATTGGCAAAGCTGAATTTAAAAATTCAAAGTTTTCATTTTGCGCAAAAGCCGAAAAACCTGCTATAAGCAAAACTAAATTAAATACTACTTTTTTCATATAAATTTGATATATCTGTTCTGTTCTGGTATGCCAAAAATAATATTTAGATTTTAAATACAGACAATAAATAACGTATTTTGCAAGTCATAAATATTATTTCTATGGAAAAAAATGAGAACAAACATTTTAAGAAATACAGGAAACTGGTTAATGAGATAGAAAAAACTACTAAAGCACTTGAAGAAATTCACAACAAACACATGATGTGTAAAAACGGTTGCGATTTGTGTTGCATTGATTTCAGTATTTTCCCGGTGGAATATTATTTTATTTTGAATGAATTGCAAAAGGACGAAACGAAACTTGAATTGGACTTAAATCAAAAAGGTAATACCTGCGCTTTCCTGAAAAACCATTCCTGTTCAATATACAATCACCGCCCAATTATGTGCCGAACGCATGGGTTTCCGTTGATTTACATAAATGATGACGACGAGTATGAGCTTTCAGCTTGTGAATTAAATTTTACCGAATTTGATTATGAGGATTTTACATTTGAAAATACGCTTCCACAAGACAAGTTCAACAGCAAACTGTTTTTATTAAACCGCGATTTTATTGCTGAATTTACAGACAAAAAATATAGTGAAATGGATTTAATTCCGTTAAAAGATTTAGCTAAACACATTAACCAGGAGAAATCTTAGTTACTATTAGAACATAAAAACTGTTACAAATGAAACAATCAATTTTATTAATCATTGCAATATTCGCGTTTAGCGGCATATTTGCACAAAACGAAACAAAAATGGAAGATAATTCAAACAAACTGGCAGTACTTTGGACAAGCGGCGACCCCGATTTGGCTGAAAAAATGGCATTTATGTACACTTTCAATGCAAAAAAACAAGGTTGGTTTGACGAAGTTGTACTGATTGTATGGGGACCATCAGCTAAACTTCTATCAGAAAACAAAATGCTTCAGGACTATGTAAAACAAATGCAGGATGCAGGTATAATTGTAGAAGCTTGTATGGCCTGCGCAAGAATGTATGAAGTGGATGGTAAACTTCAGGAACTTGGAATTGACGTAAAAGGTATGGGTGTGCCACTTACGAATTACCTTAAAGAAGGCTGGAAAACTTTAAGTCTGTAATATTTTAACATTTATCATCGCTTCATTTTTGAAATTTTTATAAGTTTACTTAAAAATTAACTGACTTAATTTCAGCTGTTTTATTGCGTTTCCATTCTATAATTTTGAAAAAACCAAAAATGAAAAAATCAATTTTTCTTTGTGTGTTGGTAGTTGTAATATCAGCATTTAATGCAAATTCCCAGGTTGACACAACTCAAACACTTGACTTACTGAGTGAACTTGAATCAACTGTAGCTGATACAGTAAAATTACTTCCGGATCACTTTATTTTCACGCAACGAATGATGTGGGGAGAAAAGGGACTGATGAGAAATTTTAAATCGTTCGAATTGTCGCCTGAAGAAAGACAAAAAGAATTAAAAATCAGAAGGGGAATGTTGGTTGCCCACCAGGCATCTGGTTTTGTAACGCTTGGTGCAATGGTTGCTCAGGGAATTGTTGGAACAAAATTATACAACGGTAATCAGAATGTACATGATCTGCATGAAGCCCTCGCTGTGGTTATAAACGTTGAGTATATAGCAACTGCTTCACTTTCATTGTTTGCACCGCCAAAAATGGTTGATGAAAGAAAAGGTTACAGCAGTATTAAATTGCATAAAGCTTTGTCAATTGTGCACATTTCGGGAATGATTGCAACAAACATTCTTGCATCGCAACTTGATAATGGAGAACACTCCAATTTGAGAGGATATCACAGAGCAGCTGCAATAACCACTTTCGGTGCCCTTGCGGCCTCAATGATTGTTATAAAATTTTAAATTGAACCAATGAAAACACTCATTTTTTTTATAGCTGTTTCCCTGTTTTACAGTTTTGCAGAAGCTCAGCAACCTTCGCAGGTTAAATATTATGCCGATAAAACTCAATCTACAATAACTTATGCAATGAATCACCCGCTGCATGCATGGGAAGGTGTAAGCAGAGAAATTAATTCGGTGATTTTAACCGATGCGAATAAAAGTGTTATTACCCAGGCAGCTGTTTCAGTGAAAATTTCTTCTTTCGACAGTCAAAATGCAAATCGCGATTCTCATTGTATGGAAGTTACAGAAGCTATAAAATATCCAAATATCAGTTTTGCAAGTACTTCTATAAAACAAAATGGTAATATTCTGGAAATAACCGGAAAACTAACCTTTCACGGTATTACCAAAGAAATTACATTAACTGCCGGGAAGAAAACTTTAAACAACCAGGTTCAGGTTAGTGGAAGTTTTAGTGTTAACATGACTGATTATAACATTGATCCTCCGTCACTTATGGCAATGAAGACCGATGATGAAATTAAATTAAAGTTTTCCCTGGTTTACTGAATATCATGAAAATGTTGGAACTTCAAATCACTGTAAACCAACTTTGAGTTGCGCAATTACATTGATTTCCAATGTTAACTCCGATAGAAAATTTATACTTATTGAACAACTATTAATTTATTTGCACTGCAATTTTCGCCCGAAATTTTGAGGTAATATACACCGGCCGGCAAGCGGTGTTTTTCATTAATGTTTAACTGAAACAAAGATCGGTTAATATTAATGTTTTTTGTAAAAACCTGATTTCCATTAATATCAAACACATCACATTTGTACTCACCACCCCATTTATCACGGTTAAGTTTAACATTTATAATACCGTCATTTACAGGATTTGGATAAACGCTTGTTTCAATAATTTCGAATTCGTTTGCTGAAGTTGAGTTTGAAATTTCTATCCAGTTAATGTTAAACCCAGCTCTTCGAACCCGCCAGCGTAACAAGTGTTCTCCTGCTTCCAAATCTATGCTGGTTAATACATCTTTCCATATTTGCCAGTCTCCGGTTGATGGCGTATCAATGGTTTTTATCAACTCATTATCAATCAGAATATCAATTTTTCCTGAACCTGTGCCTGAAGTCCTCAAATTCATCGAGTAAGTGCCACTTTTTTCAACTGAAATTTTATAATCTGCCCAATCACCCATATCAGTCCAGCCAACGTTTAAAAAGCCATTTTCATCGTTAGTTGGTTCACAAAACAACCCCGACATTAAATAGTATTCTTCGCACTCAATTCTGCCAGGTATGATGAATTTCTTTTCCGGGTCATAAACAGGGATATCCATATACATTTGCCCCAGTTCAGTAAGCATTCCATTTTTACCATATAAATCAATGAATGGTGAAGCGGTTATTCCACCCTGTGTGCGCCCAATAAACCACGAATAGCGATAAACATCCGGATCTCGTTCCAAAAAGTTTGTAGTACCGGCAAGATATTTAATTTGATCATCAACATTTTGAACCAGGTTGCTGTAATCCCATGAAGCAAATTCGGTTACCCAGATTGGTTTGTTATATTTTCTTGCAGTATTTACATAATTTACTATTGAATTCCCGCTCCCGTACCAGTGCAAACCAATGTAATCTACCTGGCAGGTATCGCAGGCAGTAAAAAAATCATCAAGGTATGTAAACGGATTTGTATAATATTTACCATTTTCAAAAACAGATCCGTCAGTAGAACAATAATTAACAGCCGGGCTTACAATCTTTAAATTGTTTTTTTGTGCAATCTTTTGTAGCTCAGGCCACGCTTTTGCAGCCTGTGTAGGAGTCATATTTGCCTGTGATTTAAAATTTGGCTCGTTAAATCCAAGAATATATTTTACTGTTGAATCTTTTTCCACCCAAGTATTAACACCGGTGGTTCCCGAAGAATTCCACGACATTGGTGTAAAATCGACATTGTAAACATTGTAAGAATTCCTGATGTTAACATCAGGTTGTGTTGCCCAATTATACCACCACGAAATATTTTCCGACGCTTTTTGCATGTCCTGGGTTGAGTGATAACCATAAGCAACACCACGTTTATAACTTTTCTGTGAATAAACGCCAAAACATAAAATCAATAAAACAATACTAACGGATAACTTTTTCATATCAGCAAATTTACAAAATCGGTGTAAAGAACAGAAAATTACAGAAGAACCCAAATTACTACTGTCTAAAATTATCTCAGCATGTGCGGCAAAAAAAAAGCACCTGTTATATCAACAGATGCTTTATTATTGTTTTTAAGAAACAATTAATACTCGTCTTCATTAAAAAAGAAATCATCCTTACTTGGATAATCTGGCCAAATGTCTTCAATACTTTCATACATTTCGCCTTCATCCTCCATTTCCTGAAGGTTTTCAATCACTTCCAAAGGCGCACCTGATCGAATTGCAAAGTCAATTAACTCGTCTTTTGTTGCGGGCCATGGTGCATCTTCCAATTTTGATGCTAATTCAAGTGTCCAATACATATGCTGATTTTTATGTGGTTAAACTAATTTTTTTTCAATGCCGCGAATATAATAAAAAAATGACGCAAAAAAACAAAAAAATTAAACCTTAATTTTTTTATTAAAATAAAGTTTGAAAATGAACAATAGCTACAACAAACAGCTATATATCAAATAAATACAAATATCAAATTTTTGAATGAATGATTACGAATTCGGTAAAAACTACCCTACTTCCTGAATTCGTTGGATAACCAACCAGCCAACTGCGTTACTCCCCAAATATATTCATCTTCAGGACTCATTATTGGAATAACAAAGAAACCTGCAAATCAGTTAATTTACAGGTTTCTTTGTTATGGTCGGGGTGAGAAGACTCGAACTTCCGACCCCCACGTCCCGAACGTGGTACGCTAGCCAACTGCGCTACACCCCGAATTTTAAGCGACCCAAAATTAAACTTTTTTATAAATACAGAAATAATTATTGATTGAAAATATTTTACTTTTCTTTCTTTTTAAAAATGTTTTTAATTTTTGTCCAAACCGGAGTTCCTTTTGATTCATCTTCATTTTCTGCTGGTCTTGTTTTTTCTTCAACAGCTTTTAAATCTTCTTTTTTCTCCTTTTTCCTGAAGATATCAGCTAAGTTGAACCCCCTTTCTTCAATGTCCATAATATCTTTGTAATCAGGCAAATCAAGCATTGCTAAAATTTCAGGAGAAGGTTGATTAAACGATCCTCCAATGTACTTGTTTACTTTTGCATCCTTTTGCATTCTCGAATAAAAACTTCCTACAATCGGAAGCGCCATATATGCACCTTGCCCGTATGTTATGGTTCTGAAATGCACCCTCGGATCATCAGCACCAACCCAGCACCCGGTAACAAGCCGGGGAGAAACCCCAATAAACCAACCATCCGAGTTATCCTGTGTAGTCCCGGTTTTTCCGGCAAACTCACCCTCGATCCCAAAACGAGAACGAATAGCACTGCCGGTTCCTTCATCCACAACAGCCTGCATCATATTAATAACCGTGCGGCAATTTTCGGGCGAAGCTGCCTGCTTTTCTTCCTGCTGATATTTAAATTGCTCAAGAACATTTCCTTCATTATCAGCAATCTGAACCAGATAATATGTTTCAACAGGTCGTCCATCGTTTACCATTCCGGCATACGCTTCAACCATATCCTTGAGAGAAACCGAAGCAACACCAAGCGCAATTGAAGGATAATCAGGAATATCTGCATCGATTCCAAGCCTTTTTGCAACGTCAATTGTATTTGCAATTCCTGCATCAAGCAATACTTCAACTGAAACAGTGTTAAGAGATTTTGCCAAAGCGCCTTTCATTGTATAATAGCCGCCATATTCATCGTGTGAGTTTTGTGGCGACCAGTTATCATATTCATCGTATATTTTCTGAACATTCGGGTAGTATTTATCAGGCAAAATGCCGGTTTCAAGTGCCGACAAATAAACAATTGGTTTAAATGCCGAACCTGTTTGCCGCGGAGCTGTAATGTGATCGAATTTGTAATACCTGAAATCGATGCCTCCCACCCATGCTTTTAACGCACCGGTTTGAGGTTCAATAGCAATAAAACCTGTATTCAAGAATTTTAAATAATGTTTTATCGAATCGAGGCGGGTTATTGTTGTATCGCGCAAACCGTTCCAGGTAAAAAGTGAGGTTCGTATTTTTTCATCAGGATTTTTACCTTTTATTTCACGGCTGTTTAACGCACTTTTGATGATTCCCGGGTTATCTTTAAAAATATCTCTTCCCTTCCAGTGGTTATCGAAAACGTTTTGAAGATTCTTCATGTAATCTTTTACACTTTGCTGAGCGTAAATCTGAAGGTTATATTCAATTGTAGTTGAAACAACCAAACCATCAGTATATAAATTATAATTTTCGCCATCTTCTTTTTGGTGTTCTTTACACCATTTCAGCAATTGCGGTTTCAATCTCTCAACAAAATAAGGCGCCGGACCCTGTGTATATGATATAGGGCTGTATTTTAGAACCAATGGGTTGGCCTTGTATTGTTCTGCCTCGGTTTTAGAAATGTATTCATGTTTCGCCATCAAATCAATCACCACATTTCGCCTTTCTTTGGCCCGATCGGGATTTGAATGCGGGTTGTAATAATTATTTGCTTTTAGCATTCCAATAATGGTAGCTGCTTCAGGAATATTTAATTCATTTGGCGATTTTGAAAAGAATCTTTCAGCCGCAACTTCAATTCCAAAAATATTTTCGGCAAACGGAACAGTGTTTAAATACAGGGCAAGAATATCCTCCTTGCTGTAAATTCGCTCCATTCGATAAGCAATTATTCCTTCACGTATTTTATTTACAGGCATGGAAATCGGGCCGAGATTAACACGTGGAAAAAGGTTTTTTGCCAACTGCTGGCTGAGTGTGCTGCCCCCACCTGAACTATGGTCCTGCAATAAAATCGATTTTACAAAAACCCTTAACAATGCTATTTCATCGATACCCCGGTGTTCATAAAACCGTGAATCTTCAGTTGCTACAAGCGCACTTATAACATTTGGCGATATTTCATTGAATTTTACGCTGCTTCTGTTTTCGACATAATAACGGCCAAGTACTTTACCGTCAGATGATAAAACCTCGGAGGCAATCGGGTTTTTTATAACCTGCAATTGCTGCTTTGACGGGACTGGACCTAACGCACCAATAAAAACAAGAATAAAAAACAAAAAACCAAGTAAAAACAAAACCACTGCAATTTTCGCAATAAATTTTACAAACGAAAAATTGCCTTTTTTCTTTTTCGACCCTTTCTTTTTTGGCTTTTCGGGTTTCTTTTTAAAATCTGTCCATTCAACTGTATTGCCTGCCTTCATTTATTTTTAATCATTATTCAATTATAAACGGATTTTAATTCAATTCATTTTAACAGGGTAAAAGATTGTTTTAACCCGTGATCAGTTCCTTTGCAAAATACCAGGTCATCATTCCGGAAGCAACGAGTTTTAAAACTGTGCCCGCAACAAAACCAACAAACGAACCAAAACCCGATTTTAACGCAGCTCCGGAATCTTTTCCTGCAACTAATTCTCCAACTATTGCACCTGCAAAAGGCCCTATAATTATTCCAAATGGAGGGAAAAAAAGAAATCCTGCAAGTAAACCGATTATGCTTCCCCAAATTCCGTATTTACTGCCACCAAATTTTTTGGTTCCCCACACCGGAATCAGCAAATCCACACCATAAACAACTGCTGTTATTATTGCCCAAAGAACTAAAAATTCGGTTGAAAAATCGTATCTGCCTGTAAAATGAAGTAATAATAAACCAATATAGTTTAAAGGTGGTCCGGGTAAAAATGGAAGTACACAACCAATTATACCGACAGCCATTAGAATCATTCCAAAACCTATTAATACAAAATCCATGAATACTATTTTACAGGTATATTTTTATTTTTAATCAATTTCGAACTGAATAAAAAAATAAGAATCAGTGAAAGCAAAACAACAAGAATGCTTGTAAGGTAAACTTTTTCTTTTCCCATTAAATAAAAAGCATGCGAGCGGATTTCCTGCCAATAAGTTAATGAAAGCAATACAAGAAAATTATTTATTGAGTGCCCCAGAATTGCAAGTAAAATATTATTGGTTCGAAGCATTATCCAACCCAAAAGCAAACCCAAAACAAAGGTTGCCGGGAATTGCCAGGGATTTAAGTGAAAAAGAGCAAACAACAATGCCGACATAAAAACAGCAGTAAACGCATTGTAATTTCTTCGAAACCCTTGCAGGATAAGCCCTCTGAAAATCAATTCTTCCACAATCGGGGCAACAACCGCCACTTTCATAAAAGCACCCCACCAGCCAAAATCGCCTTCAAAAATTTTATTAAACATTTCCCAAAACCACGCCGGTGCCGGAAGATATTTATCGAGCAAAGCGCTGGGGATTTCAAGCAAATTATGCGCCGCCCACAGAAATGTAATAATGGGAACTATAATGAGCAGGTTAAAAAACTTTACAGGAAAAACGTCAAATAGCTGTGCTTTAGACTTTTTGAAACCATAAATCAAAATAAAAACCGTTGAACCAACACCAAGTCCTATTTTTTTTATTGGATGGTACAAGTACTCAGTATCTTTAAAATAATCGATCATCGCCAACGGAAAATCAACAAGCGACTGAATAAAAATATAAAGAATAAGCAGGTGAATTGCCTGTAATATAGTGGGATAATATTTCTTGCTGAGTTCGTTCATTTTTATTTCGGCTAAAGATAACCAAAATTGATTACGGCAATATTTATGAATTTAAAAATAAGATACTTGTAATATTATCGATATGTTGTAGGTAGCTTTGAGTGTGAGATTCAGCTAACAGTTTTCTTTTTATTTGAAATTGAAAACTTCTGTTAACTGATTCTGAATATTTAGTTGCGGATATAAAAAATGAAAAGATGAAAGAAATAAAAGTAGCGCTAATTGGTGCTGGTTACATAGCAAATTATCATGCCCGTGGACTTCAGTCAATTCCCGAAGTTGAAATAGTGGCAGTTGCAGCAGTTCCAATTCAAACGGCACAGGATTTTGCCGCAAAATACAACATTAAAACTGCAACAGACAATGCATTGTCGCTGGCCGGAAGAACCGATATTGATGCGGTTGTGATTGCAACCCCAAACAAATTTCACGCGCCGTTTGCCATTGAGTTTTTAAACAACGGAAAACATGTTTTTCTTGAAAAACCAATGGCGATGAATGCAGAAGAAGGACTTTTGGTGGAAGAAGCTGCCGAAAGAAACAACCGACTTGTAATGGTTGGACATATGTGGCGTTTCGATACCGACGTGAATTTTATAAAACAGGCACTTGATGAAGGTAAACTGGGCAGAATTGTAAAAACCAAAGGCTATGGAATTCATGAAAACTGGGGACCGGCTGGGTGGTTTTCGCAAAAAGAACTGGCCGGTGGCGGTGCTCTTGCCGATATGGGTGTGCATGCAATTGATACTGTCAGATATTTACTTGGCGACCCAAAACCGAAAAAAGTTTATGCAAAAATTGGTACGCACTACGGGAATTATGATGTTGACGATTCGGGAATTGTAATGATTTCGTGGGACAACGGAACTGAATCTATAATTGAAAGTGGATGGTGGCAGCCGCATATGGACGGCCCCGAAGCCGGTACAGGATTATATGGCACAAAAGGTTATGCCAGTGTTTTTCCCACTTTCATGAAAATAAAGGTTGACGGTACCCCAACAAAAATTGACGCAAATCTTCCGGTGAGGGCTGAACATTGCGAACAGGGAATGTACACCCGACAGATGGAACATTTTGCTGAATCAATAAGAACAGGAAAACAACCGGTTCCGGGATTAACAGAAGGTCAAATTATTATTGATATTGTTGATGCAGCTTACAAATCAGCAGAAACAGGTGAAGTTGTAAACCTTTAAACTTACAGGATTGAAACCACAGGAAAATTACCCAAAATGGCTCTTTATCGCATTTCCGGCACTTGCAATGATGCTGGGCTGGGGACTTCGCGGACATATTGGCGGCGGGCCTTTTGGAGCGATGATCCCGGGTGCAATGGTTGCTATTTGCCTTGGCTTGTTATTAAAAATGCCACGTTCAGCAATTTCAGTACTTGCCGTTTTCGGAATTATTGGAATCGGTTTGGGAGGTGAAATGACATATGGCCAAACACTTGGTTTTTTAAGAAACCCCGAAACTGTTTGGTGGGGAACTACCGGAACGACAATAAAAGGAGCGGTTTGGGGAATGCTTGGAGGAACGGTTTTATCGCTTGGGTTTTTCTTTAACAGAATCAAAAAAAAGACATTAATAATTGCCTTTTTACTGATGATGGCTGGAATGATTGCAGGTTTCAAACTGATTAACGATCCCATGGTCCTTTATTTTTCCGATCCTGCAAAACCTCGTCCTGAATCCTGGGCAGCGCTTTTATTTGGAGCAATAACTCTTTTGCTTTTTCTGAAATTTAAAACCGATAAAAACACGTTCAAAACTATTTGGATTTTTACCATTTGGGGCACAATTGGCGGCGGACTGGGTTTTGGATTGGGCGGATTTTGGATGGTGATGGGAAGCCACTTGCCCGACGTAATTTTTAAAAGCTGGTGGAAAGCCATGGAATTTACTTTTGGTTTGCTTTTCGGCGCATCTTTGGGAATTGCTGCATGGATTAGCCGGAATGAACTAAAAACCCTCAATAGTGAAAAACCCGTTTTTGATGAACCTGCAATATTTCCGGTTTGGAAAGAGTTGCTGATTGTGTTTATTACAGGAATAATTACCTACTGGTTTCTCCCGTTTCACATAGAATCTTTTGTTGAAACTTCTCAAAACAGCAGTTCATTCATTGTTTTAATTTTACATGAACTGGCTCGCATTGTGTCGAATTATGCTTTTTACGGTTTTCTTTTTATGCTTGTGATCACCCGTTATCCGCAAACCTGTTGGCAAATTGCAGTAACACTCACATTTTGCCACGCAGCAATCGATCTTGTTCGCGATTATTATCCTGATACAAATACTTTCTCCCCATTTACCATGCACTTTTTCTGGGTTATGTTAATGACAAGTTCTGTTGCTTTGGTGGTAAGTTGGTTTGTCAGAAATGAAAAATCCGTTCGCAACTTGTTTTTACTGCTGATCTGGGCATGCGTTGCTGTTTCATTTTTACGAATGGGTATCAATCCCAAAAGCCTGAGTGTTGAAGGATTATCACTTTGCCAGATTGTTTGTGGTCGTTTTATTGTCGATATATTTTTTGTGGTTTCTGCAGTTGCAGTTTCGTTGATGTTGTTGAAAAGGTTTAACAGAATAGAAGCAAATTCATTTCAACCTTAGCCAACTATTTTTACTTTTGCCGTTGGTTATTAATAAAACAACATATAAAATGAATAGATTGATTTTTATTGTAATTGCGGCGATTGTATTAGCTTCGGCTCAAGCTCAGGAAGCAAAAAAAATAACACTTGAAGATATTCTTGTAAAAGGCACTTTCAGGGCACAATCGGTTAGCGGATTGCGCTCAATGAAAGATGGCGAACATTACACAACCCTCGAAAACGGTAAACAAATAGTAAAATACAGCTTCAAAACAGGTAAGGAAGTAGCAGTTTTTTTTGATATCGCAAAAGTTCCCGATGCGCCCATTTCATCTTTTAGTGATTATGAACTAAGCAATGATGAAACCAAGATTTTACTAACAACTGATGTAAAACGCATTTACAGACATTCATATACAGCCACACATTATGTTTGGAACCTTGTTACAGAAGAGTTTACGCCACTTTCAGAAAAAGGGGCACAGCAGGTTCCAACATTTTCTGATGATGGAGAAAGGATTGCTTTTGTGCGCGACAACAATATTTTTATAAAAAGCCTGAAATTCGGTACCGAAAACCAGGTTACTTTCGATGGCGAAAAAAACAAAATAATCAACGGTGTTCCCGACTGGGTTTACGAAGAAGAGTTTAGTTACAACAAAGCACTTTGGTGGTCGCCCGATACAAAATTCCTTGCATTTGTGCGTTTTGATGAAACACAGGTTCCTGAATTTACAATGCCTTTGTATAGCGGAGAAAAACCGCATTTAAAAGAGTTTCAGCTTTACCCGGGCGAGGAAACTTTTAAATACCCGAAAGCCGGTGAAAAAAACTCAAAAGTTAGCGTGCTGGTTCACGAACTCCGCTCAAAAACAAACATGAAGGTTGATATTGGTGAAGATGAAGATATTTATATTCCACGTCTGAAATGGACTCCCGACGCAAACAATGTGGTTGTAATGCGTGTGAACAGGCTTCAGAATAAACTCGACGTTTTATTTGCAAATCCTTATACCGGTGATTCACGCCCGTTTTTTACCGAAAAAAACAAACGTTATATCGATGAAAATTTTTACGACAACTTTGAGTTTCTTGATGACGGCAAATTTGTAATAAACAGCGAACGCGACGGTTGGTCGCATCTGTATTTATTTGATAACAACGGATTTGAACTTGCTCAGCTTACAAAAGGCAAATTCGATGTTACAAAATTCTATGGATTCGATAAAGTTAGAAATGTGTATTATTATCAGGCTGCAGCAGAATCTCCGTTACGCCGTGAAGTATATTTTACAAGTCAGGACGGGAAAAAGAAAGGGAAAATATCAACACAACAAGGTACAAACAATGTTGATTTCAGCAGTAATTACAACTATTACATAAATTATTTCAGCAGCAGTAAAACACCAACGTTAATTACTTTGCACGATAATAAAGGTACGCAAATCAGGGTACTGCAGGACAATACAGTGCTGAACAATACAATGAAAGTGCTGGCGCTGCCGCAAAAAGAGTTCTTTACATTCACAACAGCACAGGGAGTTGAGTTGAATGGCTACATGATTAAACCCGAAGGTTTTGATGCTTCGAAAAGATATCCGGTTGTGATGACCCAGTACAGCGGGCCAAACTCGCAAAGCGCAGCTGACAGCTGGAGCAGTATCGGCTGGGAAAATTACCTGGCACAGGAAGGTTTTGTTGTGGCTTGTGTTGACCCGCGCGGGACAGCGGCACGTGGCGAAGATTTCAGAAAAATAACTTACCGCCAACTGGGAAAGTATGAATCGGACGACCAGGTGGAAGTCGCAAAATATCTGGGAACTTTACCTTTTGTTGACAAAAGTAATATCGCCATTTTTGGCTGGAGCTACGGCGGATTTATGACTTTAATGTGTATGGAAAAAGGCGGCGAAATATTTAAAGCCGGAATTTCCGTGGCACCGGTTACAAGTTACCGTTTTTACGATTCAGTTTATACTGAGCGTTACATGGGACTTCCGCAGGATAACGCCGATGGTTACGACGATAACGCTCCCCTCTCCCACGCCGGCGATATTAAAGGCCGCCTGCTTATTGTTCATGGTTCGGCTGATGACAATGTGCATGCGCAAAACACATATGAGTTTACCGAAAAAATGGTGCAGGCCGGGGTTCAGTTCGACATGGCAATTTACACAAACCGCAACCACGGGATCCGAGGAGGAAATACTTCGATGCACCTTTACACAAAAATGACAAACTTTTTGAAGGAACAATTGCAGTAATTATTTGCATGCCGTTGTAAAACAACCCGGTTGATTGGGTGTTTTACTATTAAAATTTTGTGTCCGTTGAAAATTACAGAAAGACCATGAACATGCTGAAAATATTGCGTTCCTCCGGAACTTTAAGAATGTTGGGTTTTGATTCCGCTTCTACCTACAGTATGTTCCTAACGGAACTGTCCTGTCTTATTGGCATAATTTACATGGGTTTCATCGATATCAGTATAATGTTTCTAACGGAATTGCCCAGTCAGGGACAAAATGTTGTCAGAATGTTGAATATGAAAATTAATGGAAGTCCCGATAGGGACGAAATGTTATTTTACCAAACAACAGTAACTTAAAATCAGAATCACAATGAAAAAACTTACGCAGTATTTTTTACAGGGGTTACTGCTTGTTGCACCGGTAGCTATTTTGTTCTACATTATTTACTCGCTTTTTATCACAGTTGACGGGTTACTGGTTGACAAACTTGAAATGATTCTGGGGTTCAAAATCCCGGGACTCGGTATTCTGGTTTCGTTTATCTTTGTCACTTTACTTGGTTTTATCGGTGAAACTGCCTTAATAAATCCTTTCAAAAAAGCGCTGCAAACCCTGCTCGACAAAATACCAGTACTCAATTTACTTTACACCTCGCTTAACGACCTTTTTAAAGCCTTTGTGGGAAAGGAAAAGAAATTTAATGTACCCGTAAAAGTATTGTTCAATAAGGAAAACGACCTGTGGAAAATGGGTTTTGTAACGCGCGAAACAATGGAAGAAATCGGGAACAAAGAACTCGCAGCAGTATATTTCCCGCATTCCTATAATTTTTCAGGCGAACTTTATCTGGTGCCTGCTGACCGGATAATAAAAATTGATATTTCTCCGGCCGAAACCATGAAATTTATCGTCTCAGGCGGCGTAACCCAGATTTAATAAACTTAATAATGAGTATTGAAATTATTTCAACCTTAGTTTTTCTTGTATTTATTGTTGCCGTTTTAATGGTCGATTTGGTTTTTGTTGGCCGCAAAGTACACGTGATATCCACAAAAGAAGCCGCAGTTTGGAGTGTGATCTGGATTTCGCTGGGTATTTCATTCTACTTTGTTTTGTACTATTTCGGGCATTTGCTGCATGGAATCGATTCGATGGAAAAACTCCTTGAAATTGCCGGAAAATATAACCCTTATCTTGAATTCAAATCAAAAGGGTTTGAAGAAATGTTGCTCGAATACAAAAAATCGCAGGCCATTAATTATATCTCGGGTTACTTTATCGAGAAAACACTTTCGGTAGATAATATTTTTGTGATGCTCATCATTTTGCAGGGTTTTTCGGTGCCGCTGAAAGACTATAAAATGGTGCTTTTCTGGGGAATTCTTGGCGCTATTGTCCTGCGTTTTATTTTCATTTTTGCCGGGGTTGTTATTATCCAGAAATTTGAATGGGTATTGCTTGTTTTTGGCGCTTTCCTGCTTTTCCAGGGAATAAAAATTCTCTTTGAAAAAGAAAAAGCGCCTACTGATCCGAAAGATTCGTGGCTTGTAAAATATTTAAGCACCCACATTAATTTACACACAGGTTACGACCGCGACAAATTCTGGTTCCGCCAAAACGGGAAACTGTTTTTTACACCGCTTTTCCTGGTTCTCATTATGATTGAGTTTTCCGATCTGGTTTTTGCCTTCGACTCTATTCCTGCCATTTTTGCCGTTTCACGCGACCCGTTTATCGTCTTCTTTTCCAATATTTTCGCCATTCTCGGTTTGCGGTCGCTTTTCTTTTTGGTGGCCAATCTTGTGACAAAATTCCGCTTTCTGAAACACGGAGTAGCTTTGTTGCTTGTATTCGTGGGGTTTAAACTTTTACTTCACGGCAAATTAAAATCATGGGGTTTCCAGCCCGAATATTCGCTCTATTTTATTGCTTTTGTAATGGTGGCGAGTATTTTGCTTTCGGTAATCTTTCCCAAAAAGGGAGAAATGAAATAGACTTATACAAATCCGCGATTTTATTTCGGGTTCCTTATTTAATATCCACACAAAAAAAATTTAGAACACTGATTACATGCTCTTTAAAATAATTATTTTTAAACCTGAAAAAGCATAATTATTCTTAAACCAAACAATACGGACAAAAATCCCCCGCCCAAAAATCACAACTGCGGACACAGCAATAAACTTTTCAACTATACGTCATTAATTTAATGAGTTTTCTTCGAACTAGAAATTTAAATTATTGAACGCCATAACAACAGACAGGGTCAATGCTTCATATAAAAACAGTAGTTTTACTATTTTTACAAGCTGAAATGAAAAAACACATCCATATAATTGCACGTTT
>DAOPKR010000064.1:0-22203 GCA_035391305.1 Draconibacterium sp.
AAGTACGAAGTCATGTTACCTACGTACAAAGAATAATTACCAAGGTACGAAGACCTGGTACCAAGGTACTGAACTCTATTTCTTTAGGAAAAAAGTATATTCCACAGGGGGCATTAAAAAAAATGAAAGTTTAATTTAACAAAATCTTCAGGATAACTCTCTCAAAAAATATCCCTCTTTTTAATGTCTTTGATAAACAGTTGAAGATTGGTTTTTCCACGGTAATCGTTTTCAGCAATCGAATAACAAATATCGAAAGGTGAGCCAGAAGTGATTAAATCGTAGGCCTGCGACTGGTTAAAAGCAATACCGGCAAAAATACCCGAATTTACATCGGGTTCTACCAAATCGAGTTTCAGGTGTTCCTGGTTTTTCCCAACCCGGCGGCTTGTTCCTGCATCATAAACATCTTCGGTAATAAAAACCGGCACCATATTATGCGGGCCAAAAGGCGCAAATTGCTTTAAAATTCTGTAAAACCGGGGAGTAATTTCGCTTAGCGATATTTTTGCATCAACTTCAATTGTTTGGGTTTGCTGCATATCGGTAATCTGGTTTGTCACAATTTCTTCAAACCGTTGCCTGAACGCCGGGATATTTTCAATTTTAAGAGTTAAACCGGCAGCAAACATGTGGCCACCATACGATTCCAGCAAATCGCTGCATTTCCCAATTGCTTCATACAAATCGAAATCACGCACAGAACGTGCCGATCCGGTAGCCAGGCCATTCGATTCGGTTAAAATAATTGAAGGGCGGTAATATTGTTCAGTAACCCTCGACGCCACAATTCCAACAACACCTTTGTGCCAGTCGCGGTTGTACAAAACGGTGCTGTTCATGTTTTTCAAATCCTCGCTTCTTTCAATCATATCGAGCGCTTCCTGCGTAATATCGCGGTCAAGTGTTTTCCTGATTTCATTGAACGAGTCGATTTCTTCGCCAATTAAGTCCGATTTTTCCTCATCATCGGAAACAAGAATCTGTACTGATTTTTTGCCGTGTTCAATTCTGCCTGAAGCATTTAGCCGGGGACCGATTTTAAAAACTATGTCGCTGATTGTAATCTCTGTATCAGCAATACCGGCCAGATTTATAATGGTTTGCAGCCCAATTCCGGGGTTTGTGTTCAACTTTTTTAAACCATAATATGCCATTACCCGGTTTTCGCCCACAATCGGCACTATATCAGAAGCGATGCTAACCACAAGAAGGTCGAGCATATCGTAAATCTCGTCTTGTTCAATGTTATTTTTCTGGCAATAAGCCTGCAGTAATTTAAATCCCACACCACAACCTGAAAGTTCCTTGTTCGGATAATTGCAATCCGGCTGCTTCGGGTCTAAAACTGCAAATGCCGGTGGTACCTGGTCATCCGGATTATGGTGGTCGCAAATAATATATTCCAGGCCGCGCTCTTTTGCATCAGCAATTTTATCAACGGCTTTTATCCCGCAATCAAGTGCAATTATCAACGTAAAACCATTATCAATTGCATAATTAATACTTTGGGGAGAAATTCCGTAACCTTCACTGTATCTGTCGGGGATATAATATTCTATTTGTTCAATACGCGATTTCAGAAACGAATACATCATTGCAACCGAAGTTGTACCATCAACATCATAATCGCCATAAATTATAACTTTCTCTTTGTTGGCAATGGCTTGCTCAATGCGGAAAACAGCTTTGTCCATGTCTTTCATCAGGAACGGGTTGAGCAAATCGCTTAACCTTGGACGAAAAAATGCCTTCGCTTCATTAAAGGTGCTAATACCTCTCTGCACCAGCAAACGCGCTATAACCATGTTTACATTCAGCGCTGCAGAAAGGTGTTTCACCTCATTCAAATCGCCCTGCTTTTTCAAATTCCAGATTTTATCCATGCTTTTTTTATCTTTCGTCAACTGACAACTGACAAAGATATAAAATGGCTTGTGATATATTAATTTAGAATCAATCTTTGGAGAAATATTTTTCACAACTACTGATATACAACACTTTAACTCTAAAAGCAATATCACTACTTTTATTATCTTTGCGAAAAAATTTAACACCCTCCTAACCTCCCTAAAGGGAGGAATAATAAACAAGAGGATTAGAGGCAGTTTGGAATTTTACAGGAATTAATTAATTGAAGGAACATGAGCATTCAGGAATTAAGCGAACAGGAAGGAATCAGAAGAAACTCGTTGCATAAAATGCGTGAACTGGGCATCGACCCGTATCCGGCTGCAGAATATAAAATAAATGCAACTTCAACAGAAATAAAAGAAAATTACAGCGATGAGAAAAAGAACTATCAGGAAGTAGTTCTGGCCGGCCGTATTATGAGTTTCAGGATAATGGGAAAAGCCTCGTTTGCCGAATTGCAGGACCACACCGGACGCATTCAGATTTATGTGAACCGCGATGAAATTTGCCCCGGCGATGACAAAACCCTGTACAACGACGTTTTCAAAAAACTTCTGGATATCGGTGATATTATTGGCGTTAAAGGATTTGTTTTTATCACCCAAACAGGCGAAACTTCAATTCATGTGAAGGAATTTACAGTTTTGAACAAATCATTGCGGCCGCTTCCGGTTGTAAAAGAAAAAGAAGGCAAAACATACGATGCCTTTACAGATCCCGAGCAACGTTACCGTCAGCGTTATGTTGATTTGATTGTAAATCCGCAGGTAAAAGACACGTTTATGAAACGTACAAAGATTGTAAATACCATGCGGCAAATGTTTAATGAATATGGTTATTTCGAGGTTGAAACACCAATTTTACAACCCATTCCGGGAGGTGCAACTGCCCGTCCGTTTATTACGCATCACAACTCGTTAAATATTCCTCTTTACCTTCGAATTGCAAACGAACTATATTTGAAACGACTTATTGTTGGCGGTTTTGAAGGAGTTTATGAATTTGGGAAAGATTTCAGAAACGAAGGAATGGACCGCACCCACAACCCCGAATTTACAGTTATGGAAATTTATGTGGCCTACAAAGACTACAAATGGATGATGGGTTTTACCGAGGAAATTTGCGAACGAGTTGCTCTTGCTTTGCACGGAAAAACACAGGTGCAGGTTGGCGAAAATACAATCGATTTTAAAACGCCTTATCCGCGCGTTACAATGACAGAAGCAATTAAAACACATACTGGTTACGATATTTCGGGGAAAAACGAAAATGAACTCCGCGAAATTTGCGATAAACTAAATATTGAAACCGACCCAAGTATGGGAAAAGGAAAATTGATTGACGAAATTTTTGGCGAAAAATGCGAGCATCATTATATCCAACCCACTTTTATTACCGATTATCCGATCGAAATGAGCCCGCTGACAAAAAAACACCGTGAAAACCCGGAACTAACTGAACGTTTCGAGTTGATGGTAAACGGCAAAGAACTTGCCAACGCTTATTCCGAATTGAACGACCCGATCGACCAGCGCGAACGTTTTGAAGACCAGTTGAAACTCTCGGAAAAAGGTGATGATGAAGCAATGTTTATCGATCAGGATTTTCTGCGTGCTTTGGAATACGGTATGCCACCAACTTCCGGAATGGGAATCGGTATCGACCGCCTGACCATGTTTATGACAAACAGTTCATCCATTCAGGATGTGCTTTTCTTCCCGCAAATGAAACCCGAAAAGAAACCAATTGAACTTACTGAAGAAGAAAAAACTGTGCTTGCACTTTTAAAAGAAAAATCACCGGTTTTACTTGTCGAGTTAAAAGACAATTCGGGATTGAGTAATAAAAAATGGGACGTTTCGATTAAAGGACTTACCAAACACAAACTTGCCCAGGTTACCAAAATTGGAGATGATTTGGTTGTAGAATTAGTATAAAGTATTAAGTACAAAGTATTGAGATATTATACCTTTCATCTTTGTGGTGGAAGGTTTTTTGTCATTATTTGGCAATAAAAGAGTTTTACAGAATTGATTTTTTACCTTTGAGTTATCTGCAAAAACCACACTGTTTTAAAAACCAAAAATAACTCAATATGAAAACTATTTTTACCGTTGTCATTATTGTAACACTAACACTTGTTGCTTGTAAACAAGAAGGTTTGAACGGTTCAACTTCTTTAATTGATATTCAATCTGAACCAGTTGGTAACAATTGCAATTCAGGTGGATTAAAGATTATTAGCGGTATTGATCAAAATAATAATGGAACACTGGATTCGGATGAAATTGATGAAACAAAATACATTTGCAATGGTGAATCCGGAAGCGATGGAATTTTATCGTTGATGGATATTTTGCCTGAACCTGCGGGAGAAAATTGCTCCAACGGCGGTTACAAAATTATTAGTGGTTTAGATATAAACCAGAACGCCAAATTAGATGAAAACGAGATTCAAAATACAGAATATCTGTGTCAGTACGGATTAGGAAAAACTCAGACTGATTTTCAAAAGGATGTTGTTTATCAGGCAAAAACTGATGGTATTTTATTTGTTAATTCCTATATAAGCAGTAATGTATTTATAAATCCCGGTTTTTACGTTTATGCCGATTCAACTAACAATCCATCAACTACTGTTGCAATCGGGGTAACACCATCTGCTTTAACTATTCCCATCCAAAAAGGTTTATATTGGAAAGTTGTACAAAAAGGTAGCGGAATACTTTCAATTTCATGGATATCTGTAGAGAATTGATTTAAGAAGATTTTTTTTGTCCCTTAATCAGAAGGTTTCAAATCGAGGAATTTTTTCTTTCATGCTTTTCCCCAATCAACAAACTCGGTTGTTTTATATTCAGCCTTAAATTATCTTTCCCCTTCAACTAATTTGTTTCATATATTTGTTGAAGAGTATTAAATTTTAAATTAACAACATGAAAACTCAAAATATCAAAAACCTGTTTTTTGTTTTGGTGATTATTTTTTCTTCGATAATAGCAAAATCGCAAACGCAAAAACCAATCCGCCTGGCAGTTGCAGGAATGACGCACGGCCACATTTCGTTCATCTTAAACCGGTCTGACAAAGGTGATTTTGAACTTGTCGGGGTTTTTGACACAAATAAGGAGTTGACAAAACGTCTTTCTGAACGATATAAATTCTCACCGGATTTGATTTATCACAACCTGGAAGAAATGCTGGATAAAGTAAAACCGGAAGCAGTTGTTGCGTTTGGTTCAATTTACGATCACCTGGAAGTTGTTGAAGCGTGCGCCCCACGAGGGATTCATGTGATGGTTGAAAAACCGCTGGCCGTAAACATGCAACATGCAACAAGAATGGCCGAACTGGCAGAAAAACACCATATTTTTTTACTTACCGACTACGAAACTTCGTGGTATCCCACTACTGCAAAATCTTTGGAATTGGTGAAGGATGAAAACTTTATGGGAAAAATCAGAAAAGTTGTAATTCATGACGGACATGAAGGGCCAAAAGAAATTGGCTGCGATAAAGTTTTTCTGGATTGGCTGACCGATCCGGTTTTAAACGGTGGTGGAGCAATTGTAGATTTTGGCTGTTATGGCGCCAATTTAATGACTGCTTTAACAAACGGGGAAAAACCACTGTCAGTTACTGCTGTAACCCGCCAGTTTAAACCCGATATTTATCCGAAAGTTGACGACGAAGCAACAATTATTGTTTCTTATCCTGAATCGCAGTGTATTATTCAGGCATCATGGAACTGGCCTTTTGGAAGAAAGGATATGGAAATTTATGGTGAAACAGGATATGTTATTGCAGAAAACAGGACAGATTTAAAAGTTCGGGCAAAAAAAGACAAGGCCGAAAACAGACTAAAAATGAACTCAGAAAATATAGAGGTTTACGAGGATCCGTTTGCTTATTTTGCTGATGTTATTCACAGAAAAATAACGATGCCTGAATTTGGGCTTTATTCATTAAAAAATAATGTTGAAGTTGTACAAATACTTGATGCTGCAAGGGAATCTGCGAAAACAGGGAAAGCCGTTTATTTGAATAAATAATACTTATACCATTTGCCCGGGAACATAAAAAAACTCCGGTTAAAAAAACCGGAGTTTTTAAATAGTATCAACTACTTCATCTTCAAAAAACGTAAAACTTAACTTTAACCCAAATTACTAATCAATGTTCCCGGAGTTTTCATTGTATTGAATTTTAAAACAACCAAAACTTCAATACTGAAATCCAATACAAATCAGATGAACATTAACAACAAATTCTTTTCTAAATACTTTATTAGCTGCGTCCTAATACTTTGCAAAGGAAATATTATTTTCTGTTTATTCACAAAAAAAGTTAAATAATTCGTCAAAAATAAAACACATTTGTCCTTTGGAAGGAAAACAGATTAAAAATTGGGCTAATATCACTGATTTATTGACATTTATCAACGAATTACCAAGTAAAATAAACGGTGCCGGGATGAACTGTTTTACAGTATAAAAAGGTGCAGAATATGATAATATAAATCTCTGTCAGATTAAAAAATATATAAGGTTTTGCTGCTGTTTCCTGTTCCCGAACCTCAATCTGGCATAAGCGTTAAAAAGTCAATCTTTAACAAAAAAAAATTACATGTCAACTAAAACAACAGGTAAAAAAAAGAGGTTGCCCGAAAATCTCGAACAGCCTCTTTGAATTTATTTGTCATGTGTATTTTTACAAACTGTTGATTGCATTCAAATCATCAAAAGCAACCTGCAAACGTGCGATTAAAGCCTCTTCACCTTTTCTGATCCAAACACGTGGATCGTAGAATTTTTTGTTCGGTTTGTCTTCTCCTTCAGGATTTCCGATTTGTCCCTGCAAATAATCATGGTTAGCTGCTTCAAATTTGCGGATTCCATCCCAGTATGCCCACTGCGTATCGGTGTCGATATTCATTTTAATAACACCATACTGAATTGCTTCGCGGATTTCTTCGTGAGATGAACCTGAACCGCCATGAAATACGAAGTTTACAGGAGTTTTATCTTCCAAACCCAATTTGTTAACGATATATTTCTGCGAATTGTCGAGGATTTTAGGAGTAAGTTTTACGTTACCCGGTTTGTAAACTCCGTGCACGTTACCAAATGACGCAGCAATTGTAAAGTTTGGAGACACTTTGCTCAGTTCTTCGTATGCATAGCAAACCTCTTCAGGCTGGGTATAAAGTTTTGCTGAATCAACGTCGCTGTTGTCAACGCCGTCTTCTTCGCCACCGGTAATTCCCAATTCAATTTCGAGAGTCATGCCCATTTTGCTCATGCGCTCCAAATATTTTTTACTGATTTCAATATTTTCTTTCAAAGGTTCTTCTGAAAGATCAAGCATATGCGAACTGAAAAGAGGTTTTCCTGTTTCGGCAAAGTGCTTTTCACTGGCATCTAACAAACCGTCAATCCAGGGCAACAATTTTTTTGCCGCATGGTCGGTATGAAGTATAACACGCACTCCGTAGGCTGCTGCCAATTCGTGAATGTGTTTAGCACCCGCAATTGCACCTAAAACTGCTGCCTGCTGGCCTTCCATTTTCAACCCTTTGCCAGCATTAAATGCAGCGCCACCGTTTGAAAACTGAATCATTACCGGAGATTTTGCGATAACTGCTGCTTCCATAACCGCATTTACCGATGACGAACCAACCACGTTCACTGCCGGAATTGCAAAATTATTTTCCTGAGCAACTTTAAAAATAAATTGTAAGTCGGAACCTGTTACAACACCAGGTTTTACTTTGTCTGCTATTTTTCCCATAATTTTATTTATTGATTTTGATAGAAATCTATAACTGTGGAAGCAAAATTAACCTTTCGGTACTGAGCTTGCAAGAATAGCCTGTTAACATAGATTAAATTCTTGATTATTTAATATTTGGAGAAGTATTTATTTAGCCGGTTTTGAAAAACAGAATTCAATTTGGCTTGATTTTCAGTTTTACAAATAGCAACTCAAATATTGGCGGAATTATCAGCTTTTGATGAAATAACTTAAAAAATCATTAGTTTAGCTTAGTATTCGAAAGAAAACATGAAAAAACTATTATTCATAATCTTTTTCAGTTTTGCGCTCATAAATTCTGGTTTTTCCCAGCAATACATTTTTACAAATTATTCTATAAACGAAGGTCTTTCACAAAGCGTTGTCAATTGTATTTTTCAGGATTCGGAAGGGTATATCTGGATTGGCACGCAAAACGGGCTCAACCGTTTCAATGGCGAAACTTTTGACGTTTACAGTTATAATCCTGTTGATTCGAATTCAATATCAAACAATTGGATTTATGCGATTGCGGAGGACTACGACGGCAATTTATGGATTGGAACAAAAGGCGGATTAAATAAATACCTCCATAAAAAAAATCATTTTCAGAGAATTGCTTACGAAACAGGTTTTCCGTTCGATGTAACCCAATATTTTTATGATATTGTTTGTTTGAAAAATGGAAATATACTTGTCAATACTCCTCCCGTTATTTCAGTTTATAATTCCGAAGAAAAAAGTTTTAACCATTTTAAAAGTAAATTCGGGTACGATGGCGCTGTAAAAGATGTCAAAATTCCGGCAATCGAAGGTGAAGATGGAAAAATATGGGTGGGCGCAACAAACGGACTTGCTTCTTTTTCTGTTCAAAACAATGAGTTCAGTTATTATACTTTTATTGATGAAAACGGAAAATCAATCGGTGAAGTTAATATTACAGCACTGTTCAATGATAAAAAAGGTAAAATATGGGCGGGAACAACTGTCGGATTGTTCAGCCTTAATAAGGCAACAAACTGTTTTGAAGAATTTCATTTGAATACTTTTTCGCCATCAAAATTATCTCTTGAAAATATTTGTATCAGAACCATAATTGAAGATAAAAACGGTAATCTTATTATCGGAACTGAAGGAAATGGGTTGACCGTACTTGGAGATTTGCAAAATAGGCCAACCATTCAAATTTACACTTCCGAAAACAGTGAAATCAGTCATAACATTGTTCAGTCGCTAATTATTGATAAATCGGATAATCTTTGGATTGGAACCTTGTCGGGAATCAGTAAAACCGATTTGAAGAAAAAGAAATTTAATCTTTACAGAAACAGCAACTCGCCAAACTCATTGAATTTGCTTGGGAATGTAATCGCATCGTTATATAAAAATGACGATGGAATTTTGTGGGCTGGAAACTGGGGTCAGGGGTTAAATCTTGTAAACCGGAAAACCAGCGAAGTTGAACATTTCTCAACACAACAAACAGGGAATCATAAAATTTCGAATGATTTTGTGCATGTTATTTTTAAAGATACCGACAGCAATATTTGGCTCGGGACCCGAAACGGACTTCTTATTTACGACAAACCCCGGAATCGTTTTATTTCATATTTCGAATATTTTAAAAACCCAACTTTGCCCACTTTAAATAACATGCGTGTTTACATGATTATTCAGGATAAAGCGCAGAATTACTGGATTGGAACTCACAACGGGCTTTACAAAATCAATCGGGAAATGACAGAAGCAGAAGTTTTTCAAAAAGAACTTACTGATGAAAACCGGCAACTAAGTGCAAATCTGGTTTACTGCATGCTCGAAGACTCGGAAGGCTTGATTTGGATTGCAACCATTGGCGGACTTGACGTTTACAATCCGACTACAAAAAAAATGAACCATTTCAATAAAGAAAAAAACGGGTTGAGCGATGATTTTGTGATTACACTTTGCGAAGACGCAAAAGGCAGGATTTGGATTGGCACAAGCACATATATAAATGTTTTTGACAAAAGAGATTCAACTTTTATGTTTTACTCACAAACAGAGGGTTTGCCAAACAACAGGATATTTGAGATCAGAAAAGACAGGAACAATGATATTTGGGTAGCCACCGGAAAAGGGTTGTGCAAATTTGACGGGCGAAAAAATACGTTTCAAACTTTCACTCCTGAAGATGGTTTACAAAGTCTCGAATTTAATATCAGGGCAGCTTGTGTTTGCCCCGATGGCGAAATGCTGTTCGGCGGCATGAATGGTTTTAACTCGTTTTATCCCGATTCAATTTCAGGAAATCCGTATGTCCCAAACCTTGTTTTTACTTCTTTTTATACTCAAAAAGGCAGTATTAAAGATTATGTAAATTTGGAAGATTCACCTGAAGTTGTAATAAATCACGACGTTAATTCATTTACAATTGAATTTGCTGCTTTGGAATATACAAATCCGAAAAAAAACAGATACTCCTATCAAATGGAAGGAATATCAGATGAATGGATTGACATTGGGAACCGGAAATTTGTTCCTTTTTATGCACTTCAACCGGGCGAATATAATTTTAAAGTAAAGGGATCGAACAACGACGGAGTTTGGAACGATAATGCAATCAGCATCAGTATTGTTATACTTCCGCCCTGGTGGAGAAGTATTTATGCATATTTTGTTTATTTAATATTAATCTTTGTTTCGATAATTGTTTACATAAAAGTGCGGGAAAGAAAACTGAAGCAGGACAAAAAAATTCTCGAACAAAAAGTTTATGAACGAACACTTCAAATTGAGGAACAAAACAAGTTGATTGTTTCGAAAAACCAGGAATTGAACGAACTTAACAAAACAAAAGATAAATTCTTTTCGATTATCGGGCACGATTTGGGTAACCAGTTCAACATTATTGTCGGGTTTTTGGAAGTGCTTGTAACCGACTTTAAAAAACTTGATTCGGGCAAAGTTGAGCACCATTTGACCAATATTTACAACTCATCGAAACAGGCATTTAATTTGCTCGAAAACCTGCTGACCTGGGCAAGAATGCAGACAAACCGGATTCATTATAATCCTGAGAAATTTATTATAAGCAAAAAAATTGATGAATCACTGGAATTATTAATTGGGGCATCTACCAAAAAAAACATTCATATTGAAGTATTTTCAGAAGAAGAAATTAATGTGTCAGCTGACATAAATATGTTCTCTACGGTTTTTAGAAACCTGGTTGCCAATGCAATAAAATTTACACGCGAAAACGGCAAAATTTCTATCCAAATCAGAAAGAAAGATAACTTTTGCGAAATCTGTGTAAAAGACAACGGTGTAGGGATTTCGCAGGAGGATATTCAAAAAATATTCAGGATTGACAGTAAACACAAAACTGTTGGAACTTCTGGCGAAAAAGGTACAGGTCTCGGACTAATTCTTTGCAAGGAATTTGCTGAAAAAAACGGCGGACAAATAAGCGTTAGAAGTGTGCCTGGCGAGGGTAGTGAGTTTTGTTTTACGCTGCCGCTTCATCCATAGCCAGTCAAACGATACTGGACCGCCTGACTGGTTATGGAATGATTGAATTTACTTCACAACAAAATTGTATTCCCCACTTTTAACCACATATAACTGATATCCATTTTCTTCGCCTGTAAATTGAATGTCTTTTGATTCAGTAAGAGAAACTCCATTTTCAAAAACAGTTTTTCCTTCTTCAACAGGAATATAAACTGTTGCTGAACAACTAACCGGAACATCAATTTTCATTGAAAATTCCTCTTTTCCTTTTTTCCAGTTTATTCCGGCTTCCCCGTAAGCAGTTTGGTTCGAATATTTTACAAAAGTCAAATCACCTGCCGGCATAGGTTTGAAAATAATGTGCCTGTAGCCCGGATTTTCAGAATCAGCATTCATACCGGCCAATTTACGGTAATACCAAACCAGCCCGCCGCCAAACATTGGGTGGTTGTGCGAACCCTCTTCGCTCCATTGTTCACGCGAGGTTGTTGAACCCAGTTCAAGCCAGTGTCCGTATCCTGGTTCGTCGCGTTTGTTCATGGCTTCGTAAGCAAGTTCGTGCAGCCCGTTTTCAGAAAGTACTTCAAAGAAAAACTGAGTTCCAAAAATTCCTGTGTCCAAATGGCCATTATTTTCTTTAATATCATCTTTCAAAGCAGCAATTACTTTGTTGTATTGAGAATCCGGAACACCCATTTTAAGTGCAAAAATATTACCGCCTGCTTTTCCGTAAGTTCCATTCTTTTCATCGTAAAACTTTTTATGGAAAGCATTTTTTGTTTGTGATGCCAGTTCAGCAAAATTCTTCGCATCACCAGATTTATTAAGCGCTTTTGCTGCTTTTGCCGTTAAATCGGCACAACGCCACAAATAAAAAGTGTGCACCATTTCATCGGGGGGTAAATTACCGGGCGTAACCCACTCACCCAGGTTGAACCATTTCAGTATTTTTCCATCTCTTCCAACTCTTTCTGAATGCATGATCCCGTCTTTATCAACCCAGGTTTGCATGTACCGCACATATTCTTTCATGCCTTCGAAATTATCTTCCAGCATATCTTTGGCACCGTAATGTAGGTAAAATTCCCAGGGCATAATACAGATTGCCGCACCCCAGGCCACGCCACCACCGCACCCGGGTTGCCAGGGCGCTCCGTTGGGAACGTATCCGGTTTCCACATTTTGCGCTCCCAGCATGTCGCTTATCCATTTCTGGTAAAAATTGCGTGCATCATAATTGTGCATCACGGTAACACTTGCAACCTGACCGTCGCCTGTGTAAGGCGAACGCTCGCGGTGCGGACAATCACTGGCAATTCCGCCATGCATATTATCTGTCTGGCTTCTTCTCCAAATTTTGTTGATATCGTTAAAAAGCTGGTTTGAAGTTTCAAAAGTTGCTGATTCTTCAACATTTGTATGAACTACTTCAGCAGTAAGCATTTCCTGAGTGAGTTCGCCGGGCCAGTTTATTATTTCAACGGCGCTGAAGATAAACCAGTTAAACCTTGCCGCATAATTTTCCTCACCCTTCCCGCTGAAAATATAAGAATTGTCGCCTGAGTATGTATTACAGAGATATTTTATTTCAATTTTATGACCTTCAGGTCCTTTCACATTGTTCAACCGAATCCAACCCGAAACTTCAACTCCAAAATCAACAAGGTAATTCCCGTTTTCCAATTTTTCAATTTTCAATGGTTTTAACCTTTCCATAACTTTATCGGTATTTGCGGTGTGTGCAACCAACCTGCCTTCGGGCGCTTTTCTCAGCGCAACTTTTTGCCATTCCGAATCGTCAAATCCGGATTTATTCCAGCCAGCTTGTTCCTTTCGGGCATCGTAATGCTCACCGTAATAAACCATGTCCATTAAAACCGGGCTTTGTGCGGCTTTCCAGCTTTCATCGCTTACAATAATATCTTCAGAACCATCGGAATAGGTAATATAAACCTGTGTTAAAAAACGGGGAGTACCATATCCTAAAGCCCAGTATTTTGCCGGATTGTAAAAACCATTTCCCAGAATACTACCCAATACATTTTGCCCTTCTTTTAATTGATTTTTTATATCGTAGGCCAGGTACATCACTTTGTACTCACGAAAATTATCAGGCAATGGAATTCCCTGATTGATTAAATCAGGACGTTTTCCGTAATTCGTTTGGTTGGGCACCAACACATCGTCACCCACTTTTTGTCCGTTAAGGTAAATTTCGAAATAACCCAATCCGGTTACAAAAGCAATGGCTTTTTCAACCTTCTTTTCAATTTTGAATGCTTTTCGCAACATGGGCGCCGGTGGCGGCAACTGATCGGGCAGTTTGGCATTTGGATTATTCGGTTTTGGCAATGTTTCCTCACCTTGCCAGGGAGCACCAATCCACTTTGCCGTCCATTCATTCTGATTCATGATTCCCATTCTCCAAAAAGCAGGTTCACTCCACGCCGAAACTTCTCCGTTTTTATCCCAAACCCGCACCTGCCAATAACATTCTGTGCGCGATTTCAGAGATTTTCCGGCATAGTTTATACGGTTCGATTGGTCACTTTCTGTTTTTCCACTGTCCCACAAATCGGGTTTTTCAAGTCCGGTTTTAGAAGTGGCTACTCTGACTTGCCAGGCAGTTTGAGTTTGACCACGTTCACCTTCATCAGCAATATTTATCCATGCCAGCCGGGGTTGCAAGACATCAACAACTACTGGGTTTTTAAGATACTCACACGTAAGTTTTGAGGGAGTAATTTTTCCAAAGGAAATAAATACTGAAAAGAAAGTGAAAAGAGTTAAAATAATTAGTTGTTTCATTATTAATGGTTTATTAGTTTATGTTCTATTCAATGCTATCACGTCTCAAAACGCTGACAGGTTTACTGTTTCTCATACAAACGTCACGAACGCAATATAATTATTTTAAAATTTTACTAAGCGGATTGCTTTTATTAATCCCGCTTCTGAACCTTTTTTTTCGATAAGTTTCAAAGATAGTTTTTCCTCTCCTTTTTGAACTGAAATTGTTCCGATTGGTATCCATGCCCATGTTCTTTCCACAGATTCGGTGCGCGGTACGTAATCGCGATCAGGCAGGATTTCGGAATTGAAAGCTTTATCAACAGAGAAATCAAATGAATCGGTATTTGATGAAAGTTTAAACTTGCTTCCTGTTTTATCTGCCGGACAGCCATACCGAAGCTCAACTTTGTATTTTCCAGTTTGTTGAATATCCAGTTTCCATGTTACCGAATCGCCATTTTCAACCCAGTTTTCAGTGTGCGACTGGTTGGGATGAACACTTGAATATTTCACCTTTCCTGATAAAACTGCGTCCTGAACTGGTAACGTGATACTCTTTTCTTCCCGGAAGCCAGCTTTTATGGTAGTTTGTACATGATAATTTGAAACCATTTCCTTTTCCCATTTCAAATAAGCTGCAAGCATTTCTTTCTTAATTTCAGGTTGAAGTTCTGATATATCATGTTTTTGGGCCGGATCATTTTTCATATCGAAAAGCAAAGTATCCTGAAGCGAAACTACCAAACGGAAATTATTATTTCTGACGGCTCCCGCACATCTGCTCAGTGGGTAAAATCCCTGTCTCGAAAATATATAACGGTCGTTTGGATTTGCATTTTTCAATATTACCGGAGTAAGATTTTTCCCATCCATCGGCAATTCAGGTCTGTCACTAATACTGCACAAGCTAAGCAAAGTAGGCATAATGTCGATATCCTGAGCAAGTTGTTCGGTTGTGCCCGGTTTAATTTTTTCGGGCCACGAAATGTAAAATGGCACCCGAACACCTCCTTCGTCAACCGAACCTTTTTTGCCTTTCATTACGCCATTGTAACGATATGTATTTGGACCGTTGTCCGAAAGAAAAATTACAATTGTGTTGTCCCTGATTTTTAATTCATCGAGTTTCGAAAGAATCAACCCGATATTTTCATCCATGTTTTCAACCATTCCGTAAATACAAGCCAGTTCATCATCAAGTCCTTTTTCCCTGTATTTTTCGAAATATCTTGCCGGAACCTGAAACGGTGAATGCGGCACATTGTAAGGCACATAACAAAAAAATGGTTTGTCGCTGTTTTTCTCAATAAAACCAAGTGCCTGCCGGGTAAAATAATCAGTTGCATAACCGTCCGATTTCACATCCTCATCATTGTGTTGATAAATTGCATCGAAATAATAGCCCAAATGACCAACCATAAAACCTACATATTCATCAAATCCCTTTCTGTTGGGGTGTTGCTGAAACCAGGCGCCGTTGTGCCATTTACCAAAACAGCCCGTTGCATACCCGTTCTGTTTGAGTATTTGTGCGATTGTTGTTTCTCCTGGATCCATGTTTTCATAGCCCTGTGAAACTGATGAAACCCCGGTTCGCAAAAAGTATCGTCCGGTAAGCATTTCAGCGCGGGTCGGTGCACAAAGCGGGCATACATAAAACCTGTCGAAACTCAAGCTATTCTCTGCCAGCCGGTCAAGTACAGGGGTTTCAATTTTCATATTTCCATTTGAATGAACATCTCCCCAACCCATATCATCGGCTAGAATCAGCACAATATTTGGCTTATCGGGTTTTACTCCTGAAGCAAAGTTTTTTTCAATCAAAAATGTTGAACTACTCAAGATCAAACCAAAAATCAGCAATTTCCTTTTCATTTTTAATTCTGTTTTTTAAAATCCGGATTTGGTAAAGGCATTTGTGCATCAACATTTTTACGCCATTCAGCCAGCATCTTATACATTTCCTTTGTTTTTGATTTCATTTCTTCGGCTAAATTTTTTGCTTCCGAAATATCATCTTTCAAATTATATAATTCGAGACTGCCGTTTTCGTAAAGTTCAACCAATTTATAATCTCCCATTCTGATTGAACCTGCCGGTCTTCCCAATTGATTCGAAAAGTGCGGGTAATGCCAGTAAAGTGGCCGGTTTTGAACGGTTTGATTGTCCGGATTTTGCAAAAGAGGCAAAATACTTACTCCATCCACATTTTCGGGCTGTTTCGTTATTCCGGTTATTTCGCAGAAAGTGGGCAAATAGTCGATTGTGCTGAAATAGGAAGCAGAAACTTTTCCCGGAGTAATATTACCAGGCCAGCTCACAATTGCCGGGACCCGGGTCCCTCCTTCGTAAATGTGACCTTTCCATTTTCGCAGTGGAGCCATATTTGTTGGAATCGGACCAAGTTCGTCAAGTCCAAGTCCACCATTGTCAGAAGTGAAAACTACTATTGTGTTTTCCAGTAAACGCTGATCATTCAAAGATTGAATAATTCTCCCCACACCATCGTCGAGGCTTTCAACCATCGCAGAATAATATGGATTGAATTTTTCATCTGAATTGCCGTATTTCAGAAAGTATTTTTTGAGTTTATCACCGCGAGGCACAATAAAAACATGGGGTGCAGAATATGCCAGATATAAGAAAAATGGCTTTTTTGAATTTTGACTAATAAATTCAACACCATATTCAGTGAGCTTGTTGGTAAGGTATTCAGTTCCGTTATCGGAAAATTCATTTTGGTATGAATCCAGGAAAATTGAATAGTTGTAATAATCGAGCCCGTTTTTACCAATCATTCGGGAATAATCAAAACCCTGACCCCATGGCGTAATTGAATCGTGGTTTCCGAGATGCCATTTACCAACCATCCCGGTTGTGTAACCCTCTTTTTTCAACAATTCAGCAATTGTAATTTCCTGCGCTTCCAGATATGGTTTCCAATTAGCGGGCAAAACAGGTGAATTTTCATCGGTTCGTTCGCCTTTTATGTAATTGGTAAGTTGTAACCGGGCTGGGTATTTCCCTGTCATTATTGAAGCGCGGGTGGGCGAACAAACCGGACATGCGGCGTAGGCATCGGTAAACCTGATTCCGTTTGCAGCCAGTTTGTCGATATTTGGTGTTTCTGTAAATTGATTTCCGTAGCAACCCAAATCTTTCCATCCCAAATCATCAGCAAGTATAAAAACAATATTGGGCTGTTTGTTTTGTGCAATTGATGCGCTTGTAACAAGTAAAAGAATTAATTGCAGAATGGTTTTCATTGAGTTGAATTTAAAGCTATTGATGAGATTCAGAATTTTCCTTTGTTGTTGTTTTTAGTGGCGCTTTTCGCCTTTCCGGGCATTTCGCCACGTATTCCGAATTCCGTGGTTTTTATGTAACCCGGTGTTTTTTCGTACCAATCAGCGGTAAGTTTTCCGGGGATATTATCTCCGGTTTCGTTCATCCATTCAAGCAAAATCAGTTTTAACTCATTTTGTTTTTCTTTATATTTTTCCTGAAAAGCAAAGTTTTTGAATTGGTTTTTGTCATTCACGTTGAAATATAATTCTTCAGTTGGGCGCGGTTCAATAAATATTTCAGCTTGCTCTTTACTCAGTTTCCCTTCATTTTTTAATTCTGTTAAGTCAGCAAATGAAGGACTTCCAACCGCATCAGCCGGACCGAGGTTTGTAAACTGAGGGCGTGAATTCAGTATGAACAGGAATTCATTGGTTCGAACCATGCGTTCGTGTGCCTCGTAATCGTGCCAGTTGTGCTCAGCAAAAACATAGCTTCGAAATGAGTTTTCAGGGTTTTTTAAAAGTTTGGCAAAACTCACACCCTGAATAGATTCCGGAATTTTGGTTCCGGCAAGTTCCAAAATTGCAGGCGCAATATCAATTGCACTTACCAATCCATTGCAAACTCGCCGTTCAGTCCCGATTCCATCAGGCCAGAAAGCGATAAACGGGGTTTTCATGCCCCTGTCGTTTACCCTCGTTTTGCTGTGCGGGAATGGTCGGCCATTATCTGCCATAATCAGAATGAGTGTATTTTCAAGTTCATTTTGCCGTTTCAATTCTTCAGCAATTAACCCGATATAATTATCAAACCGGGCTATTTCATCATAATAATGTGACAAATCTGTTTTGGTTTTTTGACCGTTTACAAGGTAATCAGGTGGTGTAATTTGTGTTGAGTCGTGGGTTCCCGAAAAAGGATTAATTCCCCACGGACGGTGAGCGTCGAGTGCTGCAAACCAAAAAAAGAAGGGTTTTTCTTTTGGCCTGTTTTTAATAGTTTCGAGCCATAATTCTTCTCCTCCATCACCAATTTCTTTTCCTTCGCTGGTTTCATCGAAACCTCGCATGGCATATTTTCCCATGTGGAATTTTCCGGATTGGGCAGTGTAATAACCATTTTGCCTTAGAATTTCAGGAAACGAAACCATCTCCAGCGGAGGTTCGGTGTGCAACTCGCAGGCGCCGGTATTGTGCGGATACCGACCGGTAATAATGCTGTTTCTGCTGGGGCTGCAGGAACTTGCTGTCAGGAAAAAATTATCAAACCGGATGCCCTGTGATGCCAATTTATCAATATTTGGCGTTTTTACATCGCGATTTCCGTAACAACCTAAATCATCCCAACTTACGTCGTCAGCAATAAAAAGTATAATGTTGGGCTTTACCGTTTGCGCCGAAATAGAAGTAATAAGAAACATTGCAAAAGCAACTATAAGTATTGGTTTATGTTTCATTTTATTTAAATCCTGTTGACGTTTGCAATAAATGTTTTTAACCTGAATGTATTTTAATAGTCCCGAAGATAGCTATTTCTGAGTTTTTACTGTCCTGTACTATTGGGTTTAATTTTTCTTTTAGATTGAATTTTCGCATTCGGATGAATAAGATAACACACGTGGAATAACTTCAAAACTGCTCAAATTTAAAGCTTAGACTTTTATTATGAAATATTAAAACATTGTTAATATGACAGATTAATGGAATATGTATTAACAAATAGGCATAACAAAAATAGATATTTGCGACATATGACACCAATTCAGGTTTTTCATTGTCATAATGATATTTCATGGAGTTTAAATGTAAAAAAGCAGGCAATGAGTGTTACGGGTTCAAGGAACTTGTTTTATTATTCGATATTAGTCAACGGCTTATTCAAAGTAAGGAGTTGAAAGATGATCTGTCTGTTATTTTAGAAATGGTTGTGAAATATCTTGCCGCCGAACGAAGCTTATTAACCATTTTCAATCGCGAAGCCGAAAACATAATTATTGAAGCCGCTTATGGTTACAGTTCTGTGCAACAATCAAGAGGAAAATACAAACTCGGGGAAGGGATAATCGGCCGTGTAGTTGAAATGGCACGCCCGGTAATTGTCGATAAAATCTCAAAATCCAGCTTGTTTTTGAATCGAACAGGGCAGGACCTCACAAAAGACGGGAAAGAACTTACTTTTATTTGTTCCCCAATAATAGAGGATGGAAAAGTAACCGGTACCCTCAGTATTATCCGTGTGTACAATCCCCATATTTTGTACGAAGAAGACATTAAGTTACTGACAATCATCGGGTCAATGATATCGCGCAGTGTGCGTAACAAGCAGGAGCGATTGGAAGAAATGGAAATCCTCAAACAGAAAAATATTCAACTGCAAAATAAACTTGAGACTGATTTCCGTCCGGGGAATATAGTTGGCAATTCAAGTAAAATGCGTGATGTTTATTCACTTGTCAGCATGGTTGCTGAAACAAATTCCACCGTGCTGATTCGAGGCGAAAGCGGGATTGGGAAAGAGCTGATTGCCGATGCCCTTCATTTTTCGAGTCCGCGCACAAAAAAGAACTTTATAAAAGTAAATTGCTCGGCACTGCCTGAGACTTTAATTGAAAGTGAATTGTTTGGGCACGAAAAAGGAGCATTTACCGGAGCGGAAAACCGGAGAAAAGGTCGTTTTGAACTGGCCGATGGCGGTACCATTTTTTTAGATGAAATTGGCGATATACCGCTTTCAACACAGGTAAAACTTTTACGGTTGATTCAACAACGCGAATTTGAACGGCTTGGCGGAACCGAAACGATTAAGGTTGACGTTCGGATTGTGTGTGCCACAAACCGTAATTTGGAGGAGATGATACAAAACAACGAATTTCGCGAGGATTTGTATTATCGAATTAATGTATTCCCGATTTTTCTGCCGCCACTTCGCGACCGCCGAAACGATATCCCGTCGCTTGTCGATCATTTTATCGAAAAATTCAATAACCGAAATAATGCCAAAATAATCAGAATTACTACCTCTGCTTTGAATATGTTAATGGTTTACCGCTGGCCTGGAAATATAAGGGAATTGGAAAACTGTATTGAAAGGGCATGTATTCTGAGCACCGATAATGTAATACACAGCTACAATTTGCCTCCATCGTTGCAAACAGCCGATTCAACAAACACAAAATCATCAGGTGGAATGATGTTTACTATTGAGCAGGTTGAAAAACAACTTATACGCGAAGCTTTGGTAAGTTCAAAAGGAATTATTGCCAAAGCTGCAGAAGACCTGAAAGTTACAGAACGCATGCTGGGAATCAGGCTGAAAAAATATGAAATAGATGCCTGGCGGTTTAAAGTTTGAAAAGTTTTCCCAAGGTATAAAACATAATATATGAAACATGGGATTCTCAATACAAAACGTCAATCTGAATAACCCGGCTCATTGCAATCATTTTATCAAACTTCTAAATGATTACATAAAGGATCCGATGGGAAATAACCGGCCGATGCGAAAAGAATTGGCTCCCAAAATAATTTCAGGATTAAAAAAACATGCCAGATTTCTTGGTTTTTTTGTATTAGCCGATGATCAGTTTGCCGGATTAGCGAACTGCAATATTAATTTTTCCACATTTCAGGCTAAACCAATTATTAACATTCATGATTTTGTTGTAGCACCCGAATTCAGGAATTTAGGTGCCGGAGAATATCTTTTGGATGCAATTTTAAAATATGCTTCATCAAACGGATTTTGCCGTGTAAATCTCGAAGTTCGTGAAGACAACCTCGCCGCTAAATCACTGTACAAAAAAATGGGATTTTCTGATTGTGTTCCGAAGATGCTTTTTTGGGAGAAAAAGGTTTAAGCAAAAGAAGATCAAAGAACTTTTTAATATGCAACTGACTTTAGTTTAAAGTTGTCTCAATCGTAAAACTATCTTAAGTTTCGTCGAATCAAACAAAAAGTGTATTGAGCATATTCATTTTCCAAAATTTCTTGTAAATCAACTCTTTTTAATAAATACCCGGCATTTGTACAGTTGAAAATGATGCTAGTTTTCACAAATTTTTCCATCAAAAAGCAATCCTTCATTTCCTACATAAATGTAGGTTAAGCCAATATTAACTCCCGCTAATCCGCGCTGCTGCTGGTTTTATGTTGTACAACATATTTTGTTGTCAACTTTCTGTTTTCCTACCAAAACGTAGGATTTTTTCGCTTACCAAAAATTCAAAATAAAATTTTAAGCCCACATAACTTGCAGATATACAATACTCAACGAACAACTCTGAACTTTGATTTCTGAACTCCAGAATTCCTTTGGCACCATTGTCGCAATGCTCCCGGCAAATGCAAATCATATAAAACCTTAAAAAATAGAAAAATGAGAAAAATTGCAATTTATGGGAAAGGTGGAATCGGAAAATCTACCACCACACAAAACACAGTCGCCGGATTGGCAGAAGCAGGGTTCAATATCATGGTTGTTGGCTGCGACCCGAAAGCCGACTCAACCCGCTTACTTCTAGGTGGATTGGCACAGAAAACCGTGCTTGATACTTTGCGTGAAGAGGGTGAGGATATTGATTTGGAAGACGTTGTAAAACCAGGATTTGGCGGCACTCGCTGTGTTGAATCGGGCGGCCCTGAACCGGGAGTTGGTTGCGCTGGCCGTGGAATTATTACTTCAATTAACCTGTTGGAGCAGCTTGGAGCCTGGGAAGATAAATTCAAAATCGATTACACTTTTTACGATGTGCTTGGAGACGTAGTTTGTGGTGGTTTTGCAATGCCAATGCGTGAAGGTAAAGCCGAAGAAATATACATTGTGGTTTCGGGCGAAATGATGGCAATGTATGCCGCCAATAATATTTGTAAAGGGATTAACAAATATGCACAGGCCGGTGTGGTTCGCCTGGGTGGCCTCAT
>DAOPKR010000065.1:0-22153 GCA_035391305.1 Draconibacterium sp.
CCTCCCCCCTCAAGGGGGTAATTGTTGCAAGCTAATTCCGGCTGAAGTTCACAGCAATTCTCCCCTTGAGAGCCTGTCCCGATACATCGGGAGGATAAAGGGGTGATGAATTCAAGTACTTCTTTATATTATTCGTGCTACTTAGCCGATTATTGAGCATTATTTAAACTTATAAACCAGTTAAAAGTAGCTACTCCCGAAGGTATAACTGCAGTATTGTGGCCGGCACCCGGAATAGCAATGTATGTGATTTTTGACTGGTCAACTCCTTTATCCAGAAAATCATCGTACATGTTTATTGAAATCTGCTCAGGAACATAGGTGTCGGCAGTTCCGTGTGTAATTAATGTCGGGATATTTGTTTTCCACGCAGCGATACTGTTATTGTTGAGACTTGAAATTACTGACGAAAATTTGGAATTTGTATTTGAAGTGCCAATATATTCGGCTGCAAATAAATCGGCTGTAGCTGTGGTAAGCTGGGCATTTATTTCATCGCCTGATTTTGTTCCGTTAAACAATGTCATTATTCGCTGATCGTAGGGCGAATTAAATATATCACCGGCAGGGTTTGTAATGTCATTCAGGTTCAAATAACTGTTAAAAATATATCCTACAAAATAAGGCATCGGATAATTGCTCAGTCCCAGGATATAATCATTTACATACCTTAGATCATATGGTCCGGCCCCACATGAACTGGCTTTTAAATTAAATTCTGAAGCACTGTTTTCTTCAATGGCTTTTTGCAGTTGCATAGTTGCCCAGCCTCCCTGTGAATATCCTGTGATGTATAAATCGTTGCTGGCTTCAAATTGCAAATGATTTGCTGTGAGTTCACCAACTGCTCTTAACATGTCAGTAACCGACTGGATTGTTGATTCCTTGTCGAGATAAGGGTGAAACATACCGGAAGAGGCGCCAAATCCCAGATAATCGGGAACAGAAACTATAAAACCATTTGAAGCAATAAATTCGAGTAATAAAAACAACTGATTGTCAGGATTTACTGATGGTGCTTCGCTGTGTAAAGTGTTGGTTCCGTTTTGGTAACTCATTAACGGAAAATTTCCGGCCACTGACGGTACCGAAACAAGTCCCGAAGCGATTATATCATCTCCCTTGAATTTAGTGTTATAAGTTATTGTATAAACATCAATATCGTGTACCAGATTATCCGAAATATTCTTTAAATCAGGGTAAAGGTTTGCATAAATGTTTAATACAGCTTTCATATCGGCCAACTTGTATGTTTTATGTTTTTCAAAGCTCACAAGATATTTGTCTGAATTTTCAGGTTCGTCGCTGTTGTTAACATCACAAGCTGAAAAAGTAATTACGAGCAGGAAAAACAGGAAAATTTTTAAGTTAAGTGCTTTTTTCATTTTTGTTTATTTCTATTTATTTGATGAAACTAAAACTGTTGTTTATTCTGAAATGGTTGTAAAATTAACTTATTTATTAACCCCTTTCTGTATAAAAAGTTTTAGAGACTGTTTTGATTTTGGTTTATTTGTTCGGTTAGGAACAAAATATGGGTAGAAACAAAGCAAATTGGTTAGTGTTTTGTCCCGGACGGGACAAAATTTATCATGTGTTTCAATTTTTCTACCCATCTGTATTCCCTACGGGAAATTTCAAAACAGTTTCTTAGTATTTTAATTTTAGCAGGGAAAGTTTAATTCTAAAAATGGTTTTGTTAATTGTGAATATCACATTTGCAGTTTTCATCCTGTTCAGTTTTTAATTCACTTTAACAACAAAAACGAATAACATTAAATGAAATTATTATTTTTAATGCCTGAAATTCTGTAAATCAAAAAACTAAGCCAATGAAAAGAATCTGTTTTCTGTTCTTTTTCCTGATTTCAGCAAATTTATTATATGCGCAATCAATTAAAATTATGCTTGTTACAGGTGGTCATGATTTTGATACATTACAGTTTTTCGAAATGTTTGATGCGCTTCCCGGAATAGAATATGAACATTTTCAACAGCCAAAAGCCAACCGCGAAATCGCTAAAAATTATGCTGAAAACTTCGATGTTATTGTGTTTTACGATATGTGGAAAAACATTTCGGAAGCAGAAAAAAGTGCATATCTGAATTTAACCCAACAAGGCAAACCATTATTATTTCTTCACCATTCAATTGCGTCGTACCAGGCCTGGCCTGAATTTGAAAAAATACTTGGTGGTAAATATGTTGAGGCAGCAAGAGGAATTCCAAAAGAAGAGCAATCGAATTATGAACACGATGTTTGGGTTTACACAAAAGTTGAGAATTACACAGCAGTAACTGTCGGGCTAAAAGAACCGCGTTTCTTTGACGAAATTTACGGAAACGTGCGCATTTCTGATGATGTAATTCCATTGTTGCGCACACGTCATCCGAAAAGTATGGAATATATTGCCTGGCAGCATAAATACAACAATTCGCAGGTGGTGTATATTCAACCGGGTCACGATCACCGTACATATGAATCGGAAGAATACCGGAAACTGCTTTTACAGGCAATTAAATTTCTGGCCGGTAAAAGTGCAATTCAAAATATAAAAACTAATCAATAAATAATTCAAACTATTAAAATTCAAATTATTATGAAAGATGTAAATCAAAAAAGACTTTTCATTGCAGCTTGTCTGGCACTGCTTGTTACAGCAATTACCTTTGCCATCAGGGCAAAAATAGAAGGAGTTTTTACTGATGTTTATGGTCTGACAAAAGAAGAAGTTGGGCGGGCTTTTGGTCCGGCTTTCTGGGGGTTTGCGGTTGCCATGTTTGCCGGTGGTTATTTTATCGACATTGTTAAAACAAAATCTATCATTTGGGCTGCTTTTGCAATGCACCTCATTGGAATTGTTTTGCTACTGATGGCAAAAGATTACACTTCATTATTTGTTGCCAACGTGTTTATCGGACTTGGAAATGGTAGTGTTGAAGCAGCCTGCAATCCGCTGGTTACAGCCCTTTTTCCTGAAAAGAAAACAAAAATGCTCAACCGTTTTCATGTTTGGTTCCCCGGTGGAATTGTAATTGGCGGAATTTTGGCATGGTTGATAATGGACCAGGTAAATCTGCCGTGGCAGGTACTTGTAAGCGTTTTGTTTATTCCGCTTGCCATTTACGGTTTTCTGTTTTTTGGGCAGAAAATACCTGAAACCGAACGTGTTTCAACCGGTGTAAGTTATAAAGAAATGATGCGCAACGTTGGGGCGCCGGTTACCATTACGCTTGCCGTAATTTTTATGATTCTGATGGCAACCAACGCTACAGTTGCTGATGCCGTTACAGCAAGTTATACTTTACCGCTGATTATTGTTGCAATTGTTACTGTATTTATAATTATTGAAGGACGCGCCGTTAATAAAATAAGTTTGTTGTTCCCGTTTATTTTTGGTTGTATGCTGCTTACCGCTTCTACCGAGTTGGGAACTACGCAATGGATAAATGCTTTGCTCGAAACCAACGGAATCAATCCGATGATTATTTTGGTTGTTGTTACAGGTATTATGGCAGTTGGACGATTTTTCGCAGGTGGCCTTATTCACAGCCTGAATCCAACCGGAGTATTGCTGGGTTCATCAATTATTGCTGTTCTGGGCTTGTATTTGCTTAGCATATCATCTGGTGCTGCAATGACTCTGGCATCGGCCGCCGTTTTTGCAGTTGGTGTTTGTTATTTCTGGCCAACAATGATCGGCGTTGCTTCGGAGTATGTTCCCAAAAGTGGTGCACTGGGAATGTCGATTCTCGGTGGTGCAGGCTTTGTTGCTACTTCAATGGTTTTGCCAATCATGGGAAAATCTATTGAAACTTCGGGCCCCGCAATTACCTTGCGCAATATGATGGTTTTACCGGTTATCCTTGTTGTGGCATTTATTATTCTTTATGTTTTGATCAACAAAAAAAAGGCAAAGGAATAATATTTTAGATATTTATGTTGCGGTATCCGCTTTAAGTGCTTGTGAACGTGAAAAGTACTTAAAGCGGATTTTGTTTTTGAATTAACCGGTAATCTTTTGTTCTGCTTAGTTTTTTCTTTTGTATTCCTGAGGTTTATATTTTAATTTGCAAACCTGTATTACATTGTATTTGTTAAACCGTATTAAATAATTCAGATAGGTAAATTTCAGGAAAAACGCAATTCTGTTGGCAGCAATGGTGAAAGATAAACCCAAAATTAAATCAGGCGGGAGATTTAAAATCCTGAAAAGAATTACAGTAATCATGCTTCTTTTCATGGTTGTTTTGATTGTAGCGGCATTAATATTTGCACCTGCAATTGCAAAAAACTACATCAATAAACACGGTAAAGAACTTGCCGGACGTAATATTCATATTGACAAATTGAATTACAATTTTTTTACTTCAACACTTAAAATCAGTGGGTTCAAATATTTCGAACAAAATGACACTGATATTTTTGTCGCTCTCGATACTTTTTTGGTTGACATGAAACCTCTGAAATTGCTGAACGATGAAATTTATATTGAACAGTTGCAACTTATAAACCCATCAGGAAGTTTTATTCAAAATGATACAGTTTTTAATTTCGACGATTTAATTACTTTTTTTACGGGCGCTGATACTTTACAAACCGAACCTGAACCCGAAACTTCAACATCTTACAAACTAAACCTGAACAACCTCGAAATGAAAAATGGTTTGGTACAATATACCGACCTCCAACTTCATAATACTTTGAAACTGGAAGAGGTCAGTTTTATAATCCCGCAGATTATCTGGAGTAAACTCGACAGCAGCAAGGCAGATATTGAGTTTAAACTTGCCAATGGCGGAAATTTTGCAAGTTCATTGAATTATAATGCCGATAACGGTGAATATTCGGGATTTGTGCAGATCGAAAAAATGGAACTCGCCACTTTCCTTCCATATTTAAAACAGTATCTGAAAGTTTCTGGTCTCGAAGGAAAAGCTTCGGGTTTAATGAATTTCAAGGGTTTGGACAGCGATATTTATCAGTTCGAAATGAACGGGAATTTTGATTTTGACAGCCTGGCAATTTTTGATGAATCAAACAGAAAAGTAATTGGCGGAGATTATTCAAGGATAATACTTCACCCTTCGAAACCAATGGTTTATGAAGTTTTTGTTGATACTGTAAAACTGTTCAAACCGTATATTTACCTGGCGCTCGAAGATTCTCTTTTCAATTTCGAAAAAATGATAGTTGAAACCCCTGAAACGGTTTCTGCTGATACTTCAGTTGACGAAATGCCAATGAATATTGTGCTGAATAATTTTATTATTGAAAGTGGATTGATGGATTTCAGCGACCAAACCATGCGCGAAACTTTTGATTATGAACTTTCGGAAATTGCCGTTGACATGGATACTTTTTCGCTGCAGGACGACTGGGTAAACATAAACGCAAAAATGAAACTCAACAAACGGGGTACACTTGAAGCAAAACTTGGGGTTAACCCGCTGGAACCGTTGAAAAGAATAGAACTTGAATATGTGCTGACTGATTTTCAGTTGCCCGATATAAATGTGTATTCGAAACATTACGCGGGTTTGCCAATTCTTTTTGGCGATATGTATTACGTAAACAAAACCAAAATTGCAGACCGTCAATTGGAAAGTAACAACCAGCTGATAATCAGAAACGTGAAGATGGGTAGAAAAGCTGGTGGTTTGTATGATATTCCCATAAAACTGGCATTATTTGTACTGAAAGATATTAATGGCGATATTATTCTAGATATTCCCGTAAAAGGCGATTTGTCGGATCCAAAAGTAAAAATCGGCGCAATTGTCTGGGATACTTTTAAAAGTTTTATGTTTAAAATTGTTGCATCGCCGTTTAAAGCGCTTGGAAATTTGCTGGGCGCCGATCCAAAGGAAATCGAAGAAATTGCGTTTGATTATGCTGATACAACACTTGTTGCCAAACAAATACGAAGTTTTGATTTGTTGCTCGAAATCGAAAAAACAAAACCTGAACTACTAATAGAAATGCATTATTTAAACGATAAGAAACTTGAGAGAATTGATGCTGCGGGCGAATTGGCACAAAATTCATTTTTCCTGAAAACAGGAAAAAGGGCAAAATTGAATAACAGGGAATATTTGAAGTTTTTATCGGAAGAAACCGGCAAAGACTCGCTTTTAATGCAGGACTACGAAGTTTTGTTTGCCCCGGCTCACCAGGTTGACAGTGTACTTCGACAAAGAGAAATAAGGCGGATGGATATGACAAAAAAATACCTCACCTCAAAAAACGATTCGACTACAATAAAAACATTCGGCTACAAACCGGATGAAGTAATGAATATTGGCAGCCGCCCGAAGTTTGAAGTGAGATATATTTTGGCAGAGGATGCTGAAACTCCCTGATCGGTTAAAAATCAGAGAATTTTTGTAAATCCGCTTAACTGATGCTTTTCTGTTTTATAAATATTATTTAAAATCGTTTGTTTTAATCCCGAACGGAATTTTTAAACTCAATACAATGTTTCTGCCCGGATCAAATAAATTCACTTCTTTTAAAGTAGATAAATGGTCGGTATATTTTTTATCGAAAATATTGTTTGCACTTAAACTTAACAGAACGAGCTGGTTATTAATTTTTATGCTTCCGCCAACACTTAAATCAACAAGTGTGTAGCCTTTTGTTGTTGTTTCGTCGGGTGCAGCATTATTCTGATTAAACGACGTTCCCGTGTTCCCTGAAATAAAAGCATCTTCAAAAAATAAGAACTTTTCTTTTTCTCCCCTCAATTCGAAATTAAGTTTGTTGGCAGGAATAAAAGGCAGGTAATCGCCATTTTTCTGTTTGCCCGTAACCGATGAAAAAGTGCTTTCAAAATGCAGCCATTTTACTGTTTTAGGATGAAAATGAATACCCGCTTCACCACCTGCCAAAGTTGAATTTGCCTGTTTATACCTGAAAATATCAATTCCTGATGAAGTTATTTCTCCGGTTGGTGTAATATAAATAAAGTGGTTTACAGTATTATAAAATCCGGCAATATCAAAGGTGAAATTATCCTGGTGGTAGTGAATGCTCAAATCAGTTTCATAGGAATTTTCAGGAACCAGATTTGGATCTCCAATTTCATACCTCAATTCATGTTCGCCGTTTGAAGTAAGTTCTGCCAGATTTGGCGTGCGATATGCCGCCGCATAATTTGCCCTGAACAACAGTTTTTCAGAAAAATTAAATGTTGCACCAACCGAACCGCTAAAACTTTCAAACGATTTATCAAGCGGCGCCCGGTAAGAGAGGGCATCATCCTGGTTTCCAACTGCCTGGCTTGATATGTTCTTTTTGTCGTAACGCACACCTGTTTGCAGTTTCAGTTTTTCGAAAAATGTGAATTGCAACAATGTAAATGCCGAATAATTATTTGTTTCTGCATCAGGAAGTAAAATTTCTTCCCTGTCATTTATGTTTGTGTTGTTTTGGTTAAACCCCTGAAATCCGAAAATATATTCTGAATGTTCATTTGAAGGCAGATGAAGGTTTGCTTCATAAGTCAAAGTTTTAAGTTTCATTTGCAGTTCGTAAACGCCAACTTCACCAAAATGCGTTAACTCAGTGTTTTGAAGCGCCGCATCAATATCGAGTTTGAATTTTCCAAAATACAGTTTGTTTTGCGATGAAAGTAAATGTGTATTAAACTGCTGATAAAATATTTCATTTTTTCTGCTTCTTTCAGTAATGTTTTCAATTGCCTCATCTTCCGCCAATCCAAGTTTCTGGTTGTTCATGTCATAAAACAATTTGAAAGTGCCGATTTTATCGGTGAAACCCGCATTTGCCTTAAGCGAATATTCGTTGAATCTTGTGTTTGGCGCAAATGTGCCTCCACCCTGCAGAAAATCGGAATTTGTTTTTTGACCAAACCTTGCACCGCCAAAAAATTTCTTCGATGCACCTTTTATTCCCAAATTATTGGTTATTCCGAGCGTGTTTGAAAAGAGTTGCATATTATAATCTCCGGTTATGCTCCCGATTGGTGCAGGTTTTTCCTTTATAAAATTAATTACACCGCCAATTGCGTCAGAACCGAAAATCAATGAAGCCGGGCCTTTTATAATTTCGACATCTTCAATCCCAAATTCATCGATTCCTAGCGGATGATGGCTTGAATACTGGTAATTCTCAAACCGGACTCCATTGTTCAACACAAGAATGTCATTCATTGACAAGCCGCGGATAACAGGTTTCGAAACTCCCGGTCCCTTCGAAATCATATTTACACCCGGAACTTTTGAAAGAACTTCGGTAAAATTTGGAGATTTTTTAATTGTCAGCGGGTCGAGTTTCAGAATGTCAATTTTAACAGCGTTTTCATGTTGGGTTGAATTGTAACCACCCGAAACTACAATCGCTTCCATTTCAATTGAAGTGTGGTTAAGCGTTAAATTTAATTCTACGTTTTTCCCTTGTAAATCAACTGTTTCGATGCGATTGTTGAAGCCAAGATATATAAATTGAATTTTTATTTTACCATTTGGCAGGTTTGATAATTCATAAAAACCGTTTTCGTTGGTAATGGTGCCTTTATTCATTTCGGGGATAAAAACGCTGGCGCCAATAATTGGCAAATTCTCCTTATCCGTAATTTTTCCTGATATTTTGTTTTGTGATTTTGTTATTTGATATGATAATATCAATATAACAATGAGAAATATTTTTTTCATTTTATTACATGTTTATTGAAGAAACTTTCAATTAAAAAAATAGCAAAGACGTTTACCGGTTATGCAAATTATGCTGCAGTAAACTCTATCTTTTAGTTAAATAAAAATCTGTGTAAAGCTTTGATATTTAAGTGTTCATCCCAATATTGAGAATGTTGAAAATTATGTTTCGCGGCTGTTTATTAAGCAAACGATACATTATTTTTTATAGCTGAATATTGAAAAGGAGGGGCGCGTAATAAAAATGAATATTTGTTAAATGTTGAATATATTACCTGGCAATAATTGTTGAGATAGCCGGTTTCTGGCAGAATTTTTTGTAAAACTATATTCTCGAAGTCTAACGAAAAAACAGAAAATTCAAAATTACAAACTGCACACTTGGAATGATAATCGTGATATTGATTTTCATTTTTCGGATAACATTCAAAATGTTCATGATGGTGTGCAAGTTTTATAAATGATGGCAGCATAAAAACTGCCAGCAACATTAAAGAAGTAATATTTTTGAATCTACCGGTCATGAAAACAACTGACGGGAATTGTACCCGAAATTTAAAATATGACAAAAATTAATAAGCAATTTCAAAATCTCACTAATAAACATATTTAAACAAACAATGTTTAGCCGTTTGTTTCGGCTGCCTCAATTAGGTCAAATTTACTGATGTTGAATTTTAACTGTAAGATTTTGTTGCAAATCGCATTTCATTTGGTTTTCGGGAGTCCATTTTAGCTGAATATTTTTTCCCAAAACGTCTTCTGAAAAAGTGTTACCCGAAATGTCAATTGCCTTGCACGCCTCAAACGAAAAAGTGTATTTACGGTTGTGGTAAGGTTCGAAACGGTTACTTCGTGTAATTGAGTTACCGGTGAATGAAATGCCGTCAACCGACCGCGCAAAAAGCACGGGGTAATCAAACGGGTGAAATTCGTTTTTTTCGATTCTGATATTTTTGTGAAATGGGGGAGTGTTGTCGTTTAAAACCGGAATTTCGGGGTAAATTGAAATTATCCCTTCACAAAACTGGTAAGAACTCGTGTTGCACAGATCAGTAAAAACATTGTTTTTGATAAGAACATCGGTAACCGCGCCCGATTCGAACCAGTTGTTTGCATCGCCTGCTATTAAAATTGCACTGCCGCTTGACTCAAAAGTGTTGTTTTCAATTACCACTTTTCCGGGTGTTGAAACGAGCAAGCCACGCGCCCTGCAACTTTTAAAAAGCGAGTTTGATACATATAAATCAGGGCTCCATGTAAGGTTTTCGAGTGCATCTCCAATTTCGAGATCTTTAGGAATTGTTTCTTTAAATATCAAAATAAAATTTTCTTTATCAATTAACCTGAAAGTGGCAACGGTTCCCAAACCCATTGATTTCATTACTGAATTTTCAATAAAACTGATTTTATCTCCCGGATGACCCCAATTTAATCCCACACTTTGGTGGTGCATAAATTTGCATTTTAACTGTTTGTCAGAAAGTTTTTCGATTACCTGGACACTTGTGCCATGTACGTTTATCGGGTCGTCCATCAAACCTGCAAATTCGCAGTTTGTAACTGTAATTTTTCCCTTGCAGTTCGACACCTGGAGACCATCATCGCCACCACCAAAATATCTGTTTTTGTTGGGATTTGGAATTGCACGGTATCTGTCGAAAGTTAAATCTTCGCTGAATTGTGCCAAAATACCCAATCCTGTGGCATGATATAAATTTATGTTTTCAACTTTAATATTTTTTGATTCCTGAATAAATATACCTGAATGAATGCGTTCTGCATGGCGCATAACAAGGTAGTTTCCAACTGCGGGTTTTCGCAAAAGCGGCAGGTGAATTTCAATTGTGCCGGGAAGTATATTTTCGGCCAGATAATTTTCCCATCCTCTTCCCAGGCAACCCCAGTCTCCGGTTTGAGGTACAACATAACGGCCTTTTCTGTCGAATTCCATTGTACCTTTCCAGGGCTGCAGGTTTTCAGTTGAAGTTCCGAAAAAGATTTTACCTTCTTCAATTCTAAAAGGCGATTCTTTTAAATTTATGCTGATCCGCATTGATTTTTCCTTTACTTCGAGTATTTGAGCCTGCGCAATCAGTGGCTGTTCCCAGTCTATATTCACATTTCTGAGAACCATGTTTTTACAGTTATCAAAAGTAAAAGGCTGCATTTGTTCGTGAAAAATGAGGTTGCTGCCGTTTCCTTCGATAATAACATTACTCATATTTTCGAACAAAAAGGCACAACTGCGCGGGTTTTCATCGGTGGTATTCGATTCGTAATAATTTCGTTTATTGCTTTGCTCAGGATAAAAATGATATTCGCCACGAGTAAAAACAAGTACAGTTGGTTTTCCCGGCTCAACAGATTTTATTGCTTCGTTAATAAAAGCATTGCAGTCTTTCTTTTTTGTATTTCTTAATCCAAAATCTTTAAGATAAATAAAAGTTGTGTCGGTTTCCGGAACAGCGACTTTTAATTTCAATCCTGAATTTGGGAATAATAAACTGAGGAAAAGGGAAATTAAAATAAGTGCTGATATTTTCATTGTATTAATTTGTTTTGTTTTGCCCGACTTATTGCCGGGTTGCAATTAACAGTAAAGCCCCGACTAAATTATATAAAAAAAAATGGCACCCCATTAAATAAAGGATGCCATTCTTAATATTTTCAAATTTTATTTTTTTGCTTGCCTCTCCGCTCTTGCCTGAGCCTGCTTATCCAAAGCATCGAGGTATAGTTTTAAAAACTTCTGATCGTTTTCGTCACTGTCTCCATATTTTGCACGAAGTTCGGTCAACTTTTCGTGCATCATTTTTTGCACGTCGGCATAAGCCGGATCATTGTAAACGCTGTGCATTTCTGATGGGTCTTTTTCCAGGTCGTACATTTCCCACTCGTCAATATCATAATAAAAATGAATTAGTTTATAACGTTCAGTAGCAACACCGTAGTGGCGTTTTACCATGTGTACCGATGGATATTCATAATAGGTATAATACACCGCATCGCGCCATTCGCCGGTTTCTCCGCTCACAAGTTTTCTGAATGATTCGCCCTGCATATCGGCAGGAATTGCAATTCCTGCATAATCCAGAAAAGTTGGGGCAAAATCAAGATTCTGGACCAGTTTGTTGATTTTGGTTCCCGGTTTAATTTCTTTTGGATAACGCATCAGCAAAGGAGTTTTAAATGATTCTTCGTACATAAACCGCTTGTCGAACCAACCGTGCTCGCCTAAATAAAATCCCTGGTCGGAGGTGTAAACAACAATTGTATTTTCTGTTAAACCTGCTTCTTCCAAATAATTTAACACTTCGCCCACTCCGTCATCAACCGATTTTATACAGCGCAGATAATCTTTAATGTAGCGGTTGAATTTCCAGAGGGCTAGTTCTTTTCCGGTTAATTTTTTTGCAAGAAATTCCTGGTTTTCACTTTCGTAGGCAGCCATCCAGTTGGCACGTTGTTCGGGGTTCATTCTTTTAATGTCGTTATAAAATGCTGTTGTGTCTCCGTTCGGGTCAACTATCAGTTTAAAATCGTGTCCCCACATGGCATGTGTGGCAACTTCCATTTCCTGTTCATGGGCTGCTCTTCCACGTCCTTCGTAATCATCAAAATAGTTTGCTGGCGGGTTAAAAGTTACGTCGTCATAAAGGTTTACATATTTTGGTGCCGGTAACCAGTTGCGATGCGGCGCTTTCTGGTGATACAACAAACAAAAAGGCTTTGTTTGGTCACGCTTGTTTTTTAACCAGTCAAGCGCAGTTTCGGTAATAATTTCAGTGCAGTATCCTTCAATTCTTTTCTTTTCGCCGTCAATAAAAAAATCGGGATTGTAATAATGCCCTTGACCTTCCAAAACCATTGAAAAATCGAAACCTTGCGGAATCCCATCGAGGTGGATCTTTCCAATCATAGCAGTTTGGTATCCGTTTGCCCTCAGTATTTTCGGAAAACTTTCCTGATCCCAGTTGAACGGCAGCATATTGTCAACTTTGCCATTTATAAAACTATGTTTTCCTGTAAGCATTACTGCCCGGCTTGGTGCACAAATTGAGTTTGTTACACAGGCTTTCGTGAAAATTGCTCCTTCAGTTGCAAGTCTGTCTATGTTCGGTGTTTCGTTAAGACCTTTATAACCATAAGCGCTGATGGCCTGGTAGGCATGATCATCACTCATTATATAAATGATATTTGGTTTTTGGGCTTCCTGTTTTTTGGTTTGATTGCATGCTGTTAATCCTGCAAATGCGAGTCCTATTAAAGCTAGCAGAGTTAAATTACGGTTCATAATGGTTGTTATTTATAGTAATACAAAAAAGTTTCCGATGACAATTTTACGAAAAGAATGCTGAATATCGTGATAATTTATGAATTCTTCCCTTAGAATTGATTGGCTTGTTGTTTCCGATGACAGTATTTTTTGCGAATTGCTAACAATTTAAAAGTTTTATTATTTCAATGCTAATAAAAATAAAGACTGAACACTCTTGCTATAATAATTTACTAAAAATTAGGACTTATTAAAAAATTTTAACAATTATTTTGAGTTCGTTAAAAAAATCTCTTAAATTGCGCCAATAATTATTTTGTATTTATCAGGAATAATATTGAAATGATTTTTTCAGAGGAAATAAAGAAGATTAATCTTGTTGGCAATGATCTTAAAAAGTACAGGCAAAAAAAGAAAATTCTTGATTTGCTTTATCATAATGATTCAATGTCAGGTTCAGTATTAAGTAAAAAAATTGGAGTCAGTCTTCCAACATCACTGTCATTGTTAAACGAATTATCAGAAATGAAGTTTGTTGAAACATGTGGTACCGGCGTTTCGAGTGGCGGAAGAAAACCTGTTATGTTCAGGCTATTAAATGAATCCATTTATATTATTGCCTGCGAGCTGGGAAGGTATAAGGCTAAAATGATAATTTACAACTCGCACAATAAACCTGTAACTTCAATGTCATATTTCGATACTTCAATCGATGATGATGATCTTGTAGATAAAATTTATGCAACTGCCCAAACTTTGATTGGAGAGGCAGGAATTGATGAAAGAAGGATTTTTGGTGTTGGTTTAACAATGCCCGGTTTGATTGATGAAACCCTCGGAATTAACTACACAATCAAAAATAAAAAATATTCAAATGTAAAGGAACGGCTTGAATCAAAGTTCCAAAAACTGGTTTACATAAATAATGACGCCCGAATGCAAGCGTACGGCGAATATGTATTTGGGAAAGCAAAAGGCCATTTAAATGCTGTTATTGTTAATTGGAGCTGGGGAATTGGAATGGGCATGATAATTAATGGTAAATTATATAATGGTTCTACAGGTTTTGCAGGCGAGCTTTCTCATACAATATTTGTTGATGAAGGTGATTTGTGCATTTGCGGTAAGAGAGGATGCCTGGAAACAATTGGTTCCTTGTATGTTTTGGTAAATGACGCCATTAAAGGAATTAAGAACAATGTAGTTTCTCAGTTAACAATTGGATTTAAAGACCGGATTAACGAATTGGAACCTGATGATATAATTAATGCCGCCAAATCGGGTGATGAATTTGCAATTTCATTACTTAACAAAGTTGGACTAGCCGTTGGAAAGGGATTGTCGCTTACAATTCAGTTGCTAAACCCCGAGATTATTGTATTGGGAGGAGTAGTTTCAAAAGCCAATCGTTTTATACTTACTCCAATTCAGCAGGCCCTTAATAAATATTGCCTCGAACAAATTTCGGCAAACGTAAAAATAGTTATATCAGATAACTGGGAACAATCTGGGCTACTCGGGGTAACAGCAATGTTATTTCAGGTATTGTTCAGCGATATGAATATGAGAGAATTAACATGAAAATGAATTATTTATTTAACTAGTAAAATTGAAATCTATGAGAAGAATTCTTTTGATTTTTGTGATGTGCTTTACGCTGATTGGCAGCGCTTTTGCACAACAAGTGGTAACCGGAAAGGTTATCGGAGACGATGGAGCCGGGATACCCGGAGTTTCCATTGTTCAGAAAGGGACAACCTTTGGCACAATTACCAATGTGGATGGAGAATATTCACTGAACGTGCCGGGGGATGTTACGCTCGTATTTTCATTTGTGGGAATGAAAAATGTAGAAGAGCAAGTTTCAAACCGTTCAATAATTAATGTTACCATGCAGGTTGATGCAATTGGTATCGACGAAGTAGTAGTTACAGCGTTAGGTATAAAAAGGGAAGCAAAAGCCCTCGGTTATGCCATGACAGAAGTTTCAGGTGCCGAAATTGCCGAAACAAACACTATCAGCCCGGTATTGGCCCTTCAGGGTAAATCAGCCGGTGTGAGCATTGGTTCGTCTGATGGTGGTTTATTTGGTAACAGCAAAATCCAGATTCGTGGTGTATCAGTATTAAACTCAAATAACAACCAACCTATTTTTGTTGTTGACGGTGTAATTCTTGAAAACGGAATTTCTGATGCAAGTGCCGACTGGAACGGTAACGCAAATGACTTTGGTAACATGTTGAAAAACCTTAACCCTGACGATTATGAATCAGTATCAGTGTTAAAAGGTGCAGCAGCAACCGCTTTGTACGGTTCAAGAGGTATTAACGGCGCTATCGTAATTAAAAACAAAGATGGTAAAGGAAGAAGAGGTATTGGTGTAAATGTTACCCAGTCTTTAGGTTTCGACCATGTTTATGCTGAACCAGATATTCAATATGAATATGGTCCTGGCGATCTTCCGGGTTATATTGGTTATGGTGAAAAAGATGCCAATGATAACTACTACAAATACGATGTAAACCAGTTTTACACACGTAATGTAAATGGAACAGAAATGGTGACTAAAATTGGAAATCCAAACGTTGGGTTTAACTGGGGACCAAAGTATGATAACCGCCCAATTGAAGACTATGATGGCGAAATAAGAAATTATCAGGGTTTTCCGGGAGCAATGGTTGATGCCTATGATTTGGGTGTTAACTCAAATACTTCTGTTGCTTTAAGCGGAGCCAGTGACAAAGGAAGTTTTTATCTTTCAGATTCTTATAATTATCGCGAAGGTACTGCTCCAACCAATGAATTTAAAAGAAACGCCCTTTTGTTTAAAGGTTCCTACAACTTTGCAAAATGGTTAACGGCTGACGCTTCAGTTTCATTTACAAACTCTAGTTCTACAAATCCAAACAACGATTTGTCTGCAGATTTTGCAACAGGTCAGTGGGCAGGTTGGTATGAAACTGAAAGATGGAAAAAACAGGAAGTATATCAGGCGCCTCATGGTGGTACACCAAACAACAACTACGGTGATAAGTATGGCAACGTTCCGGGAAATGGAACCTGGTTTGGTTACAACTTAAACTCACAGGTTTTGGAAGAAACAGTTACCCGCCCAATCGTGAAACTGACTGCTGACCTTGCTCCATGGATTTCTGTATCTGCTGAAGCAAACATGAACCACTATTCATCTTTTTATGAATCCAAAAATCTTGGACAAGGATATGCAAATGATGGTGGCAGTTACGAATTACGAAACAACCAAAACATTAGCCGCACTTTAAAAATGGTGGCCAATTTAAACAGGGAATTTGGTGATTTTTCAACAGGTTTAATTCTCGGAGGTGAACTATGGGATACTGAAAGTGTAACTACACGCACCTGGACAAACGGTGGATTAATTGTTCCCGGTAAATTTTATATGACCAACTCAAAACAAACTTTGGGAACTGAAGCATATGTTAACGGTACAAAACAAATTAATTCGTTGTACTACATGGCCAATATTGCATGGAAAAACCAACTGTTTCTTGATATAACAGGACGTAATGACTGGTCTTCTGCATTGGTTTATTCTGATGGTTCAGGAAATTATTCCTATTTCTATCCTTCAGTAAGTGCATCATGGATTTTTACAGAAGCATTTTCTTTACCTGAAGCATTCTCTTTTGGAAAATTACGCGCATCATGGGCACAGGTTGGTAACGACACAAATCCGTATGATATTAATAAAGGTTATAGTTTAGGTACTACCGAAATTGAAGGTGGCCAGTATGTTTACAGCAACACAAAATCAACAACATTGGTTGACCCAAATATTTTGCCTGAACGTAAAAATTCATTTGAAATTGGTGCCGACCTTCGCTTCTTCAACAACAGGTTAAGCACTGATATTGCATATTACAACGAGGCAATCACAAACCAGATTTCAACAATTCCATTACCAGGTGAAACAGGTTTGAACAGTATGCTTACCAATGTTGGTACATTAACAAATAAAGGTTTCGAGCTTTCTTTGAAAGTTGTTCCTGTACAATCCAGAGATTTTAAATGGACCTCAACTTTTAATTATTGGGACAACACTACCATGGTATCAAAACTTAGGGAAGAAGTTGGTGCTTATAAAACACTTGCAAACTCAGATATTACTTATGGTAACTTCCGTGTTGGTGCTGTTGCTTTCGAAGATGGTGAATATGGTGTTTTAATGTCGGACACAAAACCAAAGGTTGATGCAAACGGAAATAACATTTTAACCTGGAGAAGTGGTCAAAGAGGTGCTATTTTAACAAGAAGTTACGAAGTACAGGAAGTTGGTAAAATCAATCCTGACTTTGAAGGTTCATGGGATAATACTTTTAATTACAAGAATTTATCTTTATCAGTATTGTTGGATGCAAGATTTGGAGGACACATTGCATCTTATTCAAACAAATACGGAACTGCTTATGGTTTGTTGGAAAGCTCATTAAAATGGCGCGACGAAGCACATGGTGGTATTACCTGGACAAGCCAGTATGAAGATACAAAAGGCCAGGTTTTCCATGACGGGATGATTCCAAATGGTGTTTTCCCTGAAGGACAAACGGTTGTTGCACCAAGCGGTCAAACTGTAAATGTTGGTGGAATGAGCTATCAGGCTGCTTACGAAGCTGGTTATGTTGAACCAACTCACGCCGCTTTATATACTTATTTCGAAAGTTCATGGAGTGGTGGTGTTATCAACGACAACTGGTTTAATGAAGTAAAATACATTGCTTTGCGTAATATTTCAGTTGGATACACACTTCCTAAAACTTTGGCGCAAAAAATGAAAGCGCAAAATTTATATGTTGCTTTAAATGCAAGAAACATCGGTTATTTGTATAATTCACTGCCAAACAACCTGAACCCGGAAAGTTTCAGGGGAACCTCAAGTAGCGCTTCCTTCAGGGAACGTTCATTTACACCATATACTGCAACTTATACAATGACACTCAGTATTGATTTTTAATTTAATAAAGAATAGTAAATATGAAAACAACATATAAAATAATATTTGCTCTGATGTTAATCATAGCTTTTGGGTGCGATAAGGACAAGTTTGCCGAATTGAACTCAAACCCATCAACATTGTCAGAGCCGGATTTGAGATTCTCAATGAATAAAGCCATTGAGCAAATGTATGGTAACGATTATACCAATTGGTTTTATTCCAATTTCCAGTACATCTACCCATGGGCGCAGGTTACAACCATGCAGGGCGGAAACGGTCCCGATTTTAATACAATGGGGCCTTCTGGCGGACAGGATATTTATAGTTCGCTTTTCCCGCAAACCATTGACATTCGTATGAGAATTGACGAAATGCCTGCTGAAACAAAAGCTAGTTACCAGGCTTTAAGAGCGTTAACATTTCCTGTTCAAATTGCCACAGCGTTAACAGTAACTGATAATACAGGCTCACTGGTTTATTCTGAAGCCGGATTGGCACCTTATACTAATCCACCTTTGCTGACACCGGTTTTAGACAATCAGCAAACTTTATTCAATACATGGTTGGCTGAACTGGATGAAGCAATTACAGCATTATCAAATACAGAAGGACAATTTGCCATTGGAGCCGAAGACCGCATTTATGGTGGCGATTATGCAAAATGGGCAAAATTCTGCAACCTGCTAAAACTCAAAATAGCCGCACGCATGATTAATGTTGATCGGCCAAAAGCAATTCAAATTGCACAGCAGGTAGCAAGTTCGCCGGCAGGTTACATGGACAACCTGAACGAAGATTTCATTTACAAAAGAGGTGTAAAATATTATGGAACCGGTAATGGTATGTGGATTGGCTGGGGTAATAAAAACCTTATCGATTTTCTTGTAGAGAACAAAGACCCACGCGTTCGTTTCGTTTTCGAGAAAAATGCATTTAATGGCGAAGTTGTTCAGGCATTTATCGATGCAGGTAAAGCTCTGCCAGATTACATTGAACCATTAGTTGAGTTTGATAATGATGGTAATTTTGCCGGATGGAAAGGTGATGGTGAACCTTGGGTGCGTTATCATGGTGTGCCGGTTTCTCCCGATGCAACTCAGGCTCCTGCCAATGAAAAGTACTTCAATCAGAGTATTACAAACAAGATTGAAAACAAAACATACATTGCAACTTCGTTGTATTCTGAAAAACTTACCCGTACAACTTATAATTATACATATCCAACAAAACCTGGTGGCCGTGTTCTTGAATTAAAAGATAACGATCCACCTCATACTGTAATTTTGGGTAGTGCGGCCGAAACCAACCTCTATTTGGCTGAATTTAAATTGTTGGGCGCAAACCTGCCAAAAAGTGCACAGGAATATTTTAGCTGGGGTGTTGAGTTGTCAGTAAAACGGGCAGACTTACTTGCTAAAAGCCAGCAAATGCCTTACTATAACGGCGATCCGGTTTATACTGATGCCAACATTGCTGAGGCTGCCGCAACAAAATTAAGAGACGGTGAAATCGAAGCTTTATTGGCAAAACCTGCTTATAATCTTGCAACCGATGGATTGGAGAAAGTTTATATTCAACAATACATTAATTTCCTGAATACACCAAACGATGTTTGGACAACTGTTCGCAGGTCAGGTATTCCTAAAAAAGGAAGTGCATACTTACCTTGGGAAAATTTCACAGCTTCTGGAAGTGAAATGCCAATTCCACGTCGTTTTGTTATTGGTACACCAACTGAAGACGACCTTAACTATGCCAACAAAATGGCATCAGCCCAGGAACAAGGTTTTAGTACAGGTACTCCTGATCCTGTTAAGTTAAACAGCGAAAAATTGTGGTTTGACAAACAAGATCCGGCTTACGGAGCAGGACCTAAATAATAATTCTAATGAATTGACAAAGAATAGATTATTATAATCAATTCGATACAACTCAAAAATAAAATTGGAACCGCTTTAAATTTTGAGGCGGTTCCTTTTTTTTCAAAATATCCATCATTTCGATTGAAACAATAACAACTTTTATGTCGAAGATTAACCTTAAAATATGTGCTTTTGTAATGATTTTTGCTTTTACAGGTAATTTTCATTCAAAGGCCCAGGAGCAAATGGTTGTTGGAAAAATTACAACTTTTGGAGTGTTTGGAATCAACAAAGCATCCGTAATTAATGATAGTTCCGGCTTCGAAACATTTTCTGATTCGTTGGGTTTCTATTCGGTTTCGTGCAATCCTGAGGATAAACTGACTTTCTCGGCAAATGGTTTTTTTTCGGAAAAAGTAAGCCTTAAAAATATTTCTGAAAATGATTCAGTAAATGTTGATCTTAAACTGAAAAAAGGTAAAAAGAATATTTCTTACGCTACCGGATTCGGACATATCGATGAAAAAAGGTTGAATTATGCAATAGAACACTTCGGATCACAACCCGATTACAGTTCCTATCGAAATATCATGGAAATACTGGAAGGCAGGGTTTCCGGAGTTACAATAAAAAACAACGGGATTTCAATTCGCGGCACAAATACACTCAATAACGATACCGACGCATTATTGATTGTAGATGGTACTGTTGTTAGTTTTCAGGTTTTCCAGAATATTCCTCCCGTGCAGGTAAAAACCATCGATGTTTTAAAAGGTGCTGCCGCTTCGGCACGTTATGGTTCACGCGGAATGGGCGGTGTTGTTATTGTTGAAACCAAAACCAAAAACTAAATACTGAAATGCTAAAATTCACAAAAATATTAATACTTATTGCTGGCACATTTTTATTGAACTCTTCAATTTATGCTGGCCAGAAATCAGCCGTAAAAGTTAAGGTAATTTACAAATCGGTAATCAACGGCGAAGAAAGAGAAAGAGGCGGGAAAAATACATTGATTGCTACTTCCGGTTCGTCAAAATCTTTTACCGACATGACGGGAATTAATCTTATTCCTGAAACACCCAAAGAAGTTAGTTATATTGATTTCTTGTCGAAAAAAACATACCAGACTGCTGAACTTGCTGATGGTTCAAAAGTATTTACAGAATCAGCTTTTGAAAAATATCCCGAAATTGTTGAAACCGGCGAGGTTGAGAAAATTCAGGGTTACAACTGTAAAAAAGTTAAAACAGTTTTGCGCTCCAACAACATCGAAATCTGGTACACCACCGAAATTGAAGCCAAAGGCACACCAGTTATGAGTTATGGAATACCGGATGGTTTGGTTTTAAAAGTTGTTCGAAATGGAAACTACGCTCTAGTAGCTTCAGAAATTGAAATTCTAAAAGAGAAAAAATCAGAAGAACTTATACCCGAAAATCTTGGCGAAAAAGTGGATGAACCGCTTTACCGGCATAAACTGACAAGTAGTTTTATTACAACAGTTCCGGTTTTCAATGACGAACAAATTAGCTGGGGAAATCCAATTGAAAACCCGATTGGCGAACAATTGGGAAAAACCTACAGGTTTGCCGGTGGTACAATCATAGCTAAAAAAGTGGTTTTGCCCGAAGTTGACCCGGATTACCAGCTATTTGCCGAACTTACACAATGTTCAAATGGCGATGCGTATGATCGTACCGGTACTGTTTTTATAATTCCGGAGGAAAAGGAAAATTCATTTTTTGATGCACTTCAGAACGGGGTAAATACTGTTCCGGGTTTTACAGCTGCCAATGGTAAAACTTATTATGGAACAGTTTCAACACCCGATTTTTCACCTGCAATTGAGCTTGTAAGGTTTTTTACTCCTTTTGGAGTTGGCCATTTTAACGAATCGGTGCAGGTTTACGGACAGGAATGGGAGAAAAAAGCATATTACAAACAGGAAGTTACTGAACTTTTATCCTTGCTTCAAAAGGAAGTCTGGATTGGTGTTTTTATTGGAAACTACGATAAAGGCGGCCACAAAGTGAGCCTCGATTTAAAATATTATCCGGGGAGTCAACGTGTTAGTGAAAAAGCTGAAGAAAAGAAAGCCTGGATTCTTCCGTTGTTCAACACCCTCAATATAATGGAAATGGCCGGTCAGGAATATGGGACTATGTTTGAAGATGATTCACTCGAAATTGACTTTGTGATTCCTGAAGGAGTAAAAAATATCAGTCTTCGTTACATTTCCACAGGTCACGGTGGCTGGGGTGGTGGCGATGAATTCAACAAAAAAGTGAATTCAATAATAATTGATAATGAATTGGTTAACAGCTACATTCCGTGGAATTGCGACTGTGGCGTACAACGAAA
>DAOPKR010000066.1:0-22083 GCA_035391305.1 Draconibacterium sp.
ATGGGTAGAAACAAAGCAAATTGGTTAGTGTTTTGTCCCATCCGGGACAAAATTTATCATGTGTTTCAATTTTTCTACCCATCTGTATTCCCTACGGGAAATTTCAAAACAGTCTCTATATATTTGTTGCAACTCCTTAACCAGGAATAATGAAATTTTTAATATGTATTTTTTTAATCCCTCTCCTTTGGAGAGGTTAGGAGAGGCTTCTTCGTTACCCCAGAATGTACATTTGCAAAATATACACCGCAGCTCCCGAAAAATATCCGAGAAGTGCAAGCAGGCTTATATTTTTCATGTACCAGAAAAAGCTGATTTTTTCCATTCCCATTGCTGCAACACCTGCTGCTGAACCAATAATTAAAGCGCTTCCACCAGTTCCGGCACAATAAGCCAGAAATTCCCAGAATGCGTGGTCGGTCGGGAAAACAGAAAGATCATACATTCCCTGCGCTGCCGCTACCAACGGCACATTATCAATAATTGATGACAGCAAACCGATTGCCATAACAATGATATTTTCGTTTTGTAAATTGTTTTCCAGCCAGCCGGCAAGCTGAACAAGAGAACCAATTGACTCAAGCGCTGCAATACTTACCAAAATACCAAGGAAAAACAGAATGCTGGGAACATCGATTTTACGAAGTGCCTGTACAACAGAATACTTGTTTTTGTGTTCATCTTCTTTTCCTTTATGCATTATTTCAACAATAACCCACAGAATGCCAAGGCTGAAAAGGATTCCCATGAATGGCGGCAGATGAGTAATTGTTTTAAACACAGGAACGAAAACCAGTCCCGAAACACCTGCAATAAGAACAGTTTTCTGATTTCTCAGGGTAAGCGCATGTTTTGTGTCGGATGATTTTATTGCGGGGCGCTGTACTTCACCCTTTAGTTTGAAAGAAAGATAAATCAGCGGGACAGCTAAACAAACCACACTTGGAATAAATACTTTAAGTACAATGTTTGATGCAGTAATCTGATTGCCAATCCAAAGCATTGTTGTTGTTACATCGCCAATCGGGCTCCACGCACCCCCCGCATTTGCCGCAACTACAACAATACCCACAAAAAAGAGGCGTTCTTTTTCACCTTTTATTAATTTACGAAGCAACGAAACAATTACAATTGTAGTGGTAAGGTTGTCTAATGTTGCTGAAAGGAAAAACGTTATAAATGCTATTATCCAAAGTAATTTCCGTTTGTCTGTCTGGTTTATTTTTCCTGTTATTATGTCGAATCCATCGTGCGCGTCAACAAGCTCCACAATTGTCATTGCCCCCATCAGAAAAAATAAAATACCTGAAAGTTCTCCCAAATGATGCACAAGTTCTTCGCCAACAATATGTTTATCGGGTGTGAACATGATATAAACTGTCCATGTTAAAACCCCTGTTAACAGTGCAGAAGCGGCTTTATTGACTTTAATTGAATGCTCAGTTGCAATTGCTATATAACCTAAAATAAATATTGATATGATTATCGCGGCCATGTGGTTAAGTTTTTAAAAGTATTTAATTTATAAGCATTTTAACGGTGCCGGAATTATCAGACCCGCAATTTGAAGTCGCTGAAAATACAAATTTTTGAAAGAAAACAGCAAAAGCAAAGTAAAAGTTTTGAGAAAGCCTGTTTATTCAGCGTCAATGTAAGTACTTATAGGAGTCCTTGTTTCAAGCTTTCTTTATTATTTATTTTTTTTGCGAATTTCAATCCTTGCTTTCGACATTCGTTCCCGCAAACCGCCTTCCAGTAGAAACTCCTTTTCCAAAGTTTTAATTTGATTTGATAAAAGATAAGAAGTCAAATTTACAAGACCTATCATAACATTAGCAGAAACTTCGGGACTTTGGCTTTCAATGCCTTTTTGATAAGTTTGATAAGTCGCATTTGGTTTGGTCAGCAATTTTGTGAGAGGAGCATAATATTCATGTTCTTTATCCCATTGAACAAGTTTCTGAGTACGTAAAAAATCTCTGTAATCTTCCAGAAGTTCTTGTAATGATGCGCGGGCAACATTCGTAAGCTTAATTTCCATTTCCTTTGAAGTACCCGATGCCATGCTCCCTTCAATTATATTTTGTTTCCCTGAACGAGCCGCTTGAACCATTTGGTCAATTGTACGATCATATGGGCGAAAATATTTTTTTGTGAAAAACTGTGTACCGTCAAAGATGATTACGGATTTTTGGTAAGTTATCAATTTTTCATAACCACCATGTTTTGGGATAAAACCATCCGGGTTATATTGTTTTTCCATTTAGTTAATCTATTTATTGGACAGTTTTGACTAATTTGACAAATAAAGAGTCAAGTAGGTCAAATCTGTCCAAAGATTTTTAAAATAAAGTATATTCATTACCCAATCTTCACCACTTTCAATCCTAAAATCTGCCCCAGTTTTTCAATTTTACCTGCAATATGACCAACGCCAATTGCACAGTGGTGCGCAGGTCCCTGTTTCGACCAACAGTCGGTGAATTCCTTTACACCAATTGAAAATCTGTATCTGCTGTTTGTGTTGCCGATTTGCAGTGTTGGCCCCGGAACTGATTCGCCTTCGGCAGTCAATAAAAAAACGCCTTCTTTTCCTTCCACAATAGAAAGTAAGGTAACCGGGCCATTTTTTACCGTCATCTGAATCGATAATCCTTTTCCGGGTTTTCCGTGGTAAACCGGCAGCGGCACAAGTTTTACCTTTCCTTCGGCTATGGCAAAATGGGCTGGCCCGTCGTGGCCCAGGTAAACTACGTCGTCAGTGAAATCCATTAAATAGAATTCTGAAAATGAACCACCCGCTCCAAATTCGGCCATAATTTTCATGGCATGGGCATTTTTTACTTCACATTCACCGGCGACGGGAATGTTTTTTCCTGTCAGCAAAGTGTTTCCTGCAATTACAGAGGTTACAATATTTTCATATTCATTTCCCGCTTGTCCTTCGTAATAATAGGCAAGCGAACCCAGGTTGTGTTTGTTCACCAAAATATCAAGAGCAGCTGAAGTTTTTGCAGCCCGGTCAATCTCGGCGTTTTCACATTCCTCAGAAACTTCAAAAGTTGAATGAAATTCCGTGGTTTTTAATTTCAAATGTTCATCGGTAACGCTTTCACGGATTTTGGCAAGTTCGCACATTTCAAGAATTTCGAAATGAGTGCCAAAAGCAGCGCTTTGTTTTGTGAGGTCGGTATAAACATCGAGCATTCCTCCGTAATAATTACCAAGAATTCCCATTCTGTGGTTTGTCAAAGCTGCTGCAACCCGGGCTGCATCAACCCATTTCTTTATTTCCCGCCATGCACCGGCATCCTTTAAATGTCCGGTTACAATGTTATATTGAATGCCGGAGCGGTTAAAAACACTGGCAATTTCAGGCACCGAGCACGCCTGGCAGTGTTCTAGCCACACACCTGTCATTTTTCCACGATCGCCAAGGCTATTGAACTTTTCGTAATCCAGTTGGGCTACAGGTTGGAGGTTCAATAAAATAACCGGAACTTTTAGTTTTTGGGCCACCGGCAAAACTGTTGATGAAAGTGCGTAGGTAGATATGTAAAGAAATACTATTTCCACATCGGCAGTTTTTAAAAAAGCAGCTGCTTCGTGGGCCTTTACCGGATTGTCAACCATTCCGGCATCAAAAACTTCGGCCCCGAAACTTTCAATTTTCTCACTTATCTGAGTTTGATATTTTGTCAGGTTGTCAAGTAAACCAGTAAACTGGTTCCAATATGTATCAAGGCCAATTCCGAATAAACCAATCCGGACTTTATTGTTTTTTTCCATTTTGTCAGATTATTATCAATATTGGTTGATTTTAATTCAATGCTAATTTCTCTGGTTTTGCAAACCTGTTTTTGCCCTAATCCGTGCTTTTTCAAATTTAATCCTCATTTCCTCCAGAATACTTCTGTAATCCGCATTATCTGCCAAATTAAACTGTTCTTCAGGATCAAGTTCATGGTTGTAAAGTTCTTCATTTTTCAATTCTGCCAGCTCGCCCCATCGTGTATATCTGAATTTTTGAGTTCTTAATGATGCATTTATTCCACCTTTGGAAATGGTGAATGCAAAGGCATTTTTGTCTTCCGGTTTGTTTTCTTTTAAATAGCCTGCAAGACTTTTTCCCTGTAAAATTTCAGGTTTTTGATCAGAAAATCCGCAAATATCAACGAGAGTAGGATAGAGGTCGAGCAATTCGGTAATTGTGCTGCACGAGGTTCCGTAATTTTGCTCATATCCTGGTACTGAAATAATCAGTGGCGCGCGGATACTTCCTTCCCACAAACTCACTTTTCCCCAGCAATCGTGTTCGCCCAGGTTAAAACCATGATCCGACATAAAAATCACGATGGTTTCGTTTCTGAGTTTCAACCTGTCGAGGGCATCAAGCACACGTCCAACCTGCTGATCCATAAACCTGACACTTGCCATGTAACTACTGATTGCAAGTTGCTGCTGCTGTGTGTCCATTGCCCAGATTTTATCGTTTTGGCGTTGCAGTGCTTCTTCCGGAACGTTTTCACCGATTCTGAAAGGCGGCAAAACAATTGAACTTGCCGGATACGGATCGAAACAATTTTTTGGGGCAATTAATGGAACGTGTGGTCTCACAAATCCGACAGCCAGGAAGAACGGTGCGTCTTTTTTGTCCCGCTGTTTATTTGTTCCGTTTTCAGGTATTTTACCTGCACGGTTTTCCAAAATCGCGATAGCCTGGTTTGCGGCCAAATAATCGGCCTGTGTTTGCTCTGTTCCATCATCTAAAATCATCCTCGAAAAGCTTGAACCATAATGTGGATTTTTTGGTGAAAGTAATTCAAGTTTTCCCTGGCTCATGGTTTCGGGAGCCATAACATTATAGGCGTAATCCCATGAGTCGGGTTCATCGCCACCGGGTTCGCCCCGTTCAATTCCGCCGGGAATACCCATGTGATAAATTTTTGAAACCCTTGCAGTGTAATATCCATGTTCGCGAAAAAAGCCTGCCATTGAAGGATGATTTGCCAGTGCCGGCGTTTCTTTTTTATAACTGCCCGGTGTGTCTTTGTTTCCTAAAACACCATTTGTTTCAGGATAAAGTCCGCTCATAAACGAAGCCCGCGAAGGCCCGCACAGCGGAAACTGGCTGTAAGCCCTTGTAAACCGAACCCCGGCCCTGGCAAGCTTGTCAAGTTGTGGTGTATGGTTTTCTATTTCCATAAAAGGGCCAATTCGTGTATTCAAATCATCGGAAACTATCAGAAGAATATTGGGTTTTGACTGGCTCAATCCAACAGTTTTTTGTGCTGAAATAAATTGAAATGGAAAAGTAAGGATCAGAAAAAAAAGCAACCAATTGTGAAAAGAGATTTTTTTATTCAGAACGGAAGGCTTTCTTTTTTCTGTTTCATTGTATTCCATGTTTAAATTGATTTTTTCCATTTTTAAATATTTTTGATTTCAAAGTTCATATAAAAAAAGTGAAAAACCGGTTGGTAAGCAAACTTTACCTGGGGTAATAATCATTTAATTTTCAATTATTATTGAATCCGGTATAGAGACGTTTACAGGTTTCAGGCAGCAAGGACTTGTCAGCGGTAGTTAAATTCCCACTTGCAGAAACCGGCTCTGACAAGGTGAAATGGAATAAAAAACGGGTTGCTCAATTCAGAACAACCCGTTTTTGCAAATATAACCAAACCTTTATTCTTCCCAGGGAACTCTTGCTGACGGAAAATAATCAATCCCAAGCGCATCAAACCTTTTATTTTGTTTTCCAAGACGTACTTTGTATTCGTCCCAGTTTCTCGTATTTGGCGCAGCCCAGCTTATTTCAGCATAACCGGGTAAACGCGGAAAAACCAAATATTCCACTTCATCCAAATTCGAAACGGTTTCCGTCCAAAGTGCAGCTTCAATTCCCACAATCTGTTCTTTTTTAATTCCCGGTACCTGCTCAAGTGGTTCCCAGTTGTAACCCGTGTCAACTTCAATATAACCTGCCCAATGCAAGCCAAATGTTGAAGTTGAATCATACTGCATATCGAGATAAGCTTTTTTTGCCGGAGAGATTACAACTTTTGCACCCTGTTCGAGCGCCATTGTTGTGTTTTTAACGTTATCCCAAAACTGTACGGCAGAATTTTCAACCAAAGTGGCATTTGCAATTTCGTCCCAGCCAACTACTTTTTTGCCATGTTTTGTTACAATCTGCTGCACCCGGTTTACAAAAGGAATATAATCTTCCAAAGGTGTAGCGTGCGATTCGTCGCCACCAATATGAATGTATTCGCCGGGCGTAAGAGCAGCCAGTTCGCCAAACACATCGTCAATAAACTGGTAAGTAATTTCCTTGCCGGTGCAAAGTGTGCTGAAACCTACTTCGATACCTGTGTATAAATCGCGGGCTTTGCCGTCACAATTCAGTTCGGCGTATGATGCAAGTGCTGCATTTGTGTGGCCGGGCATGTCAATTTCGGGAATGATTGTGATATTGCGGTCCTGCGCATATTTTACAAGTTCGCTGTATTGTTCCTGCGTATAAAATCCACCGGGACCGCCGCCAACTTCAGTACTGCCTCCAATTTCGGAAAGTTTTGGCCACGATTTGATTTCAATCCGCCAACCCTGGTCGTTTGTTAAACCAATATGCAATGCATTCAGTTTATACATTGCCATGTAATCGATAAACTGTTTTACCTCTTCAACACTAAAAAAGTGGCGGCCTACGTCGAGCATTGCACCACGATATGCATATTCAGGAAAGTCACGGATTTCGCCGGTTGGAATATGAAGTTTTTCGCGGGCAGGAGCTTTTACCGGCATTGTTTGCAGCAATGTTTGAATACCATTGAAACAGCCGGCCGGCGAAGTTGCCGATATAGTAATTAATTTTTTGCCGATAGTCATTTCGTAACCTTCTGCACCCAAATCGGGCGAACTTGCCGAAAGTGATAAATAAATACCATTTGCGGGAGCTTCTTTTGTGGCAACGATTTCAGGTGTAAAACCTGAAATTTTTTCAATTGCACCTGACAAATATGCTCCGGTTTGTTGAAGTCCGTCCTGAATATAAATTATTGTTGTACCACTGATTTCAAAATCACCACCAGTTGCAGTAACCGAAACAGGTTTTGGTATAAACGCAGTCTGGGTAAGGTCGGCAGGGGTTTTCGTTGTGCACGAAAATTGAAAAAAGATTGCCATGAGAAGACTGATTTTTAAAATTGATCTCATTTTTTTCATTCTGTTATTTTTTTTGTTCAATTGACGAAATTAGGCAATTAGCAGGAAATTTAAAGTAGTTGTTCAGAATTAAAAATGTAAAAATTGCCGAATCACAAAATTCAAACAACTTTTATTAAAATCCATTGTTGATGAACACAATGAAAACAAATGTTTCAAAATTACTTTCTGTTGAATATTATGTTTTTGGATTTGAAATATAGAAATCGTGCCAAAACGATTATCAATGTTTGAGTAATCCTTAATTTTAGCAAACGAAACAGAAACAAAAGAAATTGGAACTTTTCCGATTCACACGAGAACAGAAAACATGACGCGATTTTTTATATTGCTTTATTTATTTGTATTGTTAACTTTTCAGCTTTTGGCTCAACCTACTGAGATTTCAGGAAAAATTACCGAAAAGGCAACGGGTGAGCCAATTCCGTATGCCAGCATAATTTTCAGGGGAACTTCAGTTGGAACCATGTCGGATATAAACGGAAGCTACAGCCTGAAAACCTCGAAACCCGGTGCAGAGATTGAAGTTTCTTCGATTGGCTACCAGCGGCAGTATGCACCTGTGAAATTCAATCAAAAAAACCATATCGATTTTCAATTGGAAGAAGAAGTTTTCAGTTTAGGAGAAATAGATGTGCGGCCGGGCGAAAATCCTGCCAACATTATCTTCCGGAAAATTGTGGAGAATAAAAGCTTGAATGATCCTGCCAACTTTCCGTCGTGGAAAAGCCGGATTTATGCCAAAACCGAAATCGATTTAAAAAATGTAAAGAGTTCGCTTCGCGACAAAAAGCTGATGGAACAATTCGATTTTGTGTTCAATTATCTCGATTCGCTTGAAAACGAAGGCAAAACTTTTCTCCCTGTATTTTTAAACGAAACTGTTTCAAACTACTACCACGACAGCGAATCAAACAAAGAACGTGAAGAAATTGTAGCCAATAAAGTTTCGGGTACAAAGTCGGATGTTTATTCGCAGTTTACAGGTAAAATGTATGAAAACATTAAGATTTACCAGAACTACATGACTTTTTCGGATATCGGTTTTGTTTCGCCTGTAAACAATCTTGGCCTTCAGTTCTATAAATATTACCTGGTTGACAGCGCGCTTGTGGATGGACAAAAAATATATGAACTTTCGTTCCGGCCCAAATTACCGCAGGAGCCTGTTTTTAAAGGAAATTTTTGGGTTGAGGATGGAAGCTTTGCACTCACAAAACTTGAAATGCAACTCGCGGAACAGGCAAATGTTAACTTCATCAACAACCTGCAATATTCAATTGAATACAAAAAGAATGATGGAAAATGGGTGCCAAAAACAGAATCGGTTGTGGTTGATATTGACATTCAGAAAAACAAAGACTCGGAGAAGATGGGCATAATTGCCCGAAAAACAAATATATACGACGATTTCAGTTTTGAAAATGTTAGTGAAATTGTCAGAAAACAGAAGGACCCGATTGTATTGGCACCCAATGTTAGCGGGAAATCTGATGATTTTTGGAACGAGGCCCGTCCGGTGGAATTGCAGCAGCGCGAAAGCAATATTTACCTGATGGTCGATTCAATAAAAGATGTAAAACTGTACCGTACCATGGCCGAAAATTTATACATGTTTGCATACGGTTACCGCGATTTGGGAAAAATAGAACTTGGACCATATTACTACGTTTACAGTAAAAATAAAATTGAAGGTTCGCGGTTTCGGCTGGGGGCACGCACAACCTATAAATTTGATAAAAACCTGCGGCTGAACGGATTTGGCGCTTACGGAACAAAAGACAAAGAATTTAAATACGGGGCGGGTTTCGAATATTATTTCTCGATAAAACCCTTGAGTGTGTTTTCTTTTCAGATGCAACGTGATTTGGAAATGCTTGGCAAAAGCGACAAGGCATTTTCAGAACAAAACATAGTTACAACCTTGCTGGCAAAGCGGCCAAATTCAAAATTTAACATGATTGATAAATTTGAAATTCAGGCAAAAAAAGAGTGGAGAAAAGGGCTTCACAACGAGTTGAAATTGTCGTCAGCAAAAATTCAGTCATCGCCGTTTGTGCCATTTCTTGATTCGGAAGGCGCAACTATTCCTTCTATAAAAAGCACCGAAATAATGCTGGGACTCAGGTATGCACCGGGCGAAGAAATTGTGCAGGATAGATTTGAGCGAAATGTTTTATCGAATTTCAAACCAACTTTCAATATAAAACTCACAAAAGGGTTTGAAGGGGTTTTGGGCGGCGAGTTTGATTATTTTAAAATGCATGCCGGACTTTATGATAAATTAAACCTGAACCCTGTCGGATTCAGCAAATATTATATTCAGGTTGGAAAAATCTGGGGTGATGTACCGTTTCCTTTACTCAAAATCCACGAGGGTAACGAAACATACAGCTACGATATTTATGCATTTAACCTGATGAATTACCAGGAATTTGTGAGCGACACCTACGCGAGTGTTTTTTGGGAGCACCATTTTGCCGGGTTTTTTCTGAATAAAGTGCCACTTTTTCGTAAACTTAAATGGCGCGAAATAGTTGGAACCCGTTTGCTCTGGGGTGAATACAATACTGAAAGCCACAGTATTATTCAGCTCCCGAATGATATGAAAGGACTTGGCAAAAAACCTTACACAGAATTTTCACTGGGCCTCGAAAATATTTTCAAATTTATTCGTGTCGATGGAGTTTGGCGTTACAATTACAATGACCAGAATAAAAGCCGGTTTGGAATATTTTTCTCGGCAAACTTTACTTTATAGTAAGCAGTTTGTTGCCTGATTTAAGCTCAAATTTCAAAAATCCGTTTTTGTCACTTTTTAATTTCCAACTTTTTATTCCATCAGAAACTGTATATTCTTTGCCGGCGTTTGAAACGTTTATGTTGTACGAAATTTTTCCGGTTTCATTGTTTGATAACTGATTCCATGAAAATTCTCCGTTATCCCATTTCAGTATTTCAAGCGAAAGTTTTGAAGGTGTTTTTGCTTTAAGCGAAAATTGATCTTCATTTCTGCTAAACCATGTTAATTCATTTTCTTCAGCAAAAAATCCAAAGTCGAACTTTGAAGAAACTTTAAACTGTTCATTTGAAATCGCATAATCATTGGTTTTTAAACCAATTGTGAGTTTGTCGTTTCTGAAATTGTAAAGCAAATTGGTTCCCGATAATTTGTCGGTAATATGAGGATCCAGGTACAACCGGTTGTAAAGCGGGTTAATTCCGTAAATGGCTTTGTAAAGTCCAATGAGCGCCAAACTATTTCCCGATAAAATGTCATCACCCAAACCATCCTGATTTACCCTGCCATATCGTTGAAATGCGAGTCCGTCTTTTTCGTATTGATTAAGTACATTGTCAATATATTTTAATGCAATTTCAGGTTTGTAGCCGGCATACGCTTCAACGGCAATGCTTCCCCACGAAAGGAAGATATCACCGTTTTCATAATTCGGGAAAGGAAATTGCCAGTCGTTTCCTTCGCCAACGGCATAAGGATAAAGGCAAATCGGCCAAAAGAAAAGATTTTCGGTTTTGGTTTGTTCTTCAATTTTATCAAGAATTGCTGTTTGCCGGGTGGTGTCATCGCAAATGCCATAAACAATTGCCATAAGATTTACCGGAACCACAAGATTGTCGCCATGTACCGATTGATCTTTATCGAGCCAGTGCACATACCATTTATTTGCCGGGTTCCAAAATCCGCCTTCAGTTGTAGATTTATTGAAGCTCTTTTTCAGTTCGGCGGCATAATTTGAATAATAATCTGCTTTTCCCGGATCGTTTAATAACTTTTCAATATCGGCCCATAAGGTAAGGGCATAATATAATTTTGCATTTACAAAAGCATTTTCATATGAAGCCCAGATAATATCAATCCAGTCGCTGCCTCTTCTTTCCAAATGTGAATCGGTCATCATTTCAACCAGATGGTTTCCGTTTGAATCTCTTTTCAACATAAATTCAAGCGCTTTTTCACAACTTGTTTTGTGGTTGGCTACCCATTTTAAATCCCCTGTTAGTTGAAATAACTGTGCAACATTTGCAACAAAATCGGGATTTGAGTCCATGAGATAACCCCATTGTGCTTCGTAAAATCCTTTACCAGTAACTGAACCAGGTATTGCATCTTCATCCAGGTAAGCCCAGCGGGAAATTACTCTTCCGTTTGGCTGAATTGCGTTGTCGCGATAAAAATCCAGACAGTCTTTATAACCTTCGGTATAACTTTCGTCGTTAATTCCAATGGCAAACTGGGCAATATATTGCTCGTGCAAACAAATCGGGCCGTAAGGTGTATGCCAGCTGTTGCCACCAAAATGCTTTTTGTCAATAACCCCGATTCGGGCAATTGTATTTAGCAACGCGGTAATTTGCTTCCCGTTTTCGCCCTCAAAATGCCCCCTGTTGTATGCGTCATTATAATTTACATACGAAAAAGTGATGGATTGCCTGTATTTTCCCGAAGCAGTGAAACGGTCCCAAACATTGGTTTTTCCACGGATAAACCGACTTCTTTTTTCAGTTTCGTAACGGCAGGTCAGTTCGTCATCAGAAACTGATATGGTGTAATTCAACTGATCGTCGTTGGTGCGGCTGTATTTCATTGCTACCTGTTTCCCGGGTGCCTCAACCGTAAGTTTTAACGCGTTGCCGGTTGTGCTATTCCAAAAAACCGAAGAGTTTGAATGTACGCCGTAAGTGCATAATTTTTGGTTAAAAAGATAAAACCATGCCAATCCGCCGTAATCAAGAAAAGAGCCATTCCATGTATTTATATTTTCGAATGTAAAGGATGGAAACGCGGCTTCTTCAATAACCAGGGGCTTTGGAAAATTTCGTTCAATTTCAAATTTGATATCATCTTCTGTAATAATAAAAATCCAGTTCTCGTTTATAAATTCATCTCCTTCACCGTATAGAATATTACCAATCTGCACTGTGTTTTTGTCAATTTTTATTTGAGGTTCAGACTCAAGTTTAAGTGTGGAATATGACCCGGTTGGTGTGGTGATTTCTGAAAAAATGCCGTTTTGTGTGTTAATAACCGATTGTCCGTTTACGATTAATTTTGAAACCGAACATTTCTCATTATAATCAAGTGTAAGCATAACTTTACTGTTGCCAAAAACAACTACTTTGTCATGTGTATTATTTGTGATTTCGATTTCTGAAGCTCGTGCGAAAATAAAAAGGAAAAGAAATAATATGATAAATCCGGTTTGTGTTAATTTGCAATTCATACTTTCAATTTAAGATGATTTAGTAAAAATAGACGATTTTTATAAATATCTTTTTCCTGTTGGTGTTAAACATTCTTTTTGTGTTTTGAATATTTGGGAAGCAGTTTATTGGAAATTCATACAGTTAGTAAATTCGGCACTTATTTATCTCTGTTTAATTACGTAACACTTTTTACTTTTTAACCATTTTTCAAAATAAAATTTATTACGCCTTTTTTTATCCTGAAATTTGATTGGGGAAAGTTTATAAATCCTAAAAATTATTTTGGTAAATTCACATTTTTGGAACTAATCCAAATCAACTCATTTAACAATTATACAAATGGGAGAATCAAATTTAAACCGTCGGAATTTCATTTCGAAAACAGCTATTGGTACAATTGGAGTTGCCGGAATTCTAAATGCATGTTCAACCGGAAAAACAAAAAAGAAGGAAATACAACTCCCTGAATTGCTCGATCAGGCGCCGGATGGCAAAGTACTTAAAGCCGGGCTGATTGGTTGTGGTGGTCGGGGTACAGGTGCGGCAATCAATTTTCTTGATGCCGGGCCAAATTTGCAAATTACTGCGCTTGGAGATGTTTTTCAGGATAAAATAGATAATTGCTGGGCTGAAATTAAGACACAAAAAGGTGTCGAAATTGCCGATGAAAACTGTTTTGTAGGGTTTGATGCTTTTGAAAAAGTAATCGGTTCTGGTGTTGATATTGTTTTGTTGTGCACTCCGCCTCATTTCCGCCCGGCACATGTTGAAGCTGCGGTAAATGCACGAAAACATGTATTTATGGAAAAACCAATCGCAGTTGATCCGGTTGGTGCGCGGTCGGTTTTGGCATCAGCTAAAAAAGCAGAAGCGATTGGTTTGAGCATGGTGAGCGGAACAATCCGCCGTGTGCAAAAAGATTACATGGAAACCTGGCGGCAGGTGGCAAATGGCGGAATTGGCGAAATCACCGGGGCAAATATTATCCGGAACGGTGGGGCTTTGTGGTACAGAAACCGGCAGCCACAATGGACTGACATGGAATACATGCTGCGAAACTGGGTGAATTTCTGCTGGCTTTCAGGCGATCATATTACAGAGCAGTTTATTCATGAAATTGATGTAATGAACTGGTATATGGGCCAAAATCCGGTTAGTGCAATAGGTTGGGGTGGCCGTCAGCGAAGGATTACAGGCGACCAATACGATTTTTTCAGTATAGAATATGTTTATGAAAATGGAATGAGAGCGCACTGCGCAGCACGTCAAATAAATGGTTGCAGCAACCGAAAAGTGGAGCAAATAAACGGTACAAAAGGGTACGCGGATGCAGGGGGAATTCTGTATGATCTAAAAGGCAATGAAATCTGGAAATATCCAAAACCAGAAGAAGGTGACACAACTTCTCCATGGAAAGTCACCAATCCGTATGTGCAGGAGCATATTGATCTGGTTACTGCAATTCGAACAGGAAACCCGATAAGTGATGCTGAGGCACAGGTAAATTCAACACTGATAACAATTATGGGAAGAATTTCGGCTTACACCGGAAAAGAAGTGACGTGGGAAGAATTAATGAATTCGGACTTATATCTTGGTCCAAAAACATATGTATTTGGTCCGGTTCCGGAAATTAAAGAAGAAATTCCGGTGGTTGGTGTTGCAAGTGAGCCGGAAGTTTAATTGTTTAAAGTTTAAAGTGGTTTAAAATGAGAATTATATTACAAATCGCTATCGTTTTTTTCATAGCAGGAACAGCAAACGCACAAAAACCTTTGTTCAAATTTGGTAATGAACTTGGTATTGAAAAAGTAATTCCCGGGGAAAAACTAAAAGGAGAAATGATTAATTGGATACAGGTAAATACACAAGATACAACCTGGGAATTGAAAAATAAAGAACTCATTTGTTACGGTCATCCAATTGGGGTTGTACGTTCGGAGAAAAAGTACGAAAATTTTATTCTTCACGTTGAGTGGAAACATATGGAAGCCGGCGGCAACTCAGGCACATTTGTGTGGAGCGATGCCAATGCCGATGAAACCAACCGGCTGCCCAACGGAGTAGAAGTTCAAATGCTTGAACTCGACTGGGTGAACCTGAACAAACGCGATGGTGAAACCCCACCGATTGAGTATGTACACGGCGAATTGTTTGGCGTTGGCGGCGTAACAACTGTTCCTGATAATCCACGCGGCGAACGAAGTAAATCTATTGAAAACCGATGTCTCGGCAAAGGCGAGTGGAATACCTACGAAGTGGTTTGTGTAGATGGAACGATCAAACTTTCAGTCAATGGTAAATTTGTAAACGGTATCAGTAAATCTTCCCAAAAATCAGGTTATATCTGTCTCGAATCCGAAGGAGCTGAAATTCATTTCAGGAATTTGAGGATTGTGGAACTGCCCTAAAATTGTCAATGTGAAATTTAGTCCTACATTTTAAATAGATTGGCAGGTTTCTTTTACCATGTAATCGGCTCGGGGTGAATAGTGGAAATATACCCGAATTTTGCTTCTATTGCATTTTCAATTCTGGTGCAAATATCATGTGCATCTTCAAGTAGCATTTTGGGCGGAAGTTTGATGTGACAACTCATTTCTGAATGCTGCCCATAATTATGGATGTGTATGTGGTGTAAATAAATAGGTTGGTCGCATGCTTTCTGTGCTGTTTCGCAAATCGAAAGAAGCAACCCTTCGTCAGGACTTTCGCCTAATAATGAAGTAATTTCTTTTGACAGGATTTCATAGCTTGTGTATCCAATCATTAATGCTACAATAAAACTCAAAACCGAGTCGGTCCACCAAAAATAATTACCAACAGTTAATCCAATTAAAATCACAATTGAAGAAAGTGCGTCAGAACGGTGGTGCCACGCATCTGCTTTTAAAATCGATGAATTGGTTTTTCTTGCTCCCCAAAAAGCGTATTGCGCCATTGCCTCTTTGGCCAAAATCGACACAATTGTTACAATCCATGCAATAGTTCCGAAAACTGTTTTTTCTTTTGAGCTGAATTTTTCGATAGCTCCAACAATAAAATCGAATGCAATGATGGCAAGCAAAACCCCAATAATAATTGCTGCAATGTGCTCTGCACGACCATGTCCAAAAGGGTGATCTTCATCTGCAGGCTTACGTGACACCTTACCTGCAATAAGCACTATCACAGAAGATACAGTATCGCTCAGTGTATGCCATGCGTCTGCAATTAATGCAAGTGAACCTGTTGCAACACCAGCCCAGTATTTCAGCCCAAATAAAACTGTGTTTCCAATAATTGAAATCCAGCCTTCCTGCACAATATATTTATTCCTGTTTTGCATGATTTCAAAAATAGTAAAAGCAAATTATTTTATTAGTTAGGAAATCAAAACTCAATGGATCAGCCTATTTTATTTTATCAGAAATCTGCTTGATAATCTTTTTTACCGAAGGAGTTTTTGTCAATTTTGAGAAAATACCTTTTTTCCCGTAATGCAGAAAAATATTCCGTGTGTACATGAAAAGCCCCAAACTATGGGCTGTAAAAAGCACCGGGTCTAACCGCGGAATTGAATAAACAAAGATCATTAACGAACCAATTGTGCTGATAATCCAGAAACCGAGCGGCAAAACTGAGTCATTTCGGTATTCTGAATAAATCCACTGGTATAAAAAGCGTGAGTTAAAAATGACTTGCCCGGCAGAACCCCAAATCAATAAAAATAGTGAAACATTGTCGTTTTTTAAAATAGAACTGAAATTGTGATTTTCTCCAAAAACAAGCCAGCACAAATAAATTACCGGAATTACAACTGCGAGCATCCTTGTTATCCAGTGCATTTTTTTCCATGCATTTTTTAACTGAAGGTTGCGAATATAAACACTGTAAACCAAAACCTGCCCAAGTACAATTGAAAAATCGTTTCGGAAGATACCATAAGTAAGCATCAGAATTGATGCTAACAGGCTGATTTGCCAATAAATAACAGGTGAAATAATTTCTCCCTCATGTTCCGATTTGAACCACTGCACAATTGTCCTGGCAAAAAACAGGAATTGGGCAAAAAATCCGAAACCTATAACAAGGTAATTGTTCATTTACTATTGTAAAATAAGGGTAAAAATAGAAATCTTAAATAATTAAAATGGTATTAGCCAGAGAGATTTATAAATCCTCAATTTTGTTTATTGCTATACGTGCAGCATTTTGATGCGCTTCTTTTTTGGAGGCGCCTGTACCATAACCTATTTTTTTATTGTCTACAATTACAACGGTTGTAAATTTTGGTTGTTTTGATTTTTCATTGAATTCTTCGGTAGTGTCAAATTCAAGCTCTTTTTTGTTTTTTTGACTCCACTCAATCAAACGGCTTTTAAAATTCAGATCGTTTTGTTCTATTTCAGTAAGATTAACAAAATTTGATAATATTTTTTTTGTTATAAAATACTTTGCGGCATGATAGCCTTTATCAAGATAAATTGCGCCTATTAAGGCTTCGAGTGCATCACCGTAAATGTGGCTGCTGTCAATATTTTTTGTTGTGTTCGAATCGATGAAGACACTTAGCCCCATGTCATTGGTCAGTTTTGTAAGAAAAGCCCGGTTTACAAGTTTCGATCGGGTTTTTGTTAAAAAACCCTCATCTTCCTTCGGAAACCTGTTATACAAAAAGTCTGCAATAACGGCGCTCAATATGGCATCACCAAGGAATTCAAGGCGTTCGTTGTTTACAAAGTTACCACGTGAATCAACAGTTGATGCTGATTTGTGCAGGAAAGCCAGATCGTATAGTTTAAGATTGTTGGGGTAGGTGCCGATAATATTCTTTAAAAACAAATAAAACTCTTTTCGATTTGACGAAAAGAGTTTTATTCGTTGTACAATTCTTCTAACCACAACTGACTACAGTTTTTTGAAAACTAAAGTAGCGTTATGTCCACCAAAACCAAATGTATTGCTTAAAGCTACATTGACAACACGTTCTTTGGCAACATTGAATGTTAAATCAAGTCTGCTGTCAATTTCAGGATCATCAGTAAAATGGTTTATGGTAGGTGGAATAAGGCTGTTGTTCATGGCCAAAATACTGGCCAGTCCTTCAACTGCTCCTGCAGCTCCCAATAAATGGCCAGTCATTGATTTAGTAGAACTTATACTTACCTTGAAAGCATGATCACCAAAAGTTTTGATAATAGCCTTTGGTTCAGCTATATCGCCGAGTGGTGTTGAAGTTCCGTGAACATTGATATAATCAATATCTTCAGGCTTCAAACCCGCATCTTCGATGGCCCATTTCATTACCAGGTTTGCACCTCTTCCCTCAGGATCAGGTGCTGTCATATGAAATGCATCGGCAGACATGCCACCACCTGCCATTTCGGCATAAATGGTTGCACCTCTTTTGATAGCGCGATCATATTCCTCGAAAATAAATGCCGCCGAGCCTTCACCCATAACAAACCCGTCTCTGTCAAGATCAAATGGCCGTGATGCAGTTTTTGGATCATCGTTACGGGTTGAGATTGCTCTCATTGAATTGAACCCGGCGATACCAGCTTCATTAACTCCTGCCTCCGAACCTCCGGTAACCATTATATCTGCCTTGCCTAACCGAATTATATTAAATGCTTCGATCATTGCATGAGATGCAGATGCACAGGCAGAAACGGTTGTAAAATTAGGACCCCGAAAGCCGTATTTGATTGAGAGTAACCCACCCGCGATATTGGCTATCATTTTTGGGATAAAAAACGGAGAAAATCGTGGCCGTTCCTCTTCAAAGCTTCTTGCTTCTTCGAAAAAAGTTTGAAGGCCTCCAATACCGGCACCCCAAATTACGCCAACCCTGTCATTATCAATTTGATCTAAATCCAAACGCGAATCTATTATTGCCTGTTCAGTTGCTGCGTAGGCAAATTGAGTATATAAATCATGTTTTCTGATTTCTTTTCTATCGATATACAGCCCTGCATCAAAGTTTTTAACTTCACATGCGAATTGGGTTTTGTGTTTCGATGGATCAAACCTGGTGATAGGACCAGCGCCGCTAACACCGTTTTTTAAATTTTTCCAAAATTCTTCAACGGAATTACCAAGAGGGTTTACGGTTCCTACTCCAGTTATTACTACCCGTTTTAATTCCATAAATGAAATTTCTCAGTTTAATTACTTAATTGCCGATTCAATGTGGGCAATTGCTTCACCTACGGTTGATATTTTTTCTGCTTCATCATCTGGAATGGCAAGGTCAAATTCTTTCTCGAATTCCATAATTAATTCAACAGTGTCAAGTGAGTCGGCACCTAAATCGTTTGTGAACGATGCTCCGTTTACTACTTCACTTTCATCAACACCTAATTTATCAACGATAATAGCTTTTACTTTTGCTGCAACGTCTGACATAATTGTAATTTTTAATTAATACTTAATTTTGTTTTCAAATAATTCGGTGCAAAGTAATACATTTACAATGTATATCTCAAAGAAAAAAAATAAAAAAGATGTTATGGTACTACCAATCATAAGATTCAATCCGTTAGATTTGAACATATTATTCAATTATTCCAGTTGTTAATTTATTGTTAAAATGAAGGTTAAAAATATAGCTTTGTTTGCTTCTGGTTCGGGTACAAATGTAGAAAATATTATAAAGTATTTCTCAGATAATGAACTGGTTAAGGTAGATTCTGTTTGGTCAAACAATCCGATGGCATTTGCGTTGGAACGTGCAAAACGGTTCAATATTGACGCTTTCGTTTTTACAAAAGATGAATTTAGAACCACAAATAAAGTGATTGAAGAACTTAAAAAAAGGAGTATTGATTTAATCGTTCTTGCAGGTTTTCTTTGGTTAATCCCGGTAAATTTGATTCAAAACTTTCCAATTGTTAATATACATCCGGCACTTTTACCAAAATATGGCGGTAAAGGAATGTACGGAATGAAAGTACACCAGGCTGTTTTTGATAATAGGGAAAAGGAATCAGGAATTACAATTCATTATGTTAACGAAAAATATGACGAAGGAGAAATTATTTTTCAGGCAAAATGTGAGATTTTATCAACGGATTGTGCTGATGATGTTGCGCTGAAGGTACACGATTTGGAATACAGGTATTTTCCGGAAATAATTGAAAAGGTTTTACTGGGGAAAATCTAATCTCAGGGACACTGGTATTCTTCTGAAATTACATGTTTTGTTTCGGTTTATGTCATTAGCGATGCTTCGCTGGTTAATAAAGATTACAAATTAACAATTGGTGTTAAATAATGTTAAGCCCTTAAATCAAGGCATTTCAATAAAATTATCTTTGCTGCATGAGTCGAAAAATGCTTATAACCTTAATAGTTTTACTGGTTTTTGTTCTTACCGGTTTGATATTGGTTCAAATTAAAATGATTAAAACCGCTTCTGATATCAGAGAAGAACAATTTACCACAAGAGTAAAAAATGTATTGTATGATATATCTGTTTTTTTAGATCAGAAAGAGGCTAATTTGGCCCGAAACAGTGCACTTACAAATCAGTTGCCAGGGCTTGGTTTATCATCCGAAAAATTCAATATTTTCCCTAATAACAATAAAAGTAGTATTTCACTTAGTATCAGTTCGCAATATTCTCAAAATGGAATATTACAGGAATACCAGGGAGAAATTCAATTTAGCGTTCCTGATACTTCAAGCGCAGACAGAAACGGGACACAAGCTGAAAATGGGGTATTACTTGGAATTGAAAGTTTGGTGGAATATCGGAAAAACCAGGAACAAAGGAGAAAACAGTGGTTAAATGATATTAACTGGTATCAGAATTATAAAATTTTTTTGGAAGAAAGACCAATTCGCGAGAGAATTGATTCGGTTGCTTTGAATGAACTGCTGGCATATGCATTTGGTGAGAGCGGTATCGACCTTGAATACAAATATGCGATTAAAAACTCAAATCTGGGTAAGGACAAATTGGTGATGGGTGATTCTGACTTTAATCCGGGAAGAAGAAAAGTTTATAACCAACCGCTGTTCCAGAAAGACCAAAGCGGTGCAAAACCAAATTATCTTTATGTATATTTTCCAAAGCAATCGGGGTATTTATTGAGAGAAACAGGTTTTACAATTATTCCTACTGTAATTTTAACAGCCTTTTTGATCGCTATTTTTGTTTATACAATCATGGTAATTTTTAAGCAGAAGAAGTTATCGATGATAAAGAACGACTTTATTAACAATATGACCCATGAACTTAAAACTCCCATTTCAACAATATCATTGGCTAGTCAAATGCTTGAAGACGGAAGCATAACAAATACGCCGCAAACCATCGAACATATTTCACGGGTTATAAATCAGGAAAGTAAACGACTTAGTTATCAGGTTGAGAAAGTACTTCAAATGGCAGTTTTTAATGAAGGAAAATTGAAATTCAAGTTTAAGGAATTTGATGTGAATAAAATGATTGACACGGTTGCGGCAAATTTCGAACTTCGGGTTAAAAACAAGAACGGCGTTTTAATCACACAAAAACTTGCCGATAAACCAATGATCAACGGAGACGAAGTACATATTACGAATGTAATTTTTAACCTGCTTGATAATGCGGTTAAATACAGTAACGATTCACCTGAAATAAAAATTACAACCGAAAACAGAAAAGGAGAATTACTGATCTCTGTTCAAGATAAAGGAATTGGGATTTCAAAGGAGCACCATTCTCAAATTTTTGACAGATTTTATCGTGTACCAACCGGCAATATCCATAATGTTAAAGGATTTGGGCTGGGTTTAAGTTATGTTAAAAAAATAATAGATTCGCATAACGCAAAAATAAAAGTTGAAAGTGTAGTAAATAAAGGAACAAAATTTACAATTTTATTCCAACAAATAAATAATTAACCATGGAACAAAAAACAAAATTATTACTGGCAGAAGACGATGAGAATTTAGGATTATTGTTGAAAGAGTATTTGGTAGCAAAGGGTTACGATGCAAATTTATATCCTGATGGTGAAGCTGCATATAAAGGATTTATGAGGGAACATTATGACATTTGCATACTCGATATTATGATGCCAAAAAAAGATGGATTTACTCTGGCAAAAGACATTCGGGTTGTTAATCCCGATATTCCCGTTATTTTTCTGACTGCGAAAAACATGAAAGAAGATGTGCTGGAAGGATTTAAACTGGGTGCTGATGATTACATTACCAAACCATTTAGCATGGAAGAGTTAATCATGCGAATTGAAGCCATACTGCGGCGTACATCGCAGGAAAGCCAGGCAAATTCACAACCAGTTTTTACTCTGGGGGTTTATACTTTTGATACAAGGAAACAAACGCTTGCACAAGGAGATGAGGTTGTAAAGCTAACCACAAAAGAATCGGATTTACTGAAACTGCTTTGCCAAAATGCCAACAAAATTCTCGAAAGAAACTACGCTTTACGTTCAATTTGGATTGATGATAATTATTTTAATGCACGAAGTATGGATGTTTATATCACCAAACTTCGAAAACATTTGAAAGATGAACCAACAGTTGAAATAATTAATGTACATGGGAAAGGTTATAAACTGATTATGTAACTGGAGTTGAATTTTCCTTCAGCCGGTATATGATTTGAATTTTTTCAGGACCGCACATTTT
>DAOPKR010000067.1:0-3817 GCA_035391305.1 Draconibacterium sp.
ATTGGCCACATATCATTTGAATAGGGAAGTCCAAAATATTCATCAAAACCATTTTGCAGTGGAAGAAATTCTTTATGATGCCCCAAATGCCATTTTCCGAAGATTGCTGTTGCATATCCTTTTTCTTTAAGCATTTCGGCAATAGTCGTTTCGTTTGAATTTATGCCAACTGTATCCTGCGGAAAAAGAGCTCCTGAAATACCTATTCGATTTGGATAACAACCCGTAAGTAAACCAGCCCGCGATGCGCTGCAAACCGGTTGTGCCGAATAAAAGTTTGTAAAACGCATTCCTTCAGCGGCCATTTTGTCGAGATTGGGTGTTGTCCAGCCGGTTGCACCCTGAGTACCGATATCACCATAGCCCATATCATCGATAAAAACTACAACGAAATTGGGTTGTTGATTTAATGATTTTTTTTCGTGTGTTTTGGTTGAACACGAAATCAAAATGGCAAAAACAAATAAAAAAGAAAAATTAGAAATAGGTTTCATTGTAAATTGGTTTAAATGAACTGTTATCCAAACAAAAATAACGATATGATTTAAAATTGATTAATAATTCAGAATTCAATGTGTAAGTTTTCTGAATTCACACAACCATTTATTCTGTTTGAATTTTAAGAACATAAAAGCGAGAAAAGAATCCACTAATATTTGATGAACTTCGGGTTTGCTAAAAAGTATTTGAAATTAGTGAGGCCAAAATTCTTTTTGAATTATGCTGTTTTATAAAGTGGTAACTGAAATTCAAACCTTGTTCCCTGATTGATTTTGCTGAAAACTTCAATTTTTGATTTGTGCAGATCCAGGATCTTTTTTACAATAGCAAGACCAAGTCCGGTGCTGTTGATTCCCTGCGTTTTGTTTCCTTTGTAATAACGGGTAAAAATGTAGGGTAAATCTTCGCCTGCAATTCCTTTTCCGGTATCGGTAATTTTAACAAGCACCCCGTCTTTCTGTAATTCAAGTTCGATAGTAATTACATCATTTTTGTTGCAATATTTAATTGCATTATCAATAATATTCTGAAAAACGCGGTCGGTCATTTGTATGTCAGCATAAACCATCGGGAGACTCTTTGAATAAATAGTATTAATGCTAATATTTTTTTCCTTGGCAATTATCTGGAATTTGTCGGCTACATCCTGCACCAGTTCAGCTACCTGCAGCGGTTCCTGTTTAATCATCTGTGGGTTCGATTCCAATTTCGACAGTTCAAAAAGATCATTTACAAGTTTGTTCAGGTTTTCCGAATTCTGAAGTATTATTTCAAGGTATTTGTTACGTTCGTGCGGAGTTAAATCCTTTTCCTTTAAAAGAATTGTTTCAGTAAATCCCTGGATTGAAGCAATCGGGCTGCGCAGGTCGTGCGAGATATTTGCAATCAGTTCTTTTCGTAATTCCTCAACGCTTTTCAACTGAATAATATTTTGCTCAATTGTTTCGGCCATGCTGTTAAAAGTATTGGCTACCTGTGCCAGCTCACCGCCGGTTTTCATTTTAATACGAACTGAATGATTTCCTTCTTTAAAACTGCGCACTGCGAAAATAATTTTGTTCAGGTTGCGGGTTATTATCCAAATGGCAAGCAACCCTAAAATTGAAGTAAGCAATAAAGCAATCAGTAAACTCCGAACTCCAAGTTTAAGGATAAAACTGTTTTCAAAAGCAGCCATGGTTGAAGCGTATTCATTACTGGCAAGTATTATATATAAATAACCTTTAAGTTGTCCGTCTTCAATAATTTCGGCAGCCGAAAATACTTTGGGAATCTCCGAATTTCGCGGGTCGTCTCCCTTAATAGTTTTTTCGGTTGTATTATCAAGAAATTGCTTAATTGGTTCAAGCGAAACATAATCGGTTTTCACTTCAATTCCGGGAACAACATAGGTAAGAATCTTTCCTGTGGGGTCGAGCAAATACACTTCAATACTTGGGTGCGCCACCATCATTGAGTGCATTAAATCCTTCATTGCGGCTTCATTAACTTTTCCGTCAATAAAAATTGGCGATACAAGTTCAAGTGCGCCCTGTGCAATTTTCCCGTTTACTTTTTGCTGTGCTTCCTGGTTATATTCTGTAGAAAACCTGCCGGAAATATAAATAAACAGGAGCGTGAGAAGTACCGTAAAAACCAGAAATATCCCTGATATTTTCCAGTATAAACTATTAAATATTTTTGTTTTCATGCTATGTTATAATTCGTCGTTAAACTTATATCCCACACCCCAGCTCGTTAATATGTATTTTGGTTTATTAATGTCGGGTTCTATTTTCGAGCGAAGCCGATTAATGTGTGAATTAACTGTATGTTCGTAGCCACTAAAGTTATATCCCCAAATCTGATCAAGCAGATCGGTTCGGCTGTAAACTCTCCCCGGATTTGAGATCATCAAAACAAGAAGATCAAATTCTTTTGGTGTTAAATCGAGTTTGTTTTTGTTAAAATGAACCTTTCTTTTTTCAAGGTCGATAGTTAAATTTTCAACCGCAATTGATTTTACAGGCGCTGAAGTATTTTCTATGTTTGTTTTGTTTACCCTTCGAAGGATGGCTTTTACACGGGCAATAAATTCCCTGATACTGAAAGGTTTGGTCAGATAATCATCTGCTCCGATTTCCAAGCCGATTACCTTGTCTATTTCCTCTGACCGGGCAGTTAGCATCAGAATATGCTTGTTTACTTTATCAACACGAAGTTGCCGGCACACTTCCAATCCATTCATTCCCGGAAGCATAATGTCAAGCACAATCAGGTCAAAGTTTCCGGTACTTGCTTTTTCATAACCTTCACGCCCGTCGGTTGAGATTTCTACTTCGCAATTGAGATCTTTAAGATGAATGCTTACCAATTCGCCAATATTTGGGTCGTCCTCAATCAAAAGAATTTTCTCCATTACCATTGTTCATTATAAATTTTACAACAGTAACAAGAAAGTATCACGAAAAGGTCATGAAAAGTGTGATTTTCTGTAAAGTAACTTCAGATTGGACAAATAATCGTGAAGTTTAATGATTTTCGGGATGAGTTCGTTTTAAATTAAACCAGCTTCTTTAAGCAAAGTTTCCATTTCTGTTTGTACTTCTTTTGCAGCTTCTGCAGCTTTAACTGCAAAATCTTCTCCATTCGAGGCATATATAATTGCTCTTGAAGAATTTACAAGTAATCCGCATTTGCTGTTTATTCCGAATTTTGCAACTTCCTGCAAACTTCCTCCCTGCGCGCCAACTCCGGGTACAAGCAAGAAATGATTTGGAACAATTTCCCTGATTTCTTTCAACTTTTCGGCTTTTGTTGCGCCAACAACATACATCATATTATCTTCGCTTCCCCAGTTTTGAGAAGTTTTTAAAACTGATTCAAAAAGTAAATCACCACTTTCTTCATTCTTTAAAAACTGAAAATCGAATGCGCCTTTATTTGAGGTAAGCGCCAGAAGAATTATCCATTTATCGGGATAAGTCAAAAATGGTTTTACTGAATCTTCACCCATGTAAGGAGCAACAGTAACAGCGTCAAAATCCATGTGTTCGAAAAATGCACGTGCATATAAATTTGAGGTGTTACCAATATCACCACGTTTGGCATCAGCAATCAGGAACAAACCGGGATAGTTTTCACGAACATAATGCACTGTTTTTTCAAGGCTTTCCCAACCTTTCGAACCCAAACTTTCATAAAAAGCAAGGTTAGGTTTGTAAGCAACTGAAAATTCTGCAGTGGCATCAATTATTTCTTTATTGAATGAAAACAAAGGATCCGTAGTATTCAACAAATGTTTTGGAATTTTCAGGATATCAGTATCCAATCCAAC
>DAOPKR010000067.1:3917-21820 GCA_035391305.1 Draconibacterium sp.
CCGTAGTATTCAACAAATGTTTTGGAATTTTCAGGATATCAGTATCCAATCCAACGCAAAGGAAACTGCGTTTTTTTTGTATTTGTTCGAAAAGTTGTTGTTGATTCATTTTACTTTTTGTTCCAGGTTACAAGATACAGGTTTCAGGTTTGGACATAACATGCAACCTGGAACTTGTAACATATTTTTAAATCTCAGCCTCTTTCAGTTTTTCAGCGTTCTCTTCAATCATCAGTTTTTCAATAATTTCATCGATATCGCCGTTAATAATTGCCTGAAGATTGTACATGGTCAAATTTATCCTGTGATCCGTAACACGTCCCTGCGGCCAGTTATATGTACGGATTTTTGCTGAACGGTCGCCAGTGGAAACCATGGTTTTTCGTTTCGATGAAATCTCATCGATATATTTTTGATATTCCATGTTATACAAACGTGAACGTAGTTCGGTCATCGCTTTGTCGAGGTTTTTTAATTTCGATTTCTGATCCTGGCAGGTTACCACAATTCCGGTTGGAATATGGGTTAAACGAATAGCGGAATAGGTTGTATTTACCGATTGTCCGCCCGGGCCCGAAGAACAATATTCGTCTCTTCTTATATCTTCATTTCTTAATTCAACATCAAATTCATCTGCTTCAGGTAAAACGGCAACAGTTGCTGCAGAAGTGTGCACGCGTCCCTGGGTTTCAGTTTGCGGAACCCGCTGAACACGGTGAACCCCCGATTCATATTTTAAAATTCCGTAAACACCTTCTCCGGTTACAGAGGCAACTATTTCTTTGAAACCACCTGAAGTTCCTTCGCTTATATGGCTGATTTCCAGTCTCCAGCCTTTTTGTTCGCAGAATTTTGAATACATTTTAAACAGGTCGCCCGCGAAAATACTTGCTTCATCGCCGCCGGTTCCGGCACGAATTTCAAGAATACAGTTTTTGCTGTCTTCGGGATCGGCAGGTACCAAAAGAAACTTAATTTCCTTTTCTTTTTCAGGGATCATTTTTTCAGCCATTTCTATTTCTTCCCAGGCCATTTCCCGCAAGTCTTTATCAGTTTCCTGTTCAAGTATTTCTTTGCCCGATTCAATGTTGTCAACCATGTTTTTGTATTCACGGAAAACATTTACCAGTTTTTCGAGATTTTTATATTCCTGATTTAATTTTACATACCGTTTCATATCGTTCATAATTGCAGGATCGGTAATTTGCTGCTGAACCTCTTCAAAACGGTGTTTAACTGATTCGTATTTTTCGAGTAATTCGTATTGTGCCATTTTTATGTTTTTTTGAAAATTTTGTTAAGATGGATTTTAAGATTCGCGGTTTTGTGAGGTGCACAAAACCATTCATTTTGAAATTATTATCAAATGAAGCTAATAGAAAAAAGTTCCTTTATCCGTCTTAATCGTAAGTTTTTTACCTTCAAAATGTTCAACTTTCCCAATAATTTGAGCATCGATGTTAAACGATTTTGAAATTGCAATGATTTCATCGGCAAACTCAGGTTTAGTATAAATCTCGAAACGATGCCCCATATTAAAAACTTTGTACATTTCTTTCCAGTCTGTTCCCGATTGTTCATGTATAATTCTGAACAGTGGCGGGACAGGAAACATATTGTCTTTTATTACATGCACATTATCAACAAAATGCAGCACTTTGGTTTGCGCTCCTCCCGAACAATGAATCATCCCCGAAATATGATTTCTGAATTTACCGAGAATTTTTTTTATAACAGGTGCATAAGTCCGGGTTGGTGAAAGAACCAGTTTTCCGGCATCAATTTGCAAACCCTCAATTTTATCAGTGAGTTTATATTTTCCTGAATAAACCAAATCTTCAGGAACTTCGGAATCAAAACTTTCGGGGTATTTTTCAGCAAGATATTTGGCAAAAACATCATGACGGGCTGAAGTTAAACCGTTACTTCCCATTCCGCCATTATATTCAGTTTCGTAGGTTGCCAGGCCCGATGAGGAAAGGCCAATAATAACATTTCCTGCGGAAATACGGTCAGCAGAAATTACTTCATCCCGTTTCATTCGGCAGGTAACTGTTGAATCTACAATAATTGTTCGCACCAAATCGCCAACATCGGCAGTTTCTCCACCTGTTGAATAAATACTGATTCCTTGTTCGCGCAGTTTGGCAAGCAGTTCCTCCGTACCGTTAATTATTGTTGAAATAACTTCGCCCGGAATATTGTTTTTATTTCTTCCGATAGTGGATGAAACCAGAATATTTTCAGTTGCACCAACACAAAGCAGGTCGTCAACATTCATAATCAGGGCGTCCTGTGCAATTCCTTTCCAAACTGAAAGGTCGCCTGTTTCTTTCCAGTAAAGATAGGCCAGTGAAGATTTTGTGCCGGCACCATCAGCGTGCATAATATTGCACCAGTCAGCATCTCCTCCTAAAATGTCGGGGACAATTTTGCAAAATGCCTTTGGAAATACCCCTTTATCGACATTTTTTATGGCTTCGTGAACATCTTCTTTCGAAGCTGAAACTCCCCTTGCACTGTATCTTGATTCGGCAACCATTTGCAATTCGTTTTTAATCGGCGCAAAATTAACATTTTAAATTCAACTAAAACAGAAAATGGAAAGCCTGAATAAATTGACTTTCCATTTTTAATGATACTCCTGATTCCTGATACTTAATTCCAGGTACTTTGATACTTGATTTACTAATTTCAGTAACAATTACTCAATTCTGATTATGCATACAAAAACCTTTTTATTTTTTTTGTAGGAGTTTTTTCAAACGGATCAATCTGTAAAACAACCTGTTGGATTCTTGAAAACTTGTTTACCTCTTCGTTAACTTTTTTATGGATTTCCTTTAAAATCTCATCTGATTTGTCCTGGATAAATTGTTGCGCTTCTTCTTTCATGTGTTTAAAGTTATTTTCAATTTCTTCCATGTTTAAATGAATCATGGCAACAAGTTTTCCTTTCTTTTCGATGACCAGTGATTCAAGAACAAACCGCATTTTATTTATAACCGATTCAATTTCTTCGGGATAAATATTTTCTCCACTAGCTCCAACAATCATTGTTTTTATGCGGCCTTTTATGTGAAGCATTTTGTTTTTGTCGAAACAACCACGGTCACCGGTTTTGAACCAGCCATCTTCCGTAAAAACTTCGCTTGTAATTTCAGGAGCTTTATAATATCCACGCATCACATTTTCTCCTTTGGCCTGAATTTCACCTTCACCTGTAACCGGATCAGCATTGGCAATGCGCAGGTGAACGCCTTCCATGGCGATTCCTGTTGAGCCGATTTTTGTTTTGCCCGGTACAGCTCCGGCTAAAAGTGGCGAAGTTTCCGTTAATCCATAGCCAATTGCATAGGGGAATCCACCTTCATATAAAAACCTCTCAACAGTAGTGTCAAGTTTGGCGCCGCCAATTCCGAAAAATCTGAGTTCACCGCCAAAAGTTTTGTAAAGTTTTTTGGCAGCAATCTTATTCAGTATTTTTCTGGTCGGTGCCAGTGAATACAAAAACCTTGTAGCCGTGCTTTTTTGAAATGCCGGATATATTTTCGATCTGAAAACTTTTTCAATAATAAGCGGAACGGTTAGCATAATCGTTGGTTTTACCACTTCCAGCGCCGGCAACAATACCGATGGAACAGGCGGTTTACGCAGGTAATGAACCGAAGCTCCATATTTTACCGGTAACAAAAAACCGACTGTGTTTTCAAGAGTATGTGAAAGTGGAAGCAACGAAATAAAGCGATCGCCCGAGTTTATTTCCTGCAAAGTGTAACATTGTTGCGTAGTCCAGGCCAGGTTTTTATGTGTAAGCATCACTCCCTTCGAATTACCTGTGGTTCCAGAAGTATAAATAATGGATGCCAAATCCTCTTCCTCAACTTCAGCCTGAACAGATTCATTAATAGCGGATGGCAGCGATGATTTTAATGTTTCAGGATTCTGAGTTTTTGCATTTTTAGGTACAAGCGCAAAATTTTCAATAAGTATTATTTGGTCAAGAAGTTGTTGTGATTCCGAGGTTAAACTGCCAAATAATCCTGAAGAAACAAATATTACTTTTGCTTCGGAATGTTCAATTATTGTTTTTATTTCGTTGTCGTGAAAATCCGGCAAAATAGGAACAGCAACTGCCCCAACAATTGAAATTGCAAAAAAGGCAACTCCCCAGTTGGGCATATTTGTACTTAAAATGGCTACTTTATCACCTTTTGCTACACCCAAATCCGAAAGTAGGGTAGCTACAAGTTTTGCGTCATTGCCCAGTTGCTGATAAGTATAATTTTCTTCACCTACAAAAACCAATGATTTTTTGTTTGAATAATTCTTCACTGACTCGTTGAAGAGAGCTGAAATAGTAAGTTTCGACTTTTTTGTCATTTTAATTCTTTACGTTTTGTTTTTCGTAATAAATTATAGGCCATTTTCGGCGCTGGCAAAAATAGTAAAAAATGATTTCGTGCTACTATTGGTACTTCATCGATAAGTTTGTATCTGTTTGACCAATAGTTGTTTGTTTTTGTAAATCGTTCTGCTTTAACTTTTTTTATACATTGCAATTGCTAAGCAAACAATAATTTTAGACTATTATGGTCAATATATCAGAAAAAGAAATAATTGCTCAAACTGAAAATTATATAAAGGAGATTTTTTCGGATGAAGCAACCGGTCATGATTGGTGGCACATTCACCGTGTTCGGAACCTTTCCCTGAAAATTGCAGAAACCGAGGGAGGAAACCGGTTTGTTATTGAAATGGCGGCGCTTTTGCATGATATTGATGACTGGAAAATTACCGGAAATAAACAAACATCGAATGCCAAATTGTGGTTAAAGAAAATAGATGTAAGGGAAACTGAGGTTGACAGGATACTTGAAGTTATTGGGCAGGTTTCGTTTAAAGGTGCGGGGGTAGAAACATTGGCAACATCTGTTGAAGCAGAAATTGTGCAGGATGCCGACAGGTTGGATGCTATTGGTGCAGTTGGCATTGCAAGAACATTTGCATATGGCGGAAATAAAGGACGGCCAATTTATAATCCCGGAATAAAACCAGAATTACATACCGATTTTGAAAGCTACAAAAAAACAACTGCACCAACTATTAATCATTTTTATGAAAAACTTCTATTGTTAAAAAATCGCTTAAATACCGACACAGCCATTGAATTGGCAGAAAAACGGCATATATTTATGGAACAGTTTTTAGAACAGTTTTTTAACGAATGGAACGGTTTGGATTGAAAGCAATGTTGTTTTCGAGTTTTAGTGTTTAAATATTTTTGTCTCACAATCTTTCAAAAAAATATGAAAATTGATCACATAGCCATTTGGACCCGCAATCTCGAAGGAATGCGTAATTTCTATATTCACTATTTTGATGCTTCAAGTACCGAAATTTACTATAATCATTCAAAAGAATTCCGATCCTATTTTCTTTCTTTTGACACTGATTGCCGTTTGGAGATAATGGAAATGCCGCGGATTCCTGCATCAAGAAACGATTCTGTTAAACAGTTTATCGGAATTATTCACTTTGCAATTAATGTTGGTTCGAGGGAAAAAGTGGATCAACTCACAAAAACATTGAAAAATGATGGCTATAAAATAGTAAATGAACCACGTACAACCGGCGATGGATATTACGAGAGTGTTGTTCTGGATCCGGATGGAAACCGGGTTGAAATTATGAATTGACAACTTTGGTTTTCCCCTGCATTGTTTTGAATCTGTTTTCAAATAAATAAACCTTAACCTATGAAATCTAAAATTCTGAAAGTCTTACCAGTACTTGTAATTTTAATAATTCTCATTGCAGTACTATTTCAACGAAACAAAAATAAAATTCCCGAAGAGCTCCCTAATATTTTATGGCTCACAAGTGAAGACAATAGTCCGCTATTAGGATATTACGGCGATGAGTTTGCAACAACACCAAATCTTGACAAACTTGCATCCGAGGGGTTTTTATATACACATGCCTATGCAAACGCCCCTGTTTGTGCACCAACCAGGAATACAATTCTTACCGGAGTTTATGCCTGTTCAGGCGGAAATGAAAACATGCGAAGTTTTTACGCGAAATCGGATATTGTAAAAACTTATCCTGGATACCTGCGGGAAGCCGGTTATTACTGTACAAATAATGTAAAAACCGATTACAACCTTGGAAACTTCGATGATAAAAGTATTTGGGACGATTGCAGTAACAAAGCACACTACAAAAACCGGCCGGAAGGAAAACCATTTTTTGCCGTTTTCAATACAACCATCTCACATGAAAGCTGCCTTCATAAATCTATTCCGAATGAAGATTTAAGACACAATCCGGAAGAAGTTCCGCTTCCGCCTTATCATCCGGCAACACCCGAAATGAAACACGATTGGGCGCAGTATTACGATAAAGTGGAAGATATGGATTCCTGGGTTGGCGAAAAATTGAAAGAACTGGAAGATGCCGGCTTACTAGAAAACACAATCGTATTTTACTATGGCGACCACGGCGGTGTGCTTGCCCGTAGTAAACGATATGTTTATGAAACCGGAACACGCGTGCCATTTATTATTCGAATTCCTAAAAAATATAAATACTTATTTCCTGAAAAAAAGGCTGGGGTGAAAGTAACCCGACTGATTAGTTTTGTCGATTTGGTACCCACGCTCCTGAGCATTGCCGGAATTCAAATTCCTGAATATTTGCAGGGAAATGCCTTTCTGGGAAATCAAAAAACACCTGATCCTGAATATGCGTACATGTTTCGAGGTAGAATGGATGAGCGATTTGATATGAGCCGGGCAGTTCGTGACCAACGCTTCCGTTATATACGAAATTATATGCCATACAGAATTTATGGACAGCATTTGGAATATTTATGGAAGGCACCTTCAATTGTTTCGTGGGAGAAGGCTTTTTTAAATGGCGAGTGTAACGAAATTCAAAGTGCCTTTTGGAAAACAAAACCGGTTGAGGAATTATATGACACCGAAAATGATCCGTGGGAAGTGAATAATTTGGCTGATGATTTAAATTATATTGAAGTTTTGGAACGAATGCGGGCAGCAAATAAAGATTGGGTTTCAAATATTTATGATGCCGGTTTTATACCTGAAGCTGACCGGGTTGATCGTGCCGGAGAAATGCCTGTGTATGATTATATGCGCTCAGGTAGTGTAAATTCAAACGAAATAATTAATGCAGCCGAAATTGCAACTCTCGGTGAAATTTCAAATCTTGAAACATTACTGGAGTTTTTGAAAAGTAACGAAAGTGCAGTTCGTTATTGGGGGGCTACTGGTTTGCTAATATTAGGTAATCAGGCGGAACCGGCAATCAATGAATTGAAAGCTGCAACTTTTGATAAATCAGCAAATGTAGTCGCAGTTGCTGCTGAAGCGTTATATAATTTGGGAGAGAAGGAAACCGCCAAAAAAGCTTTGCTGTCAGTTTTAAAAAATCCGAATGAGATGGCGCGTTGTCACGCATTAAACGTAATAGATTGTCTTGGAGAAAAAAGTCCCGAAATTGTTGACGGAGTTGCTGAAATGGTAAAAAAGGCTGAAAAGCTTTCACGGGAACAATATGATTTACGGGGAGCAAAATGGCTTTTTGAAAAATGGAATCTAGATCCTGCCAAATATCAAATTGAATTTAACCTGTAAAACATTAAGATATTTTATTTTGAATTTTCCAGATATTCAGCGGCTACTTCAACTTCGCTGTACCACTCTTCGCCGTATTTTCTGATTAACGGTTCTTTCAGAAATTTGTATAATGGTAGTTTTGCCGATTTGCCGCAGGCTTTACCGTCTTTGCAAATGGCAAGTTCCTGGTAATTTACTGCGTCAAAACGTTTATATTGGGTTATTCTGATTGGAAACAGATGACATGAAACCGGTTTCCGGAAAGTTATTTTCCCTTCAATAAAAGCTTTTTCAATTCCACATTTCAGAATGCCTTTTTCATCAGTAAAAGTGTAAACACACTGCCGGTTATTTAGCAGCGGCGTAACCAAATCTCCATCACTATCAATTACCGAAAACCCCTGTTTTTCAATTTCATGCTTGTGTTTACCGGGCAGGAATTCACTGAAGTTTGGATATTCCCTTTCAATAATTTCAGCTTCTTCTTTTGTTAAAGGAGCGCCTGAATCCCCTTCTTCGCAGCACGCTCCCTTGCATTTCAACAAATCGCAGAGAAACTGTTCTTCAAAAATATCGCGGCTTATTATTGTATGGCCAATTTCAATCATGAAATCTGGTTTTAAACACAAAGCCGCAAAGCCACGAAGTTTCTTATATTCTTTGTGCCTTTGCGGCTTCGTATCTGAATAGCTATTTTATCAAATTCTTCCCTGTCATTTCTTTCGGAACTTCCAATCCCATAACATTCAGCAAAGTAGGAGCTACATCTGCAAGAATGCCGTTTTGCAGGCTTATTCCTTTTTTGTCAGAAATAAAAATACATGGAACCGGATTAAGCGAGTGGGCAGTATTTTCAGAGCCATCTTCGTTAACCGCATTGTCAGCATTTCCATGGTCGGCAATAATCATAATATTGAAACCGCCTTCCAATGCTGCTTCCACAACTTCTTTGGCACACTGGTCGACAGCTGTAACAGCTTTGTAAATAGCCTCATAAACTCCGGTGTGGCCTACCATATCGCCGTTGGCAAAATTCAGACAAACAAAATCGGCTTCCCCGTTTCTGAGTTTTGGAACAATCGCATCTTTTACTTCCGGTGCCGACATCTCGGGCTGCAAATCATAAGTCGGTACTTTTGGCGATTGAACCAAAATGCGGCTTTCTCCCGGGAATTCATCTTCGCGGCCACCGCTGAAAAAGAAAGTTACGTGTGCATATTTTTCGGTTTCTGCAATACGGATTTGTTTCAACCCTGCATTCGAAACCACTTCACCCATTGTGTTTGTTACGTTTTCTTTATCGAAAATTACATTAATCCCTTTAAAGTCGGCTTTGTAATTTGTCATGGTGTACCATTGTAAATTCATGGTGTGCATACCAAATTCAGGCAAATCTTTCTGCGTGAAAGCAATTGTTGTCTGGCGCAAACGGTCAGTTCTGAAATTGAAACAAATTACAACGTCACCATCTTCGATTAATCCAACTGGGTTTTGTTTATCGTCAACCATTACAACTGGTTTCATAAATTCATCGGTAACACCGGCATCGTATGACGCTTTTACCGTTGCGAGCAAATCAGTCGATTTTTCGCCTTTTCCTTGTGTATATAAATCGTAAGCTAATTTTAAACGGTCGTAGTTTTTATCGCGGTCCATTCCAAAATAGCGGCCAATTACCGAGGCGAATTTTGCATTTGTAGTTTCAAGCGCCTTTAAATCTGTTTCCAGAAAACCATAACCCGAGCGTGGATCAGTGTCGCGGCCATCCATCAATCCATGAACAAAAATGTCTTCCAAACCCATGTCGGTGGCAATCTGGCACAAAGCAACCATGTGTGTGCTCAGTGCGTGAACTCCACCGGGGCCAATTAACCCAATTAAGTGTACTTTCTTTTTATTCTCTTTGGCATAATTGTAGGCTTTCAGAATTTGCGGATTTTCCCACATTGATTTGTCGCGGATTGCTTTTGTAATTTTTACCATGTCCTGGTACAAAACACGGCCTGCACCAATACTGAGGTGGCCAACTTCTGAGTTTCCCATCTGTCCTTCAGGTAAACCAACGTCTTCGCCACAAGCCATTAACTGCGAATGCGGATATTTTTCAATTAATGAATCCATGAAAGGAGTGGGCGCTGTTGCAACGATATCTGCTTTCGAACCATCGCCAATTCCCCAGCCATCGAGGATCATCAATAATGTTTTTTGAATTTTTGCCATTTTATTTATTCTTTGTTTTTTGTCTTGATACTCAATACTAATTGTCTTAAATCTATCAGGCGACAAAAGTATCCTTTTTTAAATCATTAAAAGAATAACAATCGATTGGATGAATTGATTTAACAAATTTTTAGGGGTGAGGTGTGCGGGTTCCAATTTGCAATACAAAAAACACAAATCGAAAATTAAGTCAACTGGCGCAACCAAAGTTTAAATATCTTCATCAATCTAAAAAAACTATAAGCTGCCTCGCCATGAAAACATTTTTCTACCTGTTGTTTATTTTACTTTTTACTTCCTGTTTGAGCGATGTTGAAAACTACAGAAACCATACTCAGTCGGATATAAATATTTTCCTTGTAAAGGAGGGGCAACTTTTAGTTCATGACTCTGACGTTGATCTGAATTCACTTCAATTGGAATCAACTCCGTGGGTTAAAAGCACTGAAATTGATTTGTATGACTGGTCATCGCATACTTTCTACTTAAATACTGAAAAGGAAAAAGAAAAGTACTCAGGCCAGCATTTTGTTGTAGTTTCAGGTGATGAACGACTTTTTATCGGGGTATTTTTTCCGATGGAGATGTCATCTTTTCCACAAATGCCATCAATCGTTCCTGAAGACGCAATTTTTTATCCTAAAAATGTAATTCATTTTGGTCAGTTGGGGCATCAATTCACCGGAAATATGGAGGAGCAAAATGAATTTAAAAAAGCGCTCATCTCGTCGGACTTATTGCGTGAAGGAATTAAAGTTGAACTAACCCGTGTTAAAAAGAAAAACCAGGCGACAATTGAATACACATTTCAGGTTACCAATATTGATCTGGAAAATATTTATGTTCTCGATCCCGATAAAATGGGCGCTTCACGGTTTCACTATGTAACCAACGGAACCTGGCTTTCGGTGAATGGCACTTATTATTTTCCCAATCAGGTTTATAATACGGCATTTGACAAAGTTCAGGACAGTTGGTATTGCAAGTTAAAACCGGGTGAGAAAATGACAAGAAATGTGGAATTATCCAATTTTCCGTCGCTTCCTTCAGGAAAAGTAAAATGTTCTTTTTCATTTCCGGGATCGAATATGAAATCGGGAGATTGGAAAAAACCTGGCGGGAGAATTTGGATTGGTGATTATTACGTTGAAAAAGAATTAATAATTGAATAAACGGGATACGGCTGTTTTAACCGCGATTTATTTGGCACTAATAACCAATGCACGCTGAAACTTTAAGTAAAATTCTCAGTGACGATGATCTTTTAGTCCATAAAAAAAAACTGGTTAAAAAGCTGGTAAAAAGGGCAAAAAGTAACTCATTTCAATGCTAAAAGTTTAAATTTCGGAGATTAAAGTTGAAGTAAAATGTGTGCTAAAGGTAAATGTTTCACCCAATTTTGATGAGTTTCATTATTCCATCCCAAATCAGCCAAAAAGCAAAAATTGCTAAAATAGCTGCACAAATTCCAACCAAAATGCGGTAAAACTTATTGCTAAAAAACTTTCGTCCTTTTCCAACCGCAATTGAAATGGCTGAATACCAAACCAAATCACCCAAAATGTGTCCCATAAAAAAGAAAATTATTCCGGCAAAACCCAATTCTTTTGACACAAGAACATAACCTAGTCCAATTGTTGCCCACCAAATTATCCAGTACGGATTGGCGAGGCTCATAAGAATTCCCGCCAGATATAAATTCATGGTTTTATTCGGAGTGTTTTCTGCTTTAATTTCCAGCGCCGGTATTGACCGGAACATACTTTGCGCCATCCAAATCAATATCAAACCTCCAACCAAAGCAATTCCTGCAAAGAAGATTTCGTTTTTGAACAGTGGAGCCAGCCCGTAAAATAAACCGAGTAAAAGCGCAACCTCCAGAACAGCGTGGCCGGCAATCATTTTTGGGCCTACCCACGGCCCGCTTCTTGCACTTTCGCCAATGGTCATTGTCATTAACGGACCCGGCATCATTGCACCGCTAAAAGCAATGAAAAACGAAGTGAAAAATATGGTAAGCAAAGCGAGCATTTTTCAAAATTATAATTATTTGGACAATAAAAATAAACTCAATTTTAACTTCAAGCTTTGCGTTTCCAACTTCCGGCTATTAAAAGCTATCTTTGCGAAAAAAACAAATATGCCATTTACTGCTTTTCGTGATTTGAAACCTCTTTCGCAATTCATGTTTTCATTATTTATAATTATTGCGAGTTTCCTGGCGTTTCTGGTTGTATCTCTTGTAGTTGCCATGCCTTTTTTTGGGTTCGGATCAATGTTAAACATATCAAATATCAATGACCTGAATAACCCTGAAAACATAGCGATTTTAAAGTATTTTCAGGTAGTTCAGTCAATTGGTGTTTTTATTATTCCTCCGTTTATTTTGGGTTGGTTGTTTCACGGAAATAGTACTGAATACCTGAGTTTGAATAAATCTGTAAACTTTGCATCTGTACTTTTGGTTTTGCTGCTCAGTTTCTCGGCTTCACCATTAATAAATTTTATGGGTGAAATGAATGCAAACATGCAGTTGCCCGAATGGTTGTCGGGGATTGAAAATTTGATAAAAAATTTAGAGGTAAAAGCCGCAGAACTTACTGAGGCATTTTTAAAAGTTGATAGTTTCGGTGGGTTGCTTTTTAATATTTTCATGGTTGCCTTTTTACCGGCAATTGGCGAAGAACTGCTGTTTCGCGGTGTTATTCAGCGTATTTTTACAAACTGGACAAAAAATATTCATTGGGGAATCTGGATTACTGCGATCCTTTTCAGTGCCCTGCACATGCAGTTTTATGGTTTTGTACCCCGCATGTTTCTTGGGGTTTTATTTGGTTATTTGCTGGTTTGGAGCGGTTCAATGTGGTTGCCAATCATTGCACATTTTATAAATAACGGTGTTGCGGTTGTTGCAATGTACATGATAGATAAAAAGATGATAACTCCTGATATAGAAGATATTGGTTCTACTTCCGACAGCTATTACATGGCTGTTGTAAGTTTTGTTCTTATTGTAATCTTTATGCTGATGATAAAACGACAAAACAGTGAAGCTAATCAGGAATTAAGGTATTCCAAATAAACTTTACTGTTTTGAAATTCAAAGGCTAAGCAAAATCAAACAGCAGATCCCGCTGTAGTTCTTTGTCTGTAAGTTTTCTCTTTTCTTTTCTCCGGAATATATAAACTATGCCATACTCCTGAGCGATCTGGCGTTTATGTTTCGGATTGTCGGTTTTAATACCTTCTTCGATTTCATTCCACAACTGGCTGATAAAATCGTTTGTGGCTTTTCGCAATTCCTGCATCGCGTTGTAGGTACGGGTAGTATTCTTTTTCAGGTTTTGCTGAAAAATAGCAGCATCCCTGAATTCTTCAACTTTAATCCGGACCAATGCAATTGAAGGGTTATATATTGCACTGCCGCCACTTTGAATACGTTTTTGTTCGCCTTCAACAACTTTGTTTCCCCAGTGTAAAATTTCTTCCTCTGTGTTTAGCGGTGGAACTTTACCTTCGAATTCGTCTAATCCATAATACTTAATTCCACCGTTAATTTCACCACGTTCAGAAGTGAGGTACAAAACCTGGATAAAATGCGAAACATACATTCGGGCTTTATCCATTTTTGCTTTAAACTCATGGTTTTTATCAGCCTGAATCTGAATATTCATTTCATAATGTTTCAACAGATTTTCAAATTTGCTTTTAACAATTTGAAGTTCCTCGATTGATTTTGCTGAAATAGCAACCTTCCCGTTTTTGAATTCCACTTTTTGTAAAGCGGCTTCAAGAGCCCTTGTCCTTGCTTTGTCAGTTGTCGGTAAACGTCTGTATGGCATAATTCCGTAATGTTTCCTGCGAAGTTAATGAATCCGGAACAGGATTTTATTTGTTCGCCTACTTACTTATTCACAATTTAATGTGAATTATTTTCAATAAAAAAGCCTTCCGGTCAATTGACCGGAAGGCTTTTTTAAAATACTTATCAGGCATTTCCAAAGTAGCAAACTTTGGAAAATTTTAATTATTCTGACATTCGCGCAACTAAATATTCCCTGTTCAAACGGGCAATATTTACAATTGAAATACTTTTTGGGCATTCAGCTTCACAGGCTCCGGTATTGGTGCAGCCGCCAAAACCAAGTTCGTCCATTTTTGCAATCATGTTTCTTGCCCGGCTTTTTGCTTCAACTCTGCCTTGTGGCAATTTTGCCAGATGCGAAACTTTTGCAGAAACAAACAGCATAGCCGACGAGTTTTTACAAGCCGCAACACATGCACCACAACCAATACATGCAGCTGCATCCATTGCTTCTTCAGCATCCTGGTATGCAACCGGAATTGTATTAGCATCAGGAACGCCACCTGTGTTTACAGACACAAAACCTCCGGCCTGGAGAATTTTGTCAAATGCCGACCGGTCAACAATTAAATCTTTAATAACCGGAAATGCCCTTGCGCGCCATGGTTCAATTGTTATTGTTTCTCCATCTTTAAATTTGCGCATGTGTAACTGGCAAGTAGTAACTTCAGTGTCTGGTCCGTGCGGGCGGCCGTTGATATATAAACTACAGGTTCCGCAAATTCCTTCGCGGCAATCGTGGTCGAAAGCAATTGGATCGATTCCTTTTTCAATTAGTTCGTTGTTCAGGATATCCATCATTTCAAGGAAAGAAGAACCAGTTGAAATATTTTCAATTGTATAGTTTTCAAATTTCCCTTTTTCTGAAGCTCTGTTTTGTCTCCAGACTTTTATATTGAGTTTTTTCAGAATTTTATCAGCCATTTCTTTTAGATTTTAGATTTTTAGATTCAAGAATCAAGATTTTAGTTTTCCTTGTCTTGTGTCTTGATTCTATCTTTCTTGATACTTAAATTCTATTTATATGAACGCTGCGACAGCTTAATATTTTCAAATTTCAGCGCTTCTTTATGCAGCTCAGGTTCTTTTCCTTCGCCTTTGAATTCCCAGCAAGAAACATAGGTAAACAATTCGTCGTTGCGTTTTGCTTCGCCTTCTTCGGTTGCCGACTCTTCACGAAAATGTCCGCCGCATGATTCGTTCCGGTCAAGTGCATCGCGTGCCATCAGTTCTCCAATATCAATAAAATCGGCAACACGTCCGGCTTTTTCAAGTTCCGGATTAAGGTTGTTTAGTTCACCAGGAACTTTTACGTCGCGCCAGAATTCTTCACGAATTTTTTTAATTTCTGCAATTGCAATCTTCAAACCTTCAGCATTGCGCGCCATTCCAACATTATCCCACATAATCTGGCCCAATTTTTTGTGGAAATAGTCAACTGTTTTCTTTCCTTTTATATTGAATAATTTTTCAATACGACCGGATACAGCTTTTTCAGCAGCCTCAAACTCAGGCTTGTTTGTATCGATTTTTGGTACCATAATTTCCTCAGCAAGATAATCGCCAATAGTATATGGTAAAATGAAATATCCGTCGGCCAAACCCTGCATTAATGCAGATGCTCCCAGTCGGTTGGCACCGTGATCTGAGAAGTTGGCTTCTCCAATTGCATACAAACCGGGAACTGTTGTCATTAAGTTATAATCAACCCAGATTCCACCCATTGTATAGTGGATTGCAGGGTAAATCATCATTGGTTCTTTATATGGATCAACGTCAGTAATTTTTTCGTACATCTGGAACAAGTTTCCATAACGTGCTTCAATTACCTTTTTGCCAAGTCTTTCAATCGAATATTTAAAATCGAGGAAAACTGCTTTTCCTTCGCCGTTTACTCCAAAACCTTCGTCACAGCGTTCTTTTGCTGCACGTGAAGCAACGTCACGCGGAACAAGGTTACCGTATGATGGATATCTTCTTTCCAGGTAGAAATCACGGTCTCCATCTTTAATATCATTCGGTCCAATTTCTCCTTTTTGCAATTTCACCGCATCCTCTTTTTTCTTCGGAACCCAAACACGGCCATCGTTTCTTAACGATTCCGACATCAACGTCAATTTCGATTGCTGGTCGCCATGAACAGGGATACAGGTTGGGTGGATTTGAACAAAACAAGGATTCGACATAAATGCACCTTGTTTATAACATTGCCAGGCTGCCGAGCCATTGCTTCCCATAGCATTTGTTGAAAGGAAAAATACGTTTCCGTAACCGCCGGTTGCAACTACTACGGCATGAGCACCAAATCGTTTTATTTTTCCGGTAACCAAATCGCGGGCAATTATTCCGCGGGCTTTTCCATCAATTTTTACTATATCCAGCATTTCGTGGCGGCTGTACATTTCAACAGCACCTTTTGCAATCTGGCGGTTTAAAGCCTGGTATGCACCAATCAGCAACTGCTGACCGGTTTGCCCGCGTGCATAAAAAGTCCGGCTAACCAATACCCCTCCAAAAGAACGGTTATCGAGCAAACCGCCATATTCGCGGCCAAACGGAACGCCTTGTGCAACACACTGGTCAATAATATTTGGAGAAACTTCGGCCAAACGGTAAACATTTGCTTCGCGCGAACGGTAGTCGCCACCTTTAATCGTATCGTAGAAAAGACGGTGAACCGAGTCATTATCGTTTTGATAGTTTTTTGCAGCGTTTATTCCGCCCTGCGCGGCAATTGAATGTGCACGGCGCGGGCTGTCCTGGTAACAGAAAGCTTTTACTTTATAGCCAAGCTCGGCTAAAGAAGCGGCGGCGGAAGCTCCACCCAGACCAGTTCCAACAACAATAATTTCAAGTTTGCGTTTGTTGGCCGGGCTCACAACTTTAATAGCGCCTTTGTGTTTGCTCCATTTTTCTGCCAAAGGGCCTTCAGGTATTTTTGAATTTAATATGCTCATAACCAATTTCCTTATTTATATAAACCTAACATGAAATATAACGGGATGATTGAAAATCCAACTGCAATTACAATTGCATAAAGTTTACCGATAAACTGCAAGCGTTTTAACCAGTTTTTATTGCTCAGTCCCAATGTTTGAAAAGCAGACCAAAATCCATGTGAAAGATGGATTCCCAGTAAAATTCCTCCAAGTATGTAGAACAAGCCATAAACAATGCTTTCTTTAAACAAACTTGCAACAAGCGTGTAAGTATCTTCCAGTCCATCAGCGGTTTTTGGCATAGCTTGCGGATTAAATTTAATAACCCAAAAGAAATCAATGATGTGCATCACAAGAAATACAAGTACCAGTGCTCCCAAAACAAGCATATTGCGCGATGCCCACGAACTGGATGCTCCCATATTTTTTGCTGCATACTTAACCGGGCGCGCTTTCCAGTTTTTGTATTCAAGATAAAACGACCAAATAATGTGAATCATGAAACCAAGCCCTAAAATAGGTTCCATAATTTTGATCAGCGGATTAGTTGCCATGAATTCTGCTCCCTGGTTAAAAAGTTCACCACTGTTGTCAACGATTAACAGTAAGTTAATGGTTAAATGAACACCGATAAACATTACCAAAAACAGTCCTGTGATGCTCATCAGGAATTTCTGGCCAATTGATGTCATTAAGAATTTACTCATAGAAGTTCTATTTTAATTTGATTTAATATTTTCAAGTTGCAAAAGTAGATTAACGGCTTGTTTCCCCCAACTGCAACGCCACTAAAATAGCTAATTTATATTCGTTCTAAGAACAATTTAATTATTGATTAACCTAAAAAATCAGAAGACTCAAATAAATATTCAGAAGCGTTAAAAATGGCTGTTCTGAAATCACACTAACCTTCAAATTTCCTTAAAAGATTTGTGCCACTCCTTTAAATTAAATTGATTTGAAAGTGCGACGATTTCGGTGGGATGAAAAGTATTTTCAATTTCAATTATTTCAATTTCATCGAAAGAACATTGAACAACCGCTGTTTTTCCTTCTTTCAGATTTACGAAGCCTTTGATCCGGTATGCTTTTGGTGCCCATTCTTTTAAAAACATATTTAAAGAATGTCCGGAAATTTTACGGCTGCTTTTTATCACCATTGAATTTATATCGGGGCGCGCCATTGTTTTTACTTCGCCAAAATAGTATTTGTTAATGGCTGAATTTCCCAATTCA